>JBEIRZ010000045.1:0-21586 GCA_040375695.1 Planctomycetaceae bacterium
GCCGCCGTTTATTGGGGCTTCGGTCGCGGGCTTCACCTTGCGGCTAACCCTCTTCCTTAACCTCCCAACACCGGGCAGGCGTCAGACTCTATACATCCTCTTGCGAGTTAGCAGAGTCCTGTGTTTTTGATAAACAGTCGCTAGAGCCGATTTTCTGTGGCCCACTTGCGTGGGCGCCCCTTATCGCGAACTTACGGGGCCATTTTGCAGAGTTCCTTAACCACCGTTCTCCCGAGCGCCTTAGATTACTCATCTCGCCTACCTGTGTCAGTTTTAGTACGGTCACTAACACACACTATCTTAGCCGCTTTTCTTGGACGTCCTTCCAGTGACTTCGAGAACTTAGACGCTCTCGAGCTATGCCTTGGCTTATGCCCGGTCATTTAACCCCGGACACCTCAGCTTTCGCTACGGACATTTCTAATCGTACCGCTCACTCTCCGGACGCCGTCCCAGCATCGAAGTGTGCTAGTGGCGCAGGAATATTGACCTGCTATCCATCGTCTACGCCTGTCGGCCTCGACTAAGGAACCGGCTAACCCTGGGCGGATTTACCTTCCCCAGGAAACCTTAGGCTTTCGGCGAACAGGATTCTCACCTGTTTTATCGTTACTCATTCCGGCATAATCACCCGATGACCCCGACACCACTCGTTACCGTATGGCTCGTATCTGATCACCGGCGCTCTCCTACCGCTCTAGCTAGGCTAGAACCCGCTGCTTCGGTGAAATACTTACTCCCGTTCATTATCGGCGCAGAAATGCTCGACTGGTAAGCTGTTACGCACTTTTTAAATGGTGGCTGCTTCTAAGCCAACATCCCAGCTGTCATAGCATTTCAACTTCCTTAGTGACTAAGTATTTCTTCGGGACCTTAGCAGGCGATCTGGGTTGTTTCCCTCTCGACTCTGGAGCTTATCCCCCAGAGACTCACTGCCGAGATAGTTTTTACGGTATTCGGAGTTTGGTTCAGTGAGGTACCCCGGGAAGGGCCCCCATCCGATTCAGTCTCTCTACCCCCGCAAAAGAGTGCCTCGACGCTATCCCTCAAGATATTTCGGAGAGAACGAGCTATCTCCTGGTTTGATTAAACTTTCATTCCTCCCCACAAGTCATCCCCTCGGTTTTCAACCCAAGTGGGTTCGGTCCTCCACGCAGTTTAACCCGCGCTTCAACCTGCTCATGGGTAGATCACACAGGTTTCGCGCCTGCAGCATGTGACCATTTCGCCCTATTCAGACTCGGTTTCCCTTGGGCTTCGATCCGTAAGATCTTAACCAAGCCACATACCACAACTCGCCGGATCATTATGCAAAAGGCACGCCGTCACCCGTGTCAAAGACATAGGGCTCCGACCGCTTGTAAGCGCACGGTTTCAGGTTCACATTCCTCCCCTTATCGGGGTTCTTCTCACCCTTCGCTCACGCTACTGGTTCACTATCGGTCATCAAGGAGTATTTAGCCTTGCGGGATGGTCCCCGCGGATTCAGTCCAGGTTTCACGTGACTGGACCTACTCAGGTACCTCTCGGGAGTTGACTAAGTTTTCGCGTACGGGGCTGTCACCCGCTATGGCCGACCTTTCCAAGCCGTTCCGCTAACCTGCCAATTGGTAACTCCACAATGAGAGGCCCTACAACCCCGAAGAGGAAACCTCCTCGGTTTGGGCTCTTCCGCTGTCGCTCGCCGCTACTGACGGAATCGATTTTTCTTTCTGTTCCTCTGCCTACTTAGATGTTTCAGTTCGGCAGGTTGCCTCGAATAGCCTATGGATTCAGCTAATCGTAATTCGGGTATCCCGGGATCATCGTTTGTTTGTCAACTTCCCCAGGCTTTTCGCAGACTTCCACGCCCTTCGTCGCCTCTTGATGCCAAGACATCCCCCGTGCGCCCTTAGTAGATTGGCCGCCGAAATCTCGAACTCGCGATGCGTGACCGACAAACCCAAAAGGGCTATCAACCACACCGCAAATCAGCGTTCCGGACGATCTACCGCTAACGATAACTACACACAAAGAATCCTAAAGCAATCTAATACCTTGGAGCCCACCCCGATCCGATTAAACGGATCAAAGATCAACCCCAAGACGCTCTTCAAGAACTTTCACCCCACCGGATCACACACCACGAACCGAGAACCCAAACAGGGAACCGACCCACAGCGGCAACCCGAGCGTTGTGCTCTTCTTAAGATGCCATCTACCAAACAACCAAATTGTCAAACATCAATTATCTGCCATACCCCCTTAGGGGAGGCAAACCCGCCGGCCGAAGCCAACCGAAGTACCAGACAACGCCCTATCGAGCACTGGGACTTCGGATAACCTCGACCCTAACCGCCCCACAAAGAGTAAACTAGCGGGGTCAACGAACATAAGTGGAAAAACCCCGAAGGGACTTTCTTCTATTTGCTCCCAAGCTATTCGACTCGGACTGCACGTTCTAGCCCACTGATCGAGCTACACTCAACCTGAGGTTATCCTTACGAACCGCAAAGAACCCAACCCATTAGCTAAAACAGCTTTGCTGTAGCCATGGGTCAACCGGTCTTGGCTGGGGAGACGAAAATGTATCGGATCACGGAGTGGGGTCAATGGCAACTGGCGTTTTTTTAGAAAAAAGCACTTCGGCGAGCAATATCACGATATGTCTGGGGCTCTGAATCCCGCCATCGCTATCAACAACGGGCTCAAGCTTCCGGTTTTTTTTGGGCCTTACCGCTGGTCGAAAGCCCGTCGATGACAAGCGTTTGAGTCGTTAGGATTATTTCATGACGACTCCGATGATGCGACAGTACCACGAGGCGAAGGCGGCGTGCGGCGACGCTTTGCTGTTTTTTCGCATGGGTGATTTTTACGAGCTTTTCTTCGAAGACGCCCGAACCGCGGCGAAAATTCTCGGTCTTACCCTGACCAGTCGCGATAAAGAGAGCGATAACCCAACGGCGATGGCGGGCTTCCCCCACCATCAGCTCGACAGCTACTTACAAAAGCTGATTCGCGCCGGATATCGCGCTGCAGTCTGCGAGCAGGTGGAGGACCCCAAGCAGGCCAAGGGGCTAGTTCGTCGAGAAATCACCCGATTGGTATCTGCTGGGACGCTGACTGACGATTCGCTCCTCAACCCGAAAGAGGCGAACTTTTTGGCGGCGGTTTATCTTCCTGCCGGTCGCGGCGAGTCGAGAAAAACGGGGCAGGGAACGGGCGATTACGATACGGAGGCCGCCGCGAACGGGGGTGTCGTTGGGATTGCCTGGGCTGAGCTTTCCAGCGGCCGTTTCCAGGCGGGGATTTTTCCCGCCAATCGCATGGATGACGAACTGGAGCGGATCGGACCAGCCGAATTGGTTTACCGGGAAGATGACACCAGGATCCGACCGAGAGCCGATTCCGGTTGGGCCTGGACCAAACGGCCCGCCTGGACCTTCGCTCTCGACGAATCGCGGGCGTCGCTGTGCAGGCAATTCGGGACCCAGGGACTGGAGGGTTTCGGGTTCGATGAAGAGCGAGACGCACCGGCGATCCAAGCCGCTGGCGCGGTCCTCTCCTACCTTCAGGAGACGCAACGAGTCTCGCTTGATCATTTCGAAAGCTTGCTCCCCCACGACGGTTCCGCGACATTGCAGATCGACATTTCGACGCGCAGGAGCCTCGAGATCACCCGCACTTATCGGACGGGCTCTCGGGAGGGGTCACTGCTGGAGGTGATCGATCTGACCGAGACGCCGATGGGCTCCCGACTGCTGTCGGATTGGCTCGCCGCACCGCTGACCGATCTGACCGAGATCACGAAGCGGCAAGACGGCGTCGAAGAGCTTGTCGGAAAAACCGAGCTTCGAGGGGATGTCTGCAAAACCCTTCGGGAGACGTTTGACCTGACGAGACTGATCGGTCGAGTCGCGACCCAACGTTGCGGCCCGAGAGACCTGCAGCAGATCGCTCGAACCCTGAAGAGCCTCCCCACGCTCAAGCGGCGCTTGGGCACTGCCAAGTCGACCATTCTGGGCCGTGTCGATGACGATTTACAACCACTCCCCGAACTGCGAGATCGGCTCGACACAGCCTTAGCGGAAACTTGCCCCATCTCGGCGGCCGATGGTCAATTCATCCGGGCCGGCTACGACCAGGAACTCGACGCCTTGCGAGAGCTTGCCAAAGGGGGCAAGCAATGGATCGCTGCCTACCAACAGCAGATGACTCAGAAGACTGGTATCCCAAACCTGAAGGTCGGATACAACCGTGTGTTCGGCTATTACCTTGAGGTGAACCAATCCCAAACAGACAAGGTCCCCGCCGATTTCATCCGTAAACAGACGCTCAAGAATTGCGAACGCTACATCACCCCGGAGCTAAAGGAATACGAGGAAAAGGTGCTTGCGGCCGACGACGAAGCGGCGGCCAGGGAACAAGAACTTTTCATCCAAATCCGAGCCGATGCGCACCGAGCCGTGAGGTCATTGAGGAAGATCGCTTCGGCCTTGGCCGAGCTCGACGTGCTCGGATCGTTATCAGAACTCGCCGCGCAGCGGAACTGGATCCGGCCGTCAATCACCCAAGAGCCGATCCTGCGGATCGAAGGCGGACGCCACCCAGTGCTCGATGTCAAAATGCCGCAGGGTGAGTTCGTCCCAAACGACTGTTTCCAATCGCCCGAAGCCGGCATGGTGCTGTTGATCACCGGCCCCAACATGGCCGGCAAGAGCACCTACATCCGGCAAGTCGCCCTATTAACGCTGCTCGCCCAAACCGGCTCCTTCGTGCCAGCGGCTAAGGCGATCATCGGCATCGCCGATCGGATTTTTGCCAGAGTCGGGGCAAGCGACGAGTTGGGCCGGGGCCAAAGCACGTTCATGGTCGAAATGGTTGAGACGGCGCGCATCCTGAATACCGCCACCCCCCGCTCGCTAGTCATCCTCGACGAGATCGGGCGTGGAACGAGCACCTATGACGGACTATCGCTCGCATGGGCAATCACCGAACACCTGCACGAGCGAATCGGCTGCCGCACGCTTTTCGCAACCCACTATCACGAACTAACCCAATTGCAGGAATTGCTCCCTCGGGTCAGCAATCTGAATGTCGCCGTTCGGGAGTGGAACGATTCCGTCGTCTTCCTCCACCGCATCATTCCGGGGGGAGCCGATAAAAGCTACGGGATCCATGTCGCCCGCTTGGCAGGGATTCCCGCCTCGGTCAATGAAAGGGCGAAGGATATCCTCGCCCAACTGGAGGCTGACCACCGAGACTCGCTCGATCAGCCGACAATCCGTCCTCCCCAGGGTCGCGGCTCCGGCGGCGCGGTCCAACTGACCCTTTTCGGTTTCGCCGACCACCCGGTAATCGATGACCTAAAGCGGTTGAAACTCGATACGATCGCCCCAATGGAGGCGCTCCATATCTTGCACAAGGCCCAAATAGCGATCGCCGAAGGAAGAGGCCTATCCGAGATTGAGTCCCCCCCCCAACCATAGTGACTGCTACGTTCACGACGTAGACCGCCGCTTATCGGAACCTGATAGTTATCGATGTTTTTCAACCAGTACGTACTCCTCCCGGAAGCTTGGCGTTCAACGTCGAAAGGGTGATTCCACGGTGAGAATCGCGACCTCGGCTTGATCGGGCCAACTCGACGAAAATTGACCCTGGCAGCTTCTAGGCGTGCCGATAAATTTACCCCAAAGGTTTTTTGGGGCGGCAATAGAACTTCAGCGAAGGACCACAAGTATTGGCCGAACAATACTCATTCTCACAAACGGTTTGGGGTTTTGAACATGGCTTCGAGTTGCGACCGAGTCTTAGCGACCCTTGCGGACTACGCGCAGGCGATGCTGGATGAAGACGAATCAGAACAGTTCGAGGCACACATCGCGTCGTGCGGCTCTTGTCGCCGAGAGTTTTCAGACTTCTTCGATAGGGCACACGATGGGGCGGGCCGGCTGGAGGAACTCGCAGCTCTGACTCCAGACTCCCTTAGCTCAACCTTTCAGCGACCGGATAGGGACCACGGATGGGAATTCGGATACGTTCACGACCATCTAACGGACGAGGCTTTCACGCCGACAGAAGGCGTCGATTCAACACAAGCTCCACGGGTGGGTAATCTGCGGATCGTGAGGAGGATCGCAAGCGGCGGCATGGGTTCGGTCCATGAGGCGTTTGACGAAGTGACACGGAGGCGAGTGGCTATCAAACTGCTGAAGATGGCCGAAAAACGCTCCAAGGCGATGACCAGGATGATCAACGAAGCCAAGGCCATGGCTAGGCTTGACCACCCGAACATCGTTGCGATCCACGACGTCAAGTACTTTGATGGCGGTCCGGCATTGGTCATGGAGTTCGTCGATGGCACACCCCTCAACCTTTGGCAACGCGGCAAACCTTTAAGACCCGATCTGGCCGCGGCATTGGTACGGGAAATAGCTGTTACGATCGATCACGCCCACCAGCGTGGGGTGGTTCATCGAGACTTAAAACCCTCGAACATCTTGATCTTGGATCCGCCGCAAGAAGCAGAACCAGGCGCAAAGCCCACGATCTTCCCGAGGATCAAACTAACGGATTTCGGGATCTCGCAACTGAACCACCATGACCAGGAAGTCGAAGGCCTGACATATACCGGGGAACTGCTGGGCACACCCACATACATGTCTCCCGAACAGACGCGGGGGCACAGTGCCCCCATCGGTCCCGCATCGGACATTTACAGTTTAGGCACCATCCTTTTCGAACTACTTTGCGGCAAGCCCCCGTTCGCTACGGCTGACCCGGTCGAAACACTCATGAAAATCCGGGAGGAACCTCCGCCAAGGCCAAGCTCAATCATAGCGGGCATTCCAAAATGCCTCGAAGAGATCTGCCTGAGGTGCTTAGCCAAATCACCATCTAAACGTTATGCATCGGCAGGCACTTTGGCAGAAGATTTAGAGGCATGCCTATCAAGCGGCCTTTCAGTAACCCAATCGCATCCGGTAGCGAACGAATCGAAAAGGGGGGCTCCGCGGATACGCCGCAAGACCGCCACCCAAACCGGGGTCGCGGTCGGTCTTGTCGGCATCCTGCTGGGCGGAGTGTTTCTGTTTGATCGCGTCCCCCGCGGAGAGAGCATGTCCGAGGCATCGTCAGTAACTTTCGATTCAAACCATCCCTCAATCCCGCCTCACCTATCGAGCGATCGACCGATTGATCAAAATCTCGACAAGGTGAGGATGCGGACATTGGCGCAATGGGACCAGAAGTGGCAGGGGCATTCTATCGCACAGATCGCCCCTCACCTCAAACCCATGAAAGCGGGGCTGCCAGTGCTCGAAGCGAAGTACCCGCAAGACCCGCAGTTGATCCAACTTCGTGGAATGCTTCTAGAATCCGAAGGCGAATCAGCTCGGCAGGTCTCTGACTTTTCAACGTGGACAAAGAAACTTGAACAAGCTTGCTCTCTCGCCGAAAAACTCACCGAACTGACGCCCAACGACCCGATGGCATACTGCAACCACTCACAGTTGCTAGATCAACTCGCCATGGCTTATCGCTCAATCGACGATCACACTAACATGATCAATGCCTCCGAAAGGTCAATCGAGGTCCAGCGTGGTGCCTTGAAAAGGTGGTCCGATCTACCCCAGATGCGACTCAAAATGTATGACCGATCGATAGGCAGGTTTGGCATACTCGTGCATTTAGAACTCGACTCAGAGGCTGGCTACTGCCTCGAAGAAGCGATTCAGACGCTCCGATCCAAACCGTTTTCTCCGAAATATCAGTCGTCCGCTGAGTCAGCACTCTCTCAGCTTTCTTTCCTCGCTTCCGAATTGCAAAAATAGGGAAGGTAATTGCTTTGCTAATCCGTTGCTTACAAAGCTAGACTTCGACAACAACCTTCTCTCTTGTCCTCCTAACGGAGGACTCGTACCGGGGCTCTTATTTACAGGCCAAATCATCAACGATCGCACCGAGCGAAAGCGATTTATTAGCCGATGGCCACGATACGAGCATTTACTATGAACGAAGCTTACGAATCACCAGAGACTTCGCTCACGTTGCTGCGGAAGCTAGGAGAGCGAAACGAATTCGCATGGGAGGAGTTTGCGAAGCGATACGCGACTTTCCTCCGCCATTGGTGTGAACATTGGGGGGTATCGTCGAACGAGACCGGATTCTCATCACTGGTCGGAGCGATCAACGGATCGGTGAGTAATCGATCGCGTTCATGAATTGCGAAACGACACCGTTCTCTTTCGCGGTTAACGAACCGCCCGCCTTTTGTTCCGAAGCGTTGCGTGCCGCGACCCAGGCCGGGTCCTCGCGGAAGGCAGCGAAAGAGGCCTTGGCCGCGTCCTGGCTGTCGTGGGCGAGGATGTAAAGGAGCGTATTCTCCGAACCCTCTTGGCCAGGAACGAGCGTCCAATAGGCGACATTCGTCATCCCATGTTTTTCGAACAGCTTGACGGTGTGCTCGCGGAACCGGGCATTCAGGGCGTCGAGATTCCCAGGTGTGGTGGTGTAAGTCCGCAGTTCAAAGACCCGATTGCCGACGGCGCTGGGTGCGATCTTCGGTGAATAATCGGTCGCCTGAAAGAACTTGGAAACAACTTTTGCGACAAGCTTTCCGTCGACTTCGCTCGCCTTGTAGGCCGCCTGCCATTGGGGGTCAGCCATAAATGACTTCCAAGACTTCTCGCGCGACTCCCGGTCAGGGTAGGCGAGGAAATAAACCATCATTCGTTCCGGGTTATCGATCGGCATCCAGTAACCGATGTTGGTGATGCCATGTTTTTCAAAGAGCTTCAGTGTGTGGTCTCGAAATCTAGCGTTGAGGGCATCGAGTTTCCCCTCAGGGGCATAATAGACTCGCATCTCGAAGAGACGCGTGTCCGGCTGGTCGGCCTTAGCGGATGCGATCATGATGAAGAGGGTTGCAAGGGACAACAGGGCGGATCGTAGCATGGCAGGACTCTCGTGAGTTAGGCGATGACGGGACAACTCCCACTGGCAGACTAGCAGGTCCGAAGTGCATCGACCACCGCCGGCACTAAACATCTCGACTTTCGAACCGATCTGTGGGAATCGCCGTCCCGAGGGACGCCGCCAAAACTGGGATCATCCGAGGAGCAAACAGGCATGCGACGACGGGAATTTCTTTTATCGACGGGGGTGATTGCGGCCGCAACATGCTGGGACCGATTCAGCTTTGCTGCCGAGAAAAAAATCGGCACTCGGGCGGATGAATTCCGAGCGGACTTGGTCATTGTCGGAGGGGGACTAGGGGGTTGCGCCGCGGCGATTTCAGCGCTCCGGGCAGGGCTTCGCGTCCTGATGACCGAAGAGACCGACTGGATCGGCGGCCAATTGACTTCGCAGGCCGTACCACCGGACGAACACCGCTGGATCGAAACCCACGGGGCCAATTTCTCTTACCGTGAACTAAGGAGTCGCATTCGAGACCATTACCGCAAGCATTATCCGCTTCAAGAAACCGCCCGTGCCAAGACCGACCTCAATCCTGGCAACGGAAGCGTATCGCGGTTGTGCCATGAGCCTCGCGTCGCACTCGCGGTTTTAGGCGATTGGCTAGCACCTTGGTTAAGTAGCGGCAAACTACGCCTGTTGCTGGGCTATCTGCCGGTCGCTGTGGAACTCGACGGCGACTCGATCCGTGCCGTCACGATCGAACGCACAGGCGGCGGCGAGCGCAAAGTCCTGACAGCACCATATTTCCTTGATGCGACCGAACTCGGGGACCTGTTGCCCCTGTCGCAGACGGAATTTGTAACCGGCGCCGAAGCACGATCGGAAACCGGCGAGCTCCATGGCGCTGACCTGGCAAACCCACACAACCAGCAGGCCTTCACGATGTGCTTCGCCATCGATCACATCCCCGGCGAGGAACATGTGATCGAGAAGCCGTCGGAATACGACTCCTGGCGGGGCTTCGTCCCACGAATGACACCTCCTTGGCCAGGGAAACTTCTCGACTTTACGTACACCCATCCCCCAACAGGCCTGCCTCGTAAACTCGGGTTCGACCCGAACGGAGGAAAAACCGATGGTGTCGTCAACCTATGGGTCTATCGTCGGTTGATCGATCGCAGTCAGTTCGTCCCAGGCAGCTACGTCGGTGACATCTCCCTGGTCAATTGGCCCCAAAACGATTACTTCCTGGGAAACCTAGTTGGAGTCACGCGTGAAGAACGAGACGAACACGTTCGTCGCGCGACGCAATTGAGTCTCTCCTGGCTCTATTGGCTCCAGACCGAGGCCCCCCGCGCCGATGGCGGCTTAGGTCACCCCGGATTGAGGTTGCGTGGCGATCTGCTCGGTTCAGATACGGGCGTTGCCAAGTTTCCTTACGTCCGAGAATCACGCAGGATCCTAGCGATGCTCACAGTGACGGAAAGGCATGTCGGACGCGAACAGCGGGAGAAAGAACTCGGCCGGAGTGGGGAGGGCTTGCGGGCGGAATCTTTCGCGGATTCCGTCGGCATCGGCAGCTACCCGATCGACCTCCATCCAAGCACAGGTGGTGACAACTATATCGACTTCCCTTCGTTACCCTTCGAGATCCCTCTGGGGGCATTGATTCCCAAAAGGGTCGAGAACTTGATCGCGGCGAGCAAAAACATCGGTGTGACCCATATTACCCAGGGGTGCTACCGCCTTCATCCGGTGGAATGGGGAATCGGTGAGGCGGCGGGATTGGTGGTGGCTCAAGCGATCGATCGCCAAGTGCCACCCCGCAAGCTCCGCGACTCGGCAAAAGAATTGGCAAACTTCCAGGGGCGGCTCGTCTCTCAGGGCGTCGAACTTCGATGGCCATGATCTCCCACTTTTTCGCCATCGAGTTACGGAGAGACAAGCGGGGCCTAGGCGCTCCGACGCGCGGCTGATCAATCGCTACCATCCGATTCAAAGATCACCTGACGTCGATCGGGCCATGCGGTCGACAAACCAAGGCTCAACCGGGTTAGGGCAAGTGCCGAAGTGAGGGTTTCGAGTTGCCGTAGCCGCTTCATCGCGGCTTGCAAGTCTTCGACCCTTTGATCGAGCAAGTCCTTGGAGGGCTTGATCGCACGCCGATTCGAGGCCGACGCGGCCGAGTAGCGCCGCGACATTTCGGACTGTTCTAAAAGCGACTGATTCAGGGCGATCGTCATGCGTTTCAAAGCTTCTGTTAGCCTCGGCTCTGAAAAGGGCTCCCATCCGGCTTGCATCGACATCAGGACGGCGTGGCGAAGACGAAGCGTCCAACGGGCACCGATCCGCGATTCGACGTGCGTGCGGATGACGGGGGCGTCGGCATCCGCTTCGGTCAACCGCCATTGCGCGATCCCTTCGCCACGACGAACCTTCGACGGATCTGGCGGCATGATCCATTCGAAGATGATCCCGTCGGCGGTCCGAAACTCCACTGACCAGTGCGGAGACTGAAAGAGTGGCGGTCCCTGAAGTGACCAGGCGGCGAGAGTATCCGAATCACTGAGATCGAGTGATAGGGCCTTAGGCCGCAAGGTAGGACGAAGAAAGACCTCAAACGAGTCCGGTCCGGCCGCGTTGAAACGAAGTCGCCCCGCCGGGACAAGACCGGCGAGGGGACTTGGTTTTGCGTCCACCGACCAACTGAATTCGATCCCGCGGTCTGATCGGTCAAGCTTCGCGATCGCGACTCCGTTAGCCGAATCGATCAGTCCCCAAGCGTCGGGAGAAATTCGCCGCAATTCGATTTTGCCTTTTTCGGTATTGGGGAACTCCCAATCAATCTCGTTGACCGCCCGGGGGGTCAATAGCAGCGGAGCAGCGTTACCGCTAGGGGCAGGCAAAGCGACAGCGTCAACCTGCGGCTCGACCTGAATTTCGATCTCCCTTTCCGAGGGAAGTGACCCCGCGTCTTCAGCCATATCGTCGGCCAACAACTGAACCGCATCCACACTGGTGCCTAGATCGAATAGGTCGGCAGTGGGGCTATTGGCATCGGGCGAAAGCGGATTTGGGACCTGCGACAAAGCCCCGAGCGAATCGAAGGAGGTCACCACCGGAACCTTCTCACCCGATGCCACGACATCAGCATGCGACTCGATCCGGTCGAGCCGTGACGAAGAAGACTCTTGGGTTGCCAAGCCTGGCCTCGGAACATCGATTGTAGGCGACTCCGACATTGCGGGCTTCGCTACCGGACCGCTCCGCTTGGTCACCTCACCATCCGAGGCAGAGGGTCTGGCCGGGCTTGTTCTCGTCCAATCGTAGACCCTTATTCCGACAAGGGCCGTGGCAATCAGTCCCAACGCGCCCAGTCCGCCGCGGACGGCCTTACTAGGACCCAGCCGAGACGGATTGGCAACCTTCTCCGATTGCTTGGCTTTCCTCTTTTCGATCGCTTCGGCTCGTAGGTGGTCGGGCAGTTGCCGATCCCCAAAGTCGGGCACGAAAGGGATGGGCGGGGATAGCCGATTCTCATCCGACACCAACCATTCTTCAAAACGGACAGGGAGCGGCGACTCGGGATGAAGCCGTTGCCATTCCCGTGAGCAAGATTCGATTTGACGACGCCAATCAAGCTCGATCGCTTCAGGGGGTGGTCCGAACCTGGCAATCAGGGCCCCGATCGAGTCTGTCGAAGGCTCTCCCGTGGCCAGCACCGCCTCTTCCGACGAGGAGTGGCCAGATGGTTTGATGCCGAGCACGGCCCTGGCCGCCGAATCCGGATCGAGCTTCCCCGCGGCAATTGCACCGATCAGGTAATCGATTTCATCGATCGAACGCTTCATAGGAGCAAGAAGAAGTGATGGGGTTGGGTGGGATTCGGATGAATGGAGAACAGGAAGCCCACCACATTCTAAACAGATTCATTAAGCCCGGATTTGGCTGGCCGGAGACGTTCGGAGACCGCCATGCATGGAAAAACCGAGCCGCTCGGCAAAGTTTTCCTGATCGGACTGGGCGGAATCATCAAACCTACGTGCCGGTTGTGCCGATAAAACCGACGGAAGCGATTATTTCGCGTGTAGCACGTCCAGATCTCGGGGATCTGAGTGTCCACGCCGACAGCGATTGGTCGCGGAAATTTAACCAGCCGACGCGATACGAGTTTCTGGACAAGGCTATGACCACAAAACTTCACTGGAAGCGGGTGATCTGGGGATGCCTGTGCACGCTAGCATCCGCCGGTTCGGGGGTGCTCGGTTCGACGGAGGGATTCGCGGCCGGACCTGTGCGTCAGGCCGATTTCGAACCCGATTACGAAGCGAGCGGCTTCGTCGCACCCGCCGGAATGCCTTCTCCCGAAGCCTATTACGCGGCGGTTGAGCGGGCGGGCTTTTTCGGGCAATCCCCGATCGCCTCGCGGCTCGGTGCGACGCCATCGAATCCCGGAGCCTCTTGCGACGAGGGGTCTGGTTGTGGATGTGGTCACAGCCATGGAGGGTACGCACCTCCGGCAGCTTATGGGATGCACTCCTACCCCGGGGCATTCGGCGGGCTAGCACCGGCAGGCGCGTACGGGGCGTACCCTCATGAGGCGGCTTACGGAATGGCTTCCGCCCCTTGCGGCGATGCCTCAGGCTATGGCGTCGGTATGGAGGGCTACATCGACCCGACCACAGGCGCCTACGTCGATCCCTCCATGGGGTGCCAAGGCTGCCCCTCGTGTAGCTGCGGTCAACCCGGTTGCGGTACGAGCATCTTTGACCGAGGCCCGCACGGCGGCGGGATCGGTCGCGGCGGATTGCTCGGCAGACTCAGCCGGGCATGCCTGTTCTGCAGCGGGGTAGGTTGCGGGATTTGCAAGAACGTGATCGGGAATTACGTCCTCGGCGCGATCGGTATGCTTCGTCCCTACGGCGAAGCCGGAATCGCTGCTCAGAGATGGTATGACCTGTCGGCCGAATTGATGTTCCTCGGCGTTAGCGGCGGCACAAGCGGGGGTGGCGTTGTCACTACCCAAGGGATCGCAGGGACGCCTGTCCTGTACGCCTACAGTGGCGATAGCGACGGGTTAGAAGTAGGTGGACGTCTGTCGGCCGCGTTCATCGCCGGACCAGGCGGAAACATCGAAGTGACCTACATGGGGGGGAACGAATGGGAGGGCGCCGCGAGCGTCGAAGACCCGAATTTCGGACTCTATTCTTTCCTGAGCGAGTTCGGTACCAATCCGGTGAACGGCTTTGACGACACCGACCGCTCCGAATTCCAGTCAGTCTCCACAGCCTCGACCTTCCACAGTGGCGAAGTCAATTATCGAAGAAGAACCGTCGGACCGTTCGGCCGGTTCCAAGGGTCTTGGTTAGGCGGTATTCGGTACCTGCGATTCGACAGCAACTTCGATTACTTTGCCCGGGGTGCACTCGACAACTCGACAAACCTTAGCAGACGGTTCTTCGAACTGGACAGCGGCCTGAAGAACGAAATGGTCGGGGTCCAGATCGGAGGAGACGTCTGGTGGAATGTGATCCCCGGGATGAACGTCGGGCTTGGGCTCAAGGGAGGCCCGATGGGGAATTCCATGAAGCGTAACGCGACGGCATACGCAAACTCACTGGGACCCGGGGCGACCCCGGGCGTGGTCAGCATCGCCGACCGCCGCGACGATTCCACCTGGATGGGTGAACTTGAGACAACGCTTTTGTACCGCGTCAGCCACTCTTGGACATTCAAAACCTCCTACTTTTTGCTCGGGGTTGATGATGTTGGCTATGGATTTGACACGACCGCGGCAGACGTTTTGATCGATAATGCCCGAACCAATCCGATCCGAACCCAGTCCCTGACGATCGAAGGTGTGACTTGGGGTGCCGAATACATCTGGTAATTTGCGCCGATCCGGTAAAACGACGCGATTGCAACAGGAGAAGCCGGGGGAAGTCCCCGGCTTTTTCTGTTTCCGGTTCGGTCAAGACGGATTCCTGACCGATAAAAACGCGTGATTCATGAGGTTTTCGGGGTTTCGGAAGAGAAGTGGTGGCGAATTCGATCTGGGATGGGAACTTATTGCCTTCAGCCGCGTCCTACCCAAGGCGTTTCGTTGACAGGTACGACAGTCCAACTAGAATCGACGGCGTCACTTTTCCAGTCACTGCGAAACACGCAAACCCCCCAGATAGACAAGGAAGCTGGAGTTTTGGGCCGAGTTTGATTCGCTTGAGCGGGCGTGGGATCGGTTAATCGCTGGAACCGACGTCGCTGAGTGACAAGCTGGCGCAACCCTTACTCTTCCCGCATCAGACCGCTTGGCCCTTTCGGAACATTGATCGTGAAGCGAGAAAATTCTCACTCTCAGTCACGGCGTAGCCGCCCCGGAGTCGCAGGTTCACGTCAGCGTCGGTTGACGATCGAGAGCTTGGAGAATCGTCAACTGCTTGCCGCGGCAATTGGCGCCGGGAGCTTTACCGCACCGCGGAACGTTGGGACGGTGACCGCGTTCCAGGTCATCGAGAAGGAAACCGCGACTCAGCGGTCGATGAATGACCGGATCCAGACGGCAGAAGCGATTCCGTTGGGAACGGGGGTCGGTCAGCAGAACACGATTGACCTGAGGGGCAACCTTCCCCCTTACCGGGCCGGATCGCCGCTAACCGGTACGCAGCCAGAGGATGTCGACTTCTTTTCGTTCAACTTGAAAGCGGGTGACATCCTTGACATTTCCACGCTCGGCTCAGCCGGAAGTTTTGACGTCTTCTTTGGAAACGGGTCCTATTGGTTCGGCACAGAAATTAACCAAGCGGCGATAGCGGTCCCGCCACCCGCCTCACCCTTGATGACGATCGGCACCGCGGTTGGAGCCCAAGTGGTGCCGTCGGACGGGACTTACTATTTGCGGGTTGGTCGAGCGACACTGGTCAGCGGCCAGGACAATTACACGGTCGGATTGCGAGTCTATCGACCGTTGTTGGAACAACAGCCGATCGGCACGAAGCAAAAGATTTTCCTTGATTTCGATGGTGCGATCGTTCCTGGGTCGGTCCTCCCCCCAGGTTTGGTCCCCGGTACGATCCGGATCCCTTCGCTTGCCGATTCGTTAACACAACTCAATCTTCTCCCGAGCGAAGAGAACACGCTGATCAATCGGGTCGTTGCAGAGACGGCGAAGCGGTTTCAAAGTCTTGTGACGAATGGGACGAATGGAGATTTCGCCACCACGGGCATACCCGGGCAATACGGGATCGAGATCCTGAATAGCCGCGACCACCTAGATCCGGGTAATGATCCATTCACAACCCGCGTTTTTATTGGGGGCTCGACGACTGACCTCGGAGTAACGGGCGTCTATGGCATTTCTTCGACGCTCGACATCGGTAACTTCGATACCTCGGATGTTGTCTTCTTGCCGGTAGAGTATTACGAACAAGATGTCTTGCTCGTTCCGAATACGAATTCGACGAGTGTCATGGACAAACTGGGGGTTAGCATCGCTTCGGTGGTCGCGCATGAGGTCGCTCACGCTGTTGGCTCAAGGCACACCGATTTCGCCAACAATGTCCCTTCGTTGAGTGACGCGGGTGGCGTCGGCTCGTTCGAACAGAATGCCCTTGGGGTTGGTCCTGACGGAATTTTTGGCACGGCAGATGACATCACGATCGGATTCGCGCGGGTTGACAAATTCGTTGCCAGTGAAGGTTTTTATGGCAATCACTGGGTAGCGCCTGGGCTTTCTTGGGCGCTCGCGACCGGTCGGCAAGGGAGTTCTCTGACCGGTACTGTCTTTAACGATCTCAATCGCGATGGGGTCCAATCGACTTCAGGGGGGAGCAGCGAGCCGGGTCTGGCGGGGGTAACGGTTTTCGTCGACGCTAATCGGAACGGGGTTCGCGACGCTAGCGAGGTGTCGACCGTCAGCACGGCGAACGGAAGTTATAGCCTTCCGATCGGGAGCGGTACCAACACGATCGCTGCGATCGCACCTAACGGATACTTCTTCTCGACGGCTGCTTCACGACAAGTGTCTGGGGCGGCCTCGAATGTGAACTTCGGCCTCTTCAGTCCCTCTACCGAGTTCACCGGGCGTAAGTTCGCGGACGTCAACGGCAACGGGTTCCTCGATTCGGGTGAACCGGGTGTTTCGGGAGCGACGATTTACATCGATTTGGACAATGATGGCCGAATCGACTTGGGTGAGCCCCGGGCCACGACAGATGCCAATGGCAACTACCGTTTGAGCTTCGCGGGCCTGACCGCGGGTACTTATTTCGTCAGAGAAGTTGTCCCGGCCGGGTTCGAATCGACCTCGCCGGCTGGCGGCTTTCATCGCGTGGTTTACAACGGGACGACCTCGCCGGTCGGGCTCGATTTTGGCAATCGCCCGTCACGTGATTATGGCGACGCGCCAGACACCTTCCTAACGACCATCGCCTCTGGAGGCCCGAGCCACGGTTTGACCGCAGGCTTGTCGCTGGGAGCCGCAATCGACCGAGACCTAGACGGTCAGCCGACCGCGGCGGCCAACGGGGACGATGTGAACGGAGTCGTCGGCTCGACTGGAGCGGTCATCGACGATGAAGATGGCGTCCGGCTGCTCACTCCCTTGTCTCCGGGTTCATCGGCAGCCTTCCAAATCGACGTCACCAACTCAAGCGGTCAGGGTTCTTATTTGCAGGCGTGGTTCGATCTCAACGGGAATGGTCGATTCAGCGACGCGGGCGAGCAATTGGTTCGAGACCTTGTAGTCACCGCGGGTGCAAACCTTCGCAATATCGCACTCCCGTCGGGTGTGCAGATCGGTTCCATGATGACGCGTTGGCGATTGAGCCTGACCCCTGGCTTAGCGATCGGGGGCGCGGCCGATTCGGGAGAAGTCGAGGACCACCTGTTTACCGTTCAAGCCCAGCCGAATATCGCAAATAACGACGCGGTTTCGGTATCACGAAACAGTTCGGCTAACGCGATCAACGTTTTAGCAAATGATTTCGAGACCGCCGATAACCGTTTGCGGATTACGAATATTGACCGCGTCTCGCTGAATACCCGAGGTCAGGTAACGATCGCACCCGACGGCCGGCAGGTCTTTTATACTCCGCCCAACGGATTCGTCGGCCAAGATCGATTTACCTACACCGTGACTGACCAGTTTGGGAAAACGGCGACCGCGACTGTCACGGTGAACGTCACTTTCCAGAGCAACGTTCCGATCGCGATTGACGATTCTTTCGAGATCCCACAAGGGTCAAGCAACGTCGCCCTGAACGTTCTTGACAACGACCTTTCCAGCACGGCTGGGGGAATCACTTTGATCTCGGTTACCCCGGGGTCATCGGGCGGCACCACATCGCTGACGGGAGGTAACCAGTCGATCCGATACACGCCTCGTGCCGGCTTCGCAGGAACCGAGCAGTTCACTTATACGATCAGCGATTCGGCGGGCAAAGTCAGCAGTGCAACCGTCACGGTCAATTTGATACCCGGATCGCGAACGGATGATGTTGTCGGATTCAAGGTCGAGTTTCTCGACGTGACGAATCGCCAGCCAATTACGAATATCCAGGCGGGCCAAGACTTTTTTGTCCGCGTGATGGTCGAGGACGTCCGTTCGGCGATCGCTCAGACAGGTGTCTACTCTGCCTTCATGGACTTGCTCTACCAGGATGAACTGATGGCCCCACGGGCCGACCAAGCCAATCCGTTAGGTTTTGATGTCCAGTTCGGCTCGCTGTTCAGCGGCGGATCCTCGGGCTTGCAAAGCGGCGACGCGAATACTCCTGGGCTGCTGAATGAAATCGGGTCTCAGAGGATGAGCATGACCCCTCCGACCTCGCTCGAGGGACCGATCGAACTCTTTACGGCTCGCTTCCAGGCAGTCGCTCCGGGGATCGCTTCGGTCGCGGCGGACCCTGCCGATGAACCTATCAATGAGACTACGGTCTTCAACCGGAACACGGCACTGTTGGTTAGGGAATTACGCCTAGGCTTCTCGGAACTTGTCATCAATCCCTCCGGCGAAGCGTTCACCTCGGCAATCGACGACGCATACCCCAACGGGATCGATTCGAACGGTGCACCCATCCGTGCCGGATCGGTGGCTAAGTTTGAAGTTTTGGCCAACGACCTGCTCGGCCCAACTAACCAAGTCTCGGAATTCCAAGTCGTCAGGGCGCCAGCCTTTGGCACCGCGATTGTCAGCAATGGGCTCATTCAATACACGCCTGACGGCGGCGTGGTCAATAAGTACGACTCCTTCACGTACCAAATCGTCACTGCTGACGGCGTCCGGAGTACCGCGGAGGTTTCGCTGTTCGTCGGCGACCCGCAAGCCGCCCAAGACAATGCCCCGGCAGGGAACAAACCTTTCGACGTCGATGTCAAACTTCGCGTCGTGGACGGTAATGGCAACCCGGTCAACCGCGTTGCGGTCGGCTCCCGTTTCGGCGTCCAAGTGATTGTCCAAGATCTCCGGTCCACACTGGCGGCCAACCCGCTGGGTGTTTACGCCGCGTTTTCGGACATTTTGTACAATGCAAATTTGGCCAAGCCGTCAAACATCATCCCCAATGACCCGTTCAATTTCGACGTGATCTTCGCCGCCCCGTTCGGGATTGTAGGGGCATCCGGTGTAGCCGACAGGTTAGGAATCATCGACGAACTCGGATCGTTCCTGACCGATACGAGCCAACCGGTAGGCCCGAATTTCAGCAACCAACCGGTTTTGATGGCCACGCTTTACTTCGATGCCGTCAAATCAGGAAGCCTCCAGTTTGCGAGCAGCCCCGCGGACTCTTCGCCCTATCACGACACCTTACTGTTCCAGCCTCCTGCGCCGGTCCCGGTCCAACGGATTCGGTACAACGTCGCCAGCGTTACGATCGGCTCCGGGGCCTCGGGAGAATCGGCATTCCGCCAAAACGCTATCCTGCCGACCGATGTGAATGGCGATGGGTTTGTGACACCCATCGATGCCCTATTGATCATCAACCAAGTCAGCCGATTCGGGCGCGAAGGGGAAACGGTCGCCACCGGCCAGGCATGGTTCAGCGATGTTAACAATGACGAACAAGTGAATCCGCAGGACGCGCTGTTGGTCATCAATCATCTGGGGGCCGCACGCAACGGGGGAGTTCCGACCGACGTCAAACAGATATCTAAGCTCACTCCGAGCAGCAATGGGCTGATTCCGATCGATTCGCCCGAGAAGCTGAAGGAAGTCATGAATCGTCGGTTCCAAGGAGGCGGGGCTTCCGGAGAAGGGGAATCGAGCTTGCGAATGGTGCCGTACATCGCTGGCCTTGACTCCGAAGACGACTCGGAAGAGGAGACGTGGATGGATCTTTTGGCAGATGACATTTCGGGATTCTGGAAGCTATAGGCCTCCGGTTCAGTCCCTCTCGAAAATCGACTAACATCAGATCGGCGGGTTTTGGCCCGCCGGTTTTTTTTCCGATAGCACTGCGAGACCGACTGATGTGGGAAATGTCGAGGCTTGGTTTTGCCCAACTTCAGGCCGATGGCTGGGATTTGACCGTAGCGACCGTCAATCGCCAAGTTCGTGACAACCGCGGCACGGCTGTTCGGATGCTCGTCCGCAAAGGGAAAGACGCTTCCACGGCGGTTTCGCTCAGCATTCCGGGGGTAGAAGTCGCTCCTATAGGTGAGTCGTTCGTCAGGGGGAGCACCCTCTGTTTCTCGCAAGTGGAATCACCAGACCACCCGGTCGGTTTGGAACTTTCCTTTACGGTAATTGCTGGCGGATCGGATCTACTGGTCATCGAGTCAGTGATTTCGATTAAAACATCCCTTTGGGATGCATGGCCGCGACTCGAGTTAGGTGTCGGCTCAATTACCGGCGAAAATGAGCTTGGGAAGGATTACCCCTTGGCACCAATGGAGGGGGGGTCTTGCCACTGGTGGTCGGCGACCCCGCAGCAAGGTTCGTCTGGGACGGTATTGACTCATTTGGCATGCGACGAACGCGATTCGCAATCGCTCGATCGGGTTTCGGCGGTCAGACCTGGGTCGGTAGGCTTTTTCGGGGATTTTCTTGAGCGAGGCGTTATTCGACGCATTCGTCCCTGGTGGGTCTGGTCGGAGCGACCGTTAGACAGCTTAACCATAGCAAACTTGGGCCGGCAAATCGAAGAAAAGCCGCTGCCTTTGACGAATTAGTCAGCCCGAAGGGCCATGACGGTTCGTCGCGATCTTCCGAAATCAACGGTTTTCAAGGGGGGCAACGTAGGGGTCATAGGGATTGCGCCGAACCAAACAGGCGAAGGTCGGTCGATCCGTTACCCCCTTGGAGCGATTCGCTTTTACGACTGGGCAAATAGCGTAGAATATTCATGCTTGTCTGTCCATTCATCCCACGGAGGAAGTCCCGTTGCCAACGGCCCACTCATCTAACCGCCGCTCGGCCTGGGTTGAGGCGTGTCTGACCGCTAGCTCCGTGGTGATTTGCTCTTTTTTTTGGATGACGCTCGGTTTTGCACAACCTCCTGGGACGCTTCCACCTCCCGAAGCGATCAGGGCGGTGGCCGATCCTGTTGAACGGAACGATAGCTTTGGTAGCGTCAAGTCATCGATCACGCCAAAGATGTTCCTGGTCCTAGATGATGCGGGGAACCCTGTCGCCGTCCCCGGGATGTCCTTTGAAAAGCTCGACGAGTTGCTGCAGTTAAAAGACGGC
>JBEIRZ010000322.1:0-5281 GCA_040375695.1 Planctomycetaceae bacterium
GGCATTGATCGCCAGCGACGGGGGGTCGATCAGCCCTAGATTGATGCTGAAGGGGACCTTACTGCAATTGAGGATCAGAAAAAACCAAGCGCTTGTGGCGATCAATTGGTTCTTTGGCAGGGCGATCGCGAGGAGGTACAGTGCCACGACCGGCCCTGCGGCGTTGGCCAGCATCGTCGTGACGCCGGTCAGGATCCCCATCATCCAAACGAACCATGGGGAATGCGGGACGTTGGCGAAGAGCTGCGGGCGGTACATCCGCAGCAGTTGCCCGGCAGACAGGGTGAGGATGATCGAGCCGATGATCGGGCGAAAGGCCGTCTCGTCGAGGCGATCCAACAGCCACCACCCGCCGACGACGCCGATCAGGGCAGGGGGCAGGAGCTTTCGGACATACCCCCACACGACTTCGCGTCCCAGCAGCCATGTCGCGCAGATGTCGCCGACGATCAACAGCGGCAACAGCACCCCCGTGGAGCTCCTCGCACCGAACACGAATGCGAAGACGATCACATGGACCATGCTGACCCCCGCCAAGCCGCTCTTGGCGACCCCGATCCCCAGCGCACCGAGAATCAGGAGGAGCCAATCGTAAGTCGCGAGCTGGGGCATAGGTATTGGCTCGCTATCCGTTGGAAGCGGGCCAGGTCAGATGTTTCGGGTCGAGGCGGCCGGGTCACCTGTTTTGACGCGTGGTGGCCGGATTGAGGTGGCCGGGGCACGTGTATCGAGGCGAGGTGGCCTGGTCGAACGCGACTTAGCGTCCGTAGCGTGAGCTACGATTGTAGCTACGGCGGTAATGATACGCCGGGGGGGGCGAGTAGCTCGGGACGACGTATTCCTCGACGACGACTTCGCCGGGTTGGGTGATGATTTGGGGCTGCGTGCCGACGCGGCTGCCGACGCGGGCGTTTTGCATCGCGTTGATGACCGTTTCGCGGACCCCTTGTTGGTGCAACGAGATGATGTCGTTGACGGTGAGCTGCTGTTGGACGCCGCGGGTTTGGATTTGGGTGATGATCACCGATTCGCTCAGGCCGCTGCGGGTCATGGTGAGGACGTCACCGATGCTGACGGCGGCTTGGACCTGGGCCGCTTGCATCTGCTGCTGGGCATAGACCCGCTGCTGTTGTTGGTAGGCTTGTCGTTGGCGTGCGGCGGCGATCTCTTTGTCTTTCGCGTTACCGAAGGCGGCCCCGCCCAGCGCCCCGATGGCACCGCCGATCGCTGCCCCGGCCCCCGCTTTGTTGTTGTGGTCACCGATCAATGCCCCGGCGATGGCGCCGCCCAAGCCGCCGATCACGGCACCGCGCTGGGTGTTTTGGGCGGAGGCGTTGTTCGCCCCGATAACGACGGACAACAGGGCCAGGAAACCTAAACGCTTCGAGCGAAGGGTCAGCGATTTCATGATGGGGTCGGATGGGAAAACGGGGAGCGAAAGATTTTCTGTTTGATTTATCGGATTTTGTTGCTGATTAAGGTAAATCGGATCGCGGAATCAATCGCAAAGATCGGCGAAAAGGGAGCTGCCGAAGGTCGTAGCCGCGATAACCGACAAGCTGCAAACCGCAGTCGTCTTGGCACCGGAGTCGGACGCATCTGCTTAGCGATCGGCCGACCTCCCTTGGCAGGCATTACGATCGTAAGCGGCTTGGGGGCAAAAGACGCTAGCGGCAAACTGCGGCGATGCTAGCAATCCGGCTTCGCTTCGTATCGAGCGTATCGGCACGCCGGCGAGGGAGAATCTCCGGAGGCAAAAGCTTGGCGTGGGGGGCAATCGTGAGCGGGAATGAACATTAAAAAACCCGCCGGGGTGGCCGGCGGGTTTTAAGGTGATCCGCTGGGGATCTATCGTTGGCTGGCAATCAGCCACGGGTTATTCGGCGGCTTTGTCGGCCGAGAGTTTGCGGATCGACAGGTTGCGGAACCGGACGGGGTCGCTGTGGCCGGCGAAGCCGAAGTGGCCGTTGCGGCGACCGACGCCAGGGTGGGCCTGGTCGCCCATGAATTCCTTCATCCCTTCCAAGTCGGTGTCGAGGATCACGCTGCCGTTGAGTTCGACGCGAACCTTCGACCCGTTGATCGTCATCTCTTGGAAATTCCACTGGCCGTTTTCGCGGAGGTAACCGCGAGCTGCGGGGACCATCCCGTAGGCCGAGCCGTGGTATTGGCGTTGGTCGAGCTTGGAATATTTTTCTGCGTCGTTATCGAGGACCTGCAGTTCGGTCATGCCGTCATGGGCGGGGTTGCCGCTGCCGGAGTAATGGATCGCGAAGCCGCTGTTGCCCCCGGGCGGGAGTTGGAATTCGGCGCGGACGACGTAATGGTCGTAGGTCCCTTCGGTGAAGAGGTTGCCACCGCGACCCTTCTTGCACTGGATCGCCCCATCGGCGACTTCGTAATCATCGACGGCCCCTTTCCAACCGGCCAGCGTCTTGCCGTCGAAGATCGGTTCGAACCCTTTGGGGTCGCGGGCGGCGAGGATCTTGTTCGCCTCTTCGGGCCCGATCTCGCGGACTTCGATGTCCTTCCAGCGGATTTCGCCGCCGTGGGTTTGGAGCTGGATGACGCCGGTGCGTGGGAGCGGCGCTTTGCGGTCCCAGAAGTTTTCCATGATCGCGTTGTCAACGACGAGTTGGCCATTGAGCTTGACGGTCGTGCGGGCCCCGACCTGGATGACGTGGACCTCGTTCCATTCGCCGAAGGGGCGGTCGGCCTTGACGAGCGGGTCTTTGCCAGCGGCCCCGGCGGAATTGTTCCAGAGGGCGCCCGAACCGAGATTCGCACCGAGCTTGAACTTGGCCTCTTCGGTGGTGTCCCAGATTTGGACTTGGGGGGTGCCACGCAGGTAGATGCCGCTATCGGCCAAGGCGACCGTCTTGTACTTGATCTTGAACTCCATGTCGCCGTACGCCTTGTCGGTCGTCAGGTAGGCGCCGTGGCCGTCGTTGACCACTTCGTCACCTTGGATCGACCAGTGCTTGGCGACTTCGTCGGCCCAGGTCTTCTTTTGTTCTTCGGTGGCGTCGGCGTACTTGTCGGGGTGGAGGTGGGGGCAGCCGTGCCAACCGGCAGTCGACTTGCCGTCAAAAATCCGCGTGAAGCCGGGGGTGACGGGCGATTCGCCACGGGCTTGGGCGAAAGAGACCAAGGGGGCCGCGGCGACCGCCATCACGGCGGCCAGCGACATGAATCGAGAACGGCCCTGTGGCGCCGTTGTGGGGATGCGGGAATGGACTGACATGGTGGGAAACCTGGGACGTTCGCCCTGATCGAGGAAGGAGACAGAGGAAGGTTGTCGGGGGTACCCGAACGGAATCCATGATAGCCGACCCGCCGCCGGGCCGCAGCAACGGGTGCCCCGCTGATTCTCAACCCGCGTTTTCTTTCGGCGGATGGGGCTACCAAGGGGTGCGGCCAATTCAAGGGTGCCGTCAAACCTTTGCCATAAGGACCATACGACGTCCAAACCGAGTCAAAGGTCGTAGCGAATGACCGAATGTTTGATAGACCGAATGAGTGTAACTGCACGAAAAAGAGGCATCACTAGCGTGCGGGCATTGCATCGCCTGATGCAGGGCATCGTGAATGAAGCCGCGGCATCTGTCCCTTGGGGACCTCGGGCGTCATGCCGGACCGGTTAGGGGGTCGAGCTTCCCCTTCGGCCAAAACGACACCCCTTTAAAATAAACAAGAAAAAAGTTGGCATCGGCTTTGCAAATCTTTTATAACGGAAGGACTTATCTTTCCGGTGGTCTCTAATCACAAGGTTCCTAAAAGGGGCATACGATGTCGCGTCGGAGTCACAGGGGCCAGCACGGTTTCACGCTTGTGGAACTGCTGGTCGTCATCGCCATCATTGGCGTCATGGTCGGTTTGCTGTTACCTGCGGTGCAGTCAGCCCGCGAAGCTGCACGGAGAATGAGCTGTGGCAATAACATGAAGCAGCTCGGTCTTGCGATTCATAACTACGAAAGCACTTATAAAAGGTTTCCTTCGGGTCGGATGAGTCTTGGCGGTTTGGCGGGCTCGGGGGCGGCGCCGTATCGACCTGACCCGTCGACGAAGAACGTCCATGGTCTGGTCGCGGTCCTGCCGTTCATCGAGCAGCAGACGGTGTATGACCGTTTCAATTTCAGCGGCGCGTTTGGCAATTATGTCCGGCCTGGTTCGTCTCCGTTGGCCGTCCCGGATGCGATCGTCAGCGGCAACGGGAAGCTTTCCGAAACGGTGGTCAGCACCTTCTATTGCCCGTCTGACGGCGGTAACCCTGACATCGCCCCTTCGACGTTCTACAGCCCCGACCTCGGGGCCGGGATCATCGCGAAGAAGACCTGTTACGATTACATCATGACCAACTCGACGTTGGGTAATTACAACCTCCATAACTCGATGTCGTCGGACACTCGTTACATATTTGGCGAAAACAGTTACACCCGAATGGCTTCGATCATCGATGGGACGACGAACACGTTGGCGTTTGGCGAAATCACGCTCGAACTGTTCAACGGCGTCACGTCGTCTTGGTCGTACGCCGGTTGGGTTTCGGTCGGGGTCGACCCGGTCGGTGCTTGGAATACGACCTTCCCGGCTCGTGGCTTGAACATTTGGAATTACAACAACAACACCAGCCCGCTGAATAACAAGCGCGGCCGGCGTGCGTCGTGGTACAGCTGTGCGAGCCTCCATCCTGGCGGCGTGCAGTTCACGTTGGCTGACGGTTCGGTCCGCTTCATCTCGGATTCGATCGACGTCGCCAACCTGACAAGGCTTTGCCGGATGTCCGACGGCCAAGTGATCACTTACGAATTCTAAGTCGATCGATGGCGTTCAGGGGCTTCGCGATGCGGGGCCCCTGAACTCTTTCTTTGTTCATTCGCATCGGTCCGTATTGCCCGGGGCTGTCAAATTTGGCGGTCCCAGGTCATTTTTATTTTTGTTCGAACGCTATTGCCGGGGGAATCATCGGATGAGTCGTTTGTCGTTGGTCGCGATTGGCTTCCTTGCCATCACTTTCGTCGGTTGCGGCGGTGATGGGCTGAACCGCGTCGAAATCGAAGGTTTGGTCAAGGCCCAAAATGGGCCTGTGAAAAACGCTTCGGTCCAGTTCATCCCGCAAACCGGTACCCCGGGTGAAGGGGCGATCGGGGTCGCCGATGATCAAGGGAAATTTACCGTCATCAGCTCCCGTGACCAGGACGGCGGTTTGCCTGCTGGCAAATACCGAGTCCGCGTCAATCAGATGATCGACGGCGATGGGACGGTTCTGCCCGCCGAAGCC
>JBEIRZ010000414.1:0-3909 GCA_040375695.1 Planctomycetaceae bacterium
AGTGACCAAAACGCAGCGAACCATGATCAATCGGCGACGTATCGGTGCGGCCCAAACACCGAGCACAGACACGCGTGCGGCCAATCACCCCTGGCGATCGAGGTTGCATCCCACCTATGCTCCGGCAGTCCACGGGCTCGTTTTTTCGCTGGCATTGGTCGTTTTGAACAGGTCGGAAGTTCGGGGGGATGAAGCTGCTGCGCGAGGTGTCGACTTCGCCCGTGACGTCTTGCCCCTCCTCCAGTCCCGCTGCCTCGATTGCCATGGCGAGGATGCCTCGGAGGGGAATTTGAAGCTCGATTCGATGCTCGGCGCGCTGGCCGGGGGCGATTCCGGGGAACGGGCGATCGTCCCGGGTTCGAGCGATCAAAGTTACCTGATCACGCGAATCACTCACGCCGATCCGGCCAAGCGGATGCCACCGGAGGGCGACCCTCTGACGGCCGACGAAATCGCAAACTTGCGGTCATGGATCGATGACGAGTCGGCTTGGGAGGCCTCCCGCGAACAGCTCGCCCAGAAGAAGCCCGACCACTGGTCGTTTCGCCCGATCGTTCGCCCCGAACCGCCGCCGATCGATCAGCTGTCTGGGTGGAACGAGACCGCCCAAGGGTCGCGTCCGATCGATGCCTTCATCTTGAATCGTTTGCGATCCGAAGGGCTCGCCCCATCGCCACGGGCCGACCGCAGGACCTTGATCCGCCGGCTCTATCTCGTCATGCATGGGCTGCCGCCGACGCCGCAAGAGGTCGAGGCCTTTGTCAACGACCCGCGCGACGACGCCTGGCCGGTGCTGGTGGAAAAGGTCCTCGCGAGCCCTCACTACGGCGAGCGGATCGGGACGATGTGGCTTGACCTGGTTCGGTTCGGCGAGACGAACGGCTTCGAAACGAACCGCGAGCGTCCCAACGCATGGCGTTATCGCGATTGGGTGATCGATGCCTTCAACCAAGACATGCGTTATGACGATTTCGTCATGAAGCAGCTCGCGGGGGATGCCGTCGGCGAAGGGCTCGGGACCGGCTTTCTCGTCGCCGGCCCGTATGACCTCGTCAAAGGGCAAGACGCGTTGCTGCGGCTCGTCCAGCGGCAGGACGAATTGGCCGACATGATCAACACGACGGGGACCGCGCTGCTCGGTCTGACCCTCGGTTGTGCCCGCTGTCATAACCACAAGTTCGACCCCGTCACGCAGGCCGATTATTACTCGATGCAGGCGATCTTCGCCGGTGTCCAGCACGGCGACCGGGCGCTCGATCTCGCTCCGGCAAACGCGGCGGAGCTCGAGAGCCTCGACGCCGAGATCGCCGCTTTGCGCGATCGGCTCAGCCGGTTCCTCAAGCGGTCACTCGCCAGCCGCGGCGGCGAGCCCGGTTCGTTGCGCGAGCCGGTCAACGGCAAACAGAACGTCGAGCGGTTGGAGCCAATCGAAGTCCGCTTCGTCCGCTTCACGATCGAGGCGACGAACCAGGGTCAGCCTTGCATCGACGAGCTCGAGATCCATTCGCGAGGTGCGAATGTCGGGGCCGCCTCCGCGGGGGCGAAGGTGACTTCGTCGGGCGATTTCGTCCACCCGCTGCACAAGCTCGAGCACATCAACGACGGGGAATATGGCAATTCGCGGAGCTGGATCGCGGCGGCCGAACGTGGCGGTTGGGTCCGCGTCGAACTCCCCAAACCGATGACGATCGATGCGATCCATTGGGGGCGTGACCGCGAGGAGCAATTCAAGGATCGGGTGGCGATCGATTATCGGATCGAAGGTTCGCTCGATGGCGAGTCGTGGAAGTTGCTCGCCAGCGCCGCCGATCGCCAGCCGTTCGACCCGGCCAAGCCCGCCGCGCCGATCTATGACTTTGATGCCTTCCCGCCGGAAGAGGCGAAGCTCGGTCGCGAGGCGCAAACGCGGTTGGCCGAATTGACCGCACGCCGCGCGTCGATCGCGGCGCCACCGCTGGCCTACATCGGGAATTTCGTCCAACCCGGCCCGACGCATCGGCTCTATCGCGGCGAGCCCAACGCCCCTCGGGAAGAGGTCCCGCCGGGGGCGATCCGATCGCTGACCGATTTGACCCTCCCGAACGATGCCCCCGAGCAACAGCGTCGGGTGGCGCTAGCCAAATGGATCGTCGACCCCGCCAACCCGCTCACCCCGCGGGTGATCGTCAACCGCATCTGGCAATTCCATTTCGGCAGCGGGATCGTCGACACGCCGAGCGACTTCGGGGCCAGCGGCACACCGCCGTCGCACCCCGAGCTGCTCGATTGGCTCGCCGCCGAATTCGTCCGCGGCGGTTGGTCGATCAAACAGCTCCATCGGCTCGTCTTGAATTCGGGGGTTTGGTCCCAAGCGAGCCTCCCTCGCGACGACGGCATGCGGGCCGACGCCTCGTCGCGGCTGTTGTGGCGGTTCCCGCCCCGAAGGCTCGATGCCGAATCGATCCGCGACGGCGTGCTGTCGGTCGCCGGGACGCTCGACCCACGCATCGGCGGGGAAGGGTTCAGCCCGTTCGAGGTCGCGCTCGAAAACGTGCGGCATTACTTCCCGAAGAAAGGGTTCGGCCCCGCCGATTGGCGGCGGATGGTCTACATGCATCGGGTCCGCTTGGAAAAGGATGCCGTGTTCGGGGTCTTCGATTGCCCTGATTTCAACCAGGTCGTCGCCAAACGAGGCCGCTCGACCACCCCCCTTCAAGCGCTCAACCTGTTCAACAGCCCCTTCATGTTGCAGCAGTCCGAATTGATGGCGGCGAGGTTGGAACGGGACGCGACAACGCCCGAGCAACGCGTCCGGCTCGCCTTCGAGCTCTGTTTCAATCGTCCGCCGTCACCCGAAGAAATCGCCCAATCGCTCGAATTTATCGGCCAAACCGATTGGCCATCCTTCACCCGCGCGATGCTGAATGCGAACGAATTCGTTCAGATCCCTTGAGGATCAGCTATGCTATGGGGGATAATAGCGACGCAATTCGCCCTGGGACGGTCGGCCCGTTCCCCCTAGCCCTGCCCCATCCTTCTTTCCACCGAGCCGCCGGCGATGAGTCGACGATTGAGCATGACCCGCGACGAGGTGCCGACGTTCTTCGCACGTTTTTGGCGGGCGTTCGGTGGCATCGCGTTGGTGATGCTTTGGGTCGGCATCGCGACGGGACAGGAGGCGTTGCCAGAGGCGGCTCAAAAAGATGCGGGGCAAGGGATCGAATTCTTCGAAACGAAGATCCGCCCGCGGCTGATCGAGCATTGTTATCCTTGCCACGCGGAGTCGACCGAGCGTGAGGGGGGGCTGCTTCTTGATAGCCGCGCCGGGTGGCAACAAGGGGGTGATTCGGGGCCGGCCATCGTCGCGGGGGATCCCGATGCGAGCCGGCTCTATCGCGTCATCGCGGGGACCGACCCGGACGACTTGCAGATGCCCCCTGAAGAAAAACTCCCCGCCGCGGTGATCGAGGATTTTCGCAACTGGATCGCCGAGGGTGCCGTCGACCCACGCGAAGGGGGCCCAGCGTCCGCGAAGGGTAACGCGCAAGCGATGGCGATCGATTGGGAAGCGGCCCGAGGGCATTGGGCCTATCGCCCGATCGTTGTTCCTCAGGTCCCGACCCTGGAGCGTGACGACGCCGCAATCCGTGATGACGCCGCGCTGGCCCAGTGGTCGCGCGGCCCGATCGACGCTTTCGTCTTGCGGTCGTTGATCGATCACGGTTTAAGGCCCAACCCCCGCGCGGCTCGCGCGACGCTGCTGCGGCGGTTAGCGATCGACCTGACCGGTCTGCCGCCGAGCCCCGAAGAGATCGAAGCGTTTCTGGCCGCCAATGATGAGTCGAAGGAATACGAAGCGATCGTCGACCGGATGCTCGCTTCGCGAGATTTTGCCCAGCGTTTCGCGAGGCATTGGCTCGACGTCGCCCG
>JBEIRZ010000594.1:0-2078 GCA_040375695.1 Planctomycetaceae bacterium
ACCCGACCGTCCGTGCCGGGGCCGCAGCCGCTGATCGATCCCGTGAAAAAGCAAATCGCGATGACCGCGATCCAGCGACACACAAGGGCTCGACCGAGATCAGGGCCGACGACCGATCGACCCGGGTCATGACAAGGAACGAAGATCCTCCAAAGCGTCATCGCATCATCCTTCTACGTAGCTGGTGGGAAAATTAGGAGAAGATCGTTTTGCGAAGGGGATGCTTCGCGTGGTGATAAGAAGGTCGCAATAAATATACCAATTCGCCACAGCGGGGGTTGGAAAATTGAACTTCAGCGATATTTTTTTCTGCTCGTTCAATACTGGTGCGGTGCGGGCCGGCGGGTGATCGCGACGGGAAAGATCCGCCACACAAAGCGGGCGTGACGTCTCGTCGCGTCGGGGCCAATGAGACCAGCGCGAGGGGCGGAGATGCTTCAGTCGCCCAACATCCGGGCAGCTCTGACAGAGAACGCCTCCGGAAGCTTCGTCGAATTCGGTTCGTTTTGTGGGGCGTGGAGCCGCGTTGCTGGCACGACCTTATCGCTGGTCGACCCGTTTGTTAGATTTGGCGGTTCGGGCCGCGGTCGATCGCGGCTTGTCGGCACGACGGATTGTTGGCACGGCCCGTCAATCCTTACCACGTCCCCTTTCCCATCCCACCGCTGGGGCTAGCTTGATGTCCGCGACTTCCACTGCCAATTGCCAACCCGTGTTGATCGCCGGCCGTTGGCGCGAAGCCAAATCGGTCGATTCGTTTCGCGCGACCGACCCGAACCGCAACGCGTTGATCGATCGGCACTTTCCGATCAGCGGTTGGGCCGATATCGACGAAGCGCTCGACGCCGCAGCGCAGGCCGCGACAGAGCTTCGCAAGACCCCGCCGGCAAAGATCGCTGAGTTCCTCGAAAATTTCGCCGCGTTGATCCAAGCCGAAGCGGCGAAGCTCGTCGAGACAGCGCATCAGGAGACGGGGTTGGCGAAGTCGCCCCGTTTGGCTGACGTCGAGTTGCCTCGGACGGTGAACCAATTGAAGTTGGCGGCAGCGGCGGCACGCGAGGGTTCATGGGCGTTTCCGGTGATCGATACGGCCGCGTCGATCCGGTCCTGTTATGAACCGATCGGCCCGGTCTGCGTCTTTGGCCCCAACAATTTCCCCTTCGCGTTCGGGAGTGCCAGCGGCGGGGATTTCGCGGCGGCGATCGCGGCGGGGAACCCGGTGATCGCCAAGGCGAACAGCTCGCACCCCGAGACGACACGGCTGTTTGCCGAGCTGGCCGCGCGGGCGCTCGCCAGCGTGGGGCTGCCAGCGGCGACGGTGCAATTGATCTATCGGACGTCGCACGCCGATGGGGAACGGATGGTCGCGGACCACCGCTGCGGCGCGACGGGGTACACCGGAAGTCGCTCGGCGGGGTTGGCGCTCAAACGGGCCGCCGACGCCGCCGGTAAGCCGATCTATTTGGAGCTTTCGAGCGTCAACCCGGTCGTCATCACCCCCGCGGCTTTGGCGCAGCGTGGCGACAAGATCATCGAAGAATACGTCACCAGCGTGCTGATGGGGGCGGGACAGTTTTGCACCAACCCGGGGCTCGTCCTGCTCGTCCGTTCTCCCGCCAGCGAGACCTTCATCAACGCGGTGAAGGAAAAGTTCGCCGCCGCGGCGCCGGGACGCTGCTTTCTCCCGCAGTTTGCAATTCGCTGGGGAAAGCGATCGAAACGCTTTGTGGCGCCGGGGCGAAATTGCTGGCCGGTGGTGGCGACCCGATGCCGGACCGCTGCGCACGGGCCAACACGTGGCTGTCGGCAACCGCGGAACAATTCCTAGCCGACCCGGAAGTCTTTCAGACCGAAGCCTTCGGTAACGCTTCGCTGGTCGTGGTCGCCGACGACATCGACCAGCTCGTCGCGGTCATCGAATCGCTCGAAGGGAACCTCACCGGTTGCGTCTATTCGGCGGCCCAAGACGCTGACTATGACGCGGTCGCTTTCGCGCTGACCCCGAAGGTCGGTCGGTTGCTGAACGACAAGATGCCGACGGGGGTCGCGGTCAGCCCGGCGATGAATCATGGCGGGCC
>JBEIRZ010000448.1:0-3540 GCA_040375695.1 Planctomycetaceae bacterium
AGGGACCGACCTGGGCGACAGCTCGGTGATCCGATTGATGCAAGCGGCCCCCACACCCGACGATCGCGCGAAGCTGTGGCCGATGGTCCAACAGGGTTTGCAAATGCGAGCCGGAGACAAGTTGACGCGACGCAGAGACGAATTGCTGCGGCTGGTGCGCGACGAACTCCGCGCCCGCCCCGGTGACGATCGTTTGACCCGGTTGGGTGTCGTCCTGGGTGACGATTCGCTGCGTGACGATGTCGCCGAATCGCTCCGCAAGCTCGATCCCAACGACGAAGCGGTCATCACGAAGCTCGATATCCTCGCGATCCGCCCCTCGAACGGGTCACTCGCCGACGCACGGGATGTGATGCGAAAAACTTCCAGCGACAAGGTCAAACTCGCGGCGGTCAATTTCCTCTCCAAGTCGAATTCGCCCGACGTGACGCGGTGGCTGATCGAGACTTACCAATCGGACGCGCCCGAGGGATTGAAGCAGCGGATTTTAGAGGCCCTCTTCGCCCGCCCCGCCTCGGCCCGCGCCTGGCTGGAACTCGTCGATGCCGGCAAGGTCGCGCCGACGTCGGTCAAACCCGAATCGCTCCGGCCGCTCGCCGATCTGAACGACGAAGCGATCGACACCTTGGTCAAAAAACACTGGGGCCTGGTCAAAAAATCGACGCCCGAAGAAAAGCTCGCCGAGATCCGGAGGTTGAACAACGACCTTCGCGCCGCGGCGGGGGATCCGGCAAAAGGAAAGACGCTCTTCAAAACCCACTGCGCCGCCTGCCACCTCTACAAAGGCGAAGGGGCTCAGGTCGGTCCCGATTTGAACACGGCCAACCGACAAGACCGCGATTTCTTGCTGACTTCGATCGTCGACCCGAGCAACACCGTGCGGAAGGAATACGTCTCGTCGGCGATCCGCACCACCGACAACCGCGTCCTGATCGGGCTGGTCAAAGAAGCATCCGACGGGACACTGGTGCTGACCAACCAACGCGGCGAGACGACCCGATTGCGGCGCGACGAGATCGAAGAACTCCGCGATTCAGAAAATTCGCTCATGCCCGAAGAGTTGTATCGGAGCTGGTCGCCGCAAGAGCTCCGCGACCTGTTCGCCTATTTGCAAACCCCCGATTGAGGCACCGCGATGCGACGAGCCCCATGGCATCGCAGCGACACGTTGCTGCGCCAGTTCCCACAGATGATCTTCGCCCTGTCGTTCATAACGATCTCCGGTGGGGCGATCCTTGCCCAGGATGCGACCGCGCCCAGCGCCGCGACCCAAGACGGCGTCGCGACCAAAGACGTTAACACGACCCGCGAATACCGCAACACGCTCCGCGCGATCGTCGACCCCCAGCCGCTCCTTGCCGATTACCCCGAATTCTTCGAACCGATCATCGAGCGGGGTCGGTTCGAAGCCCCGCCGATCATCGATGACCCCAGCGGCGATCTGGCCGTGCGTGCTTGGCGGTTCAGCTACAACGCGCGAGGGATCATCGAAATGCCGAACCGGATCCGCGCGGACCAAACGGCAATCATCATGGTCCACCCTTGGGCGATCGATGACGACTGGGGTTGGAAATCGCCCCAGCCCAACGGGGTCGCCGATTTTTGCACACCCGAAAAAAACATACTCGCGGCACGGCACACCAAAGAAGTGATCGACCCGTTCCTGAAACGATATCGCGACGATGTCGCATTCGTCATGTACAGCCTCCCGGGACCGGCCGACCCGATCAGGACCAAGGTCTACCGTTCATTCGGCAAGACCCCCACCGCCCAGGAACGATCCGCGGGGGAACGTGAACTCCGTAAACGGCTCGCCGATTTCGATTACCGCGGCGAGCCGTTGCCAGAAAGCTTGACGCTCGGACCGCAGCAACCGGTCGCCGATTATTTTCGCCAATTCCCAGGGCTCGATGCCGGGGCGCGGTTCAACAACGAAGGGTTTTGGTCGTTGCCGATCCCGGTCAGCACTTCGATCGATGTGAAACCCAACGACGTCGTGATCTTTGACGACGAAGGTTATCCGCCCCTGCGAGATTTCCTCAAGGCGAACAAGGTAAAGCACGTCCTGTTGACCGGCTACGCGACCGACATGTGTTATTGCCGCACCACCGCGGGTTACGAAAACCTATCGAAAGATTTCAACGTCTTTTTGGTGGCCGACGCGTCACTCGCGACCTTCCCGGCGAATTCGACCCCCCGGTTTGCCGTCAACGCGGCGATCTCGTTCGCGTCGCTGAACCAATTGATCACCCAGGTCTCGTGGGTTCACCCGATCGGTGCGTCGAAAACGAAAAACGAAGCTGCGGCGAGTGCAAAGTAAGCGTTTTCGCGATCGGCGAGTTTGTAAAACATGCGATGGTTCGGCAAAGGCCATAACGACGAGAGGTAAGACGCGATGCGGAATTCGACACGACGGCAATGGATGCTCGGCGGCTTGGCCGGTTCCTGTGCGCTAGCGGCGCCTTGGGGCCGACGCGCCTTCGCGGCACCGAACGGCAAGGCGCAAATCGCGATCACGCTCGACCTCGAAATGTCCCGCAATTTTCCGACTTGGGAAACCACCGCGTGGGATTACGAGAAGGGGAATCTGGACGAGCCGACCAAACGCTATGCCCGCGAAGCCGCTCGCCGGGTTCACAAATACGGCGGCGTGATCCACTTTTTTGCCGTCGGCCGGGTCTTCGAACAGGCCGATCTGACGTGGTTGAAAGAGATCGCCGACGAAGGGCACCCGATCGGCAACCACACCTACGACCACATCAACGTGCGGGCGACCAGGAAGGAAGATTTGCAATTCCGCTTCCAACGCGCGCCGTGGCTGTTGCCCGATAAGGAATTGCTGGCGATCATCGGCGACAACATCGCCTTGGCGACCAAGGCGATGCGAAGCCGGATCGATGTCGCGCCGCGAGGCTTTCGCACCCCAGGCGGTTTCAACGACGGGTTGCAAACGACGCCGGATGTTCGGGCCGAGCTCCTTCGCCAGGGTTACACTTGGGTCAGCAGCCTCTACCCGAGCCACCCCTACACCGGGCCGATGGAAAAACCGTCCGCCGAGATGCTCGAGCAGATCGCCCGGGCGCTCGATCACGCCCAACCCTTCGCCTACCCCGACGGCTTGATCGAAATTCCGATGGCCCCGATCAGCGACATCGGGGCGTTTCGCACCGGACGTTGGGAATTGGGGTGGTTCATGGATTCGGTCGAGCGGAGCGTTCGGCACGCGATCGAAAACCGGCTCGTCTTCGACTTCTTAGCCCACCCCTCGTGCTTGGGCGTTGTCGACCCCGATTTCCGCACGATCGAGCTGATTTGTCGGCTGGTCAAAGAGAACGATGACCGCGCCGAATTGACCGATCTCGACGCGATCGCGGCACGCTTCGCCGAAGCGTCGGCTCCCGCGAAGGGATGAACGCGATGAACGAAGGAACGCGTCGACTGAAAGCGGAGATCGCCAAGCAACTGGAAGGGGACATCCTTTCGTACGGTTGGCTGCTGCAAATCACGACGCAGGTTTTGCCCGACGAACCGTTTGAGGTC
>JBEIRZ010000019.1:0-30227 GCA_040375695.1 Planctomycetaceae bacterium
GAAAGCGGGGCCGGTTTCGGCGGGCCGTTACCGAAGGACGATGGGATGTTGCCGCACCAATTGCAGGCGGCTTGGAACATGATTTTGCATCGTGAACCGTCGGCGGACGAGATGGCGGTGCTGCAGCGTTTTGTCACGTCGCAATTGGAGCTGATCCAACGCGAACCGGGTCGAGTTCCTGCGGGGTCGACCGCGCGGCGACAAGTGTTGATCAACGTTTGTCAGATGTTGATCAATTCGAACGAATTCCTCTACGTCGATTGAGCACCCTTGAGAGGTGAATGAAATGGATCGGTCAGAAAGACAAGTGGTCGAAGCGAGATTTCCGCAGCTCCCGAGCAGCCGTCGCCAGTGGTTGCAAGGGATGGGGATGGGGATCGGCGGGATCGCGCTGCAGTGGATGTTGGCGGGCGAAGACGCGGGTGCCGCGCCGCCGGTATTGAAGGAAAAGCCGCATCGCGATTTGTTACCCAGGCCGACGCATTTCGCACCCAAGGCGAAGGCGATGATCTCGCTGTTCCAGCACGGCGGGCCGTCGCACATGGACCTGACCGACCCGAAGCCGGAGTTAACGAAGCAAAACGGCAACGATTACCCGGGTGACATTCACTTTTCGTTCGTCAATCAGGCGAGCAAGAAGTTGCTCGGCAGCCCCTTCGCGTTCGCGCCGCGGGGCAAGTGTGGGACGGAACTTTCCGAGCTGTTGCCGCACACGGCGGAGATCGTGGATGACATTTGTCTGATCCGCAGCATGCACACCGGGGCGAACGGGCACGAAGTATCGATCCGTTATTTCAATGGTGGGATTCCGGGGATCTTAGGCCGGCCGACGCTCGGTTCGTGGTTGACGTACGCGCTGGGGAGCGAATCGCAAGACCTGCCGGCGTACATGGTGCTGAGCGACCCGGGAGGCCATCCGGTAGACGGCGTGACGAACTGGTCGAACGGCTTCATGCCATCGATGTTTCAAGGGACGGTGCTGCGGCCCAAAGAGCCGCGGATCTTTAACCTGCAGGCGCCGGGGCACTTGGTCGGCACGGTCCAGCGTCAGAACCTTGACCTGTTGCAAGAGATCAACCGCAAGCACCTCGATTCGCACCCGGGGGAACCGGAGCTCGAAGCGCGGATCGCGAGTTACGAATTGGCGGCGCGGATGCAGTTGGCAGCGACTGACGCTTTGGACATTTCTAAAGAGACCGCCGCGACGCTCGCGATGTACGGCATCGACCAACCGGAAACGGCGGAGTACGGGACGCGTTGCCTCTTGGCCCGCAGGCTGATCGAACGCGGGGTGCGGTTCGTGCAGTTGTTCCATTCGGGTCAGCCGTGGGACAACCATTCGAGCATCAAGACGAGTTTGCCATCGATTTGCAAGAAGACCGACAAGCCGGTGGCGGGGCTCGTCGCCGACTTGAAGCAGCGCGGGTTGCTCGACTCGACGCTGGTTCACTGGGGTGGCGAGATCGGGCGGTTGCCGGTGACGCAGGTCCACGGCAATGCGGACCAAGCGGGTCGGGACCACAACGGTCAGGGGTTCAGCATTTGGATGGCGGGGGGCGGGATCCGCGGCGGGATGGCCTATGGCAAGACTGACGAATTCGGCCACAAGGCGGTCGAAAATGTCGTGACCCCGAACGATTTCCAGTCCACGGTGATGCACCTCTTCGGGCTGCGTCACGAAGAGGTCCGTTACCCGTTCAACAACCAGCTACAGGTCATCACCGCCGACCGTCCGGCCCGCGTCGTCAACGAAATCCTGGCCTGATCGGCGGGTTGGCCGGTCGTAGGCAGTCGTAGCCGGTCCTGGCCGGTCGATTTGGGGGTCATGGAACGAACGGAATTCGGGCGGAAGGGGCTAGGCGGTTGTCTCCTCGGCGACGCGATCGGGTCCAATTAAGAGTCAGGCTTCTCATCGTTTTGTCCCGCCGCCCCATCGTCCTTTGAGGTCATGCTCGGCATGCTTTTCGCGACCCGAATACGCTTCCCATGGTTGATGTCGGCATCGATGGCGATTTTGGCCGCGATGCCATCTGCTTTTGCGGTCGATTTCAATCGCGAGATCAAACCGCTCCTTTCGAACCGCTGTTTCATCTGCCACGGGCCGGACGAGAATGAGCGTCAGGGGGGGACCGATGGGTTAAGGCTCGACACCCGCGAGGGTGCGACGGCCGACCAGGGTGGACATGCCGCGATCGTCCCGGGAAAGGGTGCGGCGAGTGAGCTGATCCGCCGGATCACGTCGGACGATCCGGACAGCGTCATGCCACCACCGACGCATGGGATCAAGCTTACGGCTGCCGAAGTGGAGCTGATTACCCGCTGGATCGACGAAGGTGCCGATTATGCGAGGCACTGGAGTTACACGCCGCCGGCCAGGCCACAGCTTCCGCAGGTCAAAGATGCGTCATGGCCGCAAGGTGCGATCGACCATTTCGTGTTGAGCCGATTGGAACGTGAAGGGCTTGTGCCGCAGCCGCAAGCCGACCCGCACGCGCTTGTCCGCCGTTTGGCCCTTGACCTGACGGGATTGCCCCCGACCCCGGCCGAAGTCGACGCGTTTGTCGCCGAGTTCGCGCGTGACCCGGCAACCTACGAGCGATGGGCCGATACCTTCATGAGCCGCCCGACGTATGGCGAGCATTGGGCCAAGATGTGGCTCGACCTGGCCCGCTACGCCGATTCGGCGGGATACGCCGATGACCCGCTGCGGACGATCTGGCTTTATCGCGATTACGTCATCGATTCGATCAACGCCAACAAACCGCTCGATCGGTTCACCGTCGAACAGGTAGCGGGGGATCTGTTGCCCGACGCGACTGACGAGCAGCGGGTCGCGACGGCATTTCATCGCAACACGTTAACCAACAGCGAAGGTGGGACCGACGACGAGGAGTTTCGCAACGCCGCGATCGTCGACCGGGTCAACACGACGATGGCCGTGTGGATGGGGACGACGATGGCGTGTGCGCAGTGTCATACGCACAAATACGACCCGATCACCCAGGAAGAATATTTCCGCGTCTTCGCGATCATGAACCAAACCGAAGATGCCGACCGGCGGGACGAATCGCCCTTGCTATCGGTCTACACCCCGGATCAGCAGCAACAGCGAGACGCGTTGCAGAACGAATTGGCATCGGTACGCGAAGTCCTCGCGAAGGTAACCCCCGAGCTCGAAGCGGCTCGCGACGCGTGGGTCGCGGGGTTCCCGCAGGACATTGCCTGGAAGGCGATCAAGCCGCTCGAAGTCGTGTCGAAAGCAGGGAGCGTGACGAAGGTCGAAGAAACGGATCGCGGCCCGGTCGTGACGATCGCCGGTGGCCCCGATAAAGACACTTACGAAGTCAAGGTCCCGATCGAAGGGGGCGAAGAAGCGGTGCGTGCGATCCGCATCGAGACGCTGAGCGATCCTGCCCTTCCCGGAAACGGGCCCGGCCATGCCGGTGGGAATTTCGTGATCAGCAAATTATCGGCGACATGGACACCCGCTGACAACGCCGCGATCCAAGGGCGGTACGTGCGGGTAGCGATTGCTGGCAAGCAGAAGATTTTGTCGTTGGCCGAAGTCGAGATTTTTGCCGGGGCCAACAACATCGCGAAGGGTGGCGAGGCATCCCAGAGTTCGACCGGTTTTGACGGCCCGGCGGCGCTGGCGATCGATGGCAATACCGACGGCCGTTATGCGGTCGCGAAATCGACGACCCACACCGAAATTTCGGACGACCCGTGGTGGGAAGTCGATCTCAAAGCGGTGCAGCCGATCGAGCGGATGATGCTTTGGAACCGAACCGATGAAGGGACGGTCGAGCGGCTCGTCGATTTTGGCGTCACGATCCTTGATGAGAAGCGTCAAGTCGTCTGGGAACAGAAGGTGGCTCAGGCACCCAAGCCCAGCGTCGAGCTTTCGCCGGGAGGGCCGCGATCGATCCGCTTCGCCAAGGCGCTGGCCGATTATCAGCAAGACGGTTTCGCCCCCGCGGGGGTGCTCGATAACGACCCGAAGAGCGGCTGGGCCGTTGGCGGCGCGCCCGGTAAGGACCACGCGATCGTCTTGGTAACGGAAGGTCCGGTCGCGATCCCGGACGGCAGCAAATTGACATTGGTCATCGAACAGGATTCGCCGCACGCCAAGCACACCGTGGGGCGGTTGCGGGTTTCGACGAGTGCCGACCCGCGGACCGAGCTGTGGGCGGCGACCCCTGCGGCGGTGGTTGCGGCGATCGGTGTCCCGGCCGAGAAGCGGACGGAAGAACAGGTCCGAACGATCACCGATCATTACCTCGGCATCGCACCGATGTTGCAACCGCAGCGTGACCGCGCCGCGGAGCTTGATAAACAGATCGCCCAGATCCAGCCGATCACCGTCCCGGTCATGAAGGAGTTGCCAACGGACAAGCGACGTGTGACCAAGATCCAGCAGCGTGGCAACTTCATGGTGCTAGGAGACGAGGTCCAACCGGGGACGCCGGCGGCGTTTCACCCGTTGCCCGCCGGCCAGGCCGATCGGTTGACGCTGGGCAAATGGCTCGTCGATCCAACGAACCCGTTGACGGCTCGGGTGTTGGCGAATCGTTATTGGGAAAAGCTGTTCGGCATCGGGTTGGTCGGGACGAGCGAGGATTTCGGCTCGCAGGGGGAATTGCCCTCGCACCCCGAGCTGCTCGATTGGCTCGCCACGGAATTGGTCGCCAGCGGTTGGGACGGCAAGGGGCTCGTTAAGAAAATCGTGATGTCGGCGGCGTACCGTCAATCGTCGCAGGTCGAGCCGCAAACGATCGAGCGTGACCCCGAGAACCGGTTGATCAGCCGCGGGCCGCGGTTCCGGATGGCGGCAGAGACGATCCGCGACCAGGCGTTGGCCATCGCGGGGTTGTTAAGCGACAAGCGGCATGGACCGCCGGTGAACCCGCCGCAACCATCGATCGGGTTGTCGGCCGCCTTCGGCAGCGGCATCGATTGTAAGACGAGCGAAGGGGAAGACCGATACCGCCGCGGCATTTACACCGCTTGGCGGCGTTCGAACCCGTACCCGTCGATGGCGACGTTTGACGCGCCCAACCGTGAAGTCTGCACGCTCCGCCGCAGCCGTTCGAACACGCCGCTGCAAGCCTTGGTGACGCTCAACGACCCGGTCTATGTCGAAGCGGCACAAGGGTTGGCGCGTCGGATGTTCGCCGAAGGTGGGGCGACGGCGGAAGAACGGGCTGTGTACGGATTTAAGCTCTGCGTCGCACGGGCCCCGGAAGCGAACGAGCTGCAGACATTGGTCGCCCTGCACCAGCAGGCGATCGAAGACCTGAAGGGTCGGCCGGAAGAGGCCAAGCGATTGGCCACCGATCCGTTGGGCCCGCTGCCGGAAGGGGCGGATGCCATCGAGTTGGCTGCTTGGACCGCCTTGGCCAACGTGCTGTTGAATCTCGACGAAACCTTGATGCGACGTTAGGACATGAGAACCGAACCGATGAACCCTTTGCTCGAACATTTGCAACACCAGACCCGCCGCCATTTCTTGCAAGCCGGCGGTGTCGGGATCGGCGGGGTGGCGCTGGCGTCGTTGATCGGATCGCGATCGGATGCGGCGGAAGCGAACGCCGCGTCAGGGCAAGCGGCCGGCGACAAGAAGCTGCCGGAGGTCGTTAATCCGCTTAAGAAGCGTGATCCGCACTTCGCGGGGAAGGCCAAACGGGTGATTTACTTGCACCTCACCGGGTCGCCGCCGCATCTCGACCTTTACGATTACAAGCCGCAGCTCGTCAAACTTGACGGGCAAGACGCCCCGGAATCGTTCCTGAAAGGGAAACGTTTCGCCTTCACCACGGGGACGCCGAAGCTGCTGGGGACGCGGCGTGAATTCAAGCAGTGTGGCGAAGGGGGCGTGTGGTTATCCGACGCGATCCCGCATTTGCAAGAAGTCGCGGACGAGATGTGCGTCATCCGTTCGATGACGACCGACCAGTTCAACCACGCGCCGGCGGAGCTGTTGTTGCTCAGCGGTTCGCCGCAAGCGGGCCGGCCGTCGATGGGGTCGTGGGTGACGTACGGGCTGGGGAGCGAGAGCGAGAACCTTCCCGGGTTCGTCGTGCTGATCTCCAGCGGCGTCCAACCCAACGGGGGCAAGAACTCGTTCGGCGCAGGGTTCCTTCCTTCGGTCTACCAAGGGGTGCAGTGTCGATCGCAAGGGGACCCGGTCCTCTTCGCGTCGGACCCGCCGGGGATGGACCGGGGGCTTCGCCGCAAGACGCTCGATGCGCTGCGCGACCTGAACGCGATGCAGGCCCAGAAGTGGGGCCACCCCGAGACGGCGACGCGGATCGCGCAGTACGAACTCGCGTTCCGCATGCAAACCTCGGTACCTGAGGTGATGGACATCAACCGCGAATCGGCGCAGACGATCGAGGAGTACGGGGCGAAACCGGGCCAGGCCTCGTTCGCCAACAATTGCCTGTTGGCACGCCGGCTTGTCGAACAGGGGGTCCGCTTTGTGCAGCTCTTCGATTGGGGATGGGACTTCCACGGGACGGGACCGGGGGAAGACATTCGCGACGGGTTGACCAAGAAATGTGCGACGATGGACAAGCCGATCGCGGCGTTGATCAAGGATTTGAAGCGGCTGGGGATGCTCGATTCGACGCTGATCATTTGCGGCGGCGAATTCGGTCGCACGCCGTTCCGCGAAGGGCGGACCGCGAAGGGCGAGACGCTTGGCCGCGACCATTATCCCGACGTCTATTCGATGTGGATGGCGGGCGGCGGGATCCAAGGGGGCCAAATGCATGGCGAGTCGGATGAGCTCGGCTTTTCGATCGCCCATGACAAGGTCCACGTTCACGACTTGCAGGCGTCGATCCTGCACGCGCTGGGGATGGACCACACGCGGTTGACCTACCGTTTCCAGGGACGTGATTATCGGCTGACCGACGTGCACGGCGAAGTGGTTAAAGAGCTCTTCGCTTAAGGTTGCGAGGTTGAGATTCAGCTAAAGGTCCAAGGCATCGTCAGCTAAGCCCCTTAAGCCTATGGTCAGCGACCTTCGCGGAGGCGGTAACCGAGCATGTCATCGAGATCGGGTTCGGCTTCGATTTCGCGAACCGTCCGTTCGATGTCGTAGGAGACGCGGCGGAAGGTGACGGTCGAATCTTCCCAGATGACGTAACAGCTTCGGGGGTCACCGTCGCGGGGTTGGCCGACGCTGCCGACGTTGACCATCCACTTCAATTGGCCGTCGATCAGTTTGAAGCGGGCGGGGACATTTTCGCTGCGGACGAAGCGGTTATCGCTATTAAAAACGCCTGGGACGTGGGTGTGCCCTTGGAAGCAGACGCGGGTGATCAGCGAAAAGAGTTTTTCCATCTTCCGCGGGTTTTGGATGTCTTCGGGGAAGACGTATTCGTTGGTCGGTCCGCGTGGTGAGCCGTGGACGAAGAGTTCTCCGTCGCGTTGGACGACGCGGGGCATCCGGCAGATGAATTCGAGGCGCCGGCGGCAATCCTCGGGCCGATCGGCGGTGTGAAGTTGTTCGCGGGTCCAGAAGATCGCCCGTTCGGCGGTGTTGTTGAACCCCTCGGGGTCAAAAACGGCGCTGCTGTCGTGGTTCCCCAGGACGGTGAAGGCGAACGACATGGCCCAATCGAGGCATTCCCTGGGTCGTGGCCCGTAGCCGACGACATCCCCCAAGCAGACGATTTCGTCAACATTCTGCGACCGGATGTCCTCCATGACGGCTTCGAGAGCCGCCAGGTTGCCATGGATGTCGCTGAGGATTGCCGTTCGGGTCAAGCCGATCACTCCCACTTAGGGCCGCGTTGTCTCAGTGACCGGCATATTCCTTGCTGAAAAATTCTTTGCTGGAATCGACCCCGGGCTTGATCGTGCGGCTCCCCTCCTTCCAGTCGGCTGGGCAGACCTCACCGTTGCGTTCGAAGTACTGGAGCGCCTTGACCATCCGCAGCGCCTCGTCGACGCTGCGTCCCAGCGGCAGGTCGTTGACCACTTGGTGGCGAACGACGCCGGCGCAATCGATCAGGAAGAGCCCACGCAGGGCGATCCCGCCATCGAGCAGGACGTCGTAATCGCGAGCGATTTGTTTGTTCAGGTCGGCGACCAACGGGTAGGCGATGTTGCCGATACCGCCTTGGTTACGCGGGGTGTTGCGCCAGGCGAGGTGGGAGAAATGGCTGTCGATCGAAACGCCGATCACTTGGACGTTGAGCGCTTCGAAGTCCTTGATCCGGTCGCTGAAGGCGATGATTTCGGTGGGGCAGACGAAGGTGAAATCGAGCGGGTAGAAGAACAGCAAGACGTACTTCCCCTGGTACTGCGACAGGGAGAACTTGTCATGGAACGAACCGTCCGGCATCACGGCATTGGCGGTGAAATCGGGGGCCTGCTGGGTAACAAGAACGGCCATGGTCGGTGCTCCGCTTGGGGTCGGGTGCTAGGAAGAAAACGCATCGAAAGTCACACAGTTATGATTGTCCCCGATCCTAATCCCGACAAGGGCCCGATATTCGGGAAAAAACGTCGGCGTGTGGAGGTCGACCACCCGAAAGCTGCGTGATCCGATCAATCCAAGAGGGGCGCCGCGAGGCTCAACAGCCCCACGCCGACGATCATCGCGAGCGTCAAGCGGCGGAGGCGTTGGCGGCCCAAGCGGCTGCCGGCCCGCAAACCGACCGCGGTGACCCAAAGGAGTGCGGGGCTAAGGAGCGCGGCGACGGCCGCCTCCTTGCCGAATTGCGAGCCGAATCGCCATTGGATCAGCGCCATCGCCGGGAAGAGGCTCGCCAGGTACATCGCGAACAAAAACCCTCGGCTTCGACGCGTGTCCCAATCGTGGGCCTGGACCCACAGCGCCATTGCCGGTCCCCCCATGCCGACCAGTCCTTGCAGGATCCCTGACAGGGGAAAGGTCAGCCACGCCCAGGCGGGATGGAGCCGCTCGCGGGGGCGGACCTGAAAGGCGATGATCGCCAGCGTGATCGCCAGCATCAGACCGCCGACGACCTGTTTGATCCGGGCCGGCGACAAATGGTCCTGCATCATCGACAAGACGAAAATCCCCAGGGGCAGGAATCCGATCCGGCCGACCGCCGGCCAGAAGAGCTCGCGGGGGCGGATCGAATCGCGAAAGGACCACACGCCCCAACCGTTCTGCGGGATCGTCGCGACCAGCAGTGCCGTTTGCGCCACCGGGATCGGGTAATCGAACCAAACGAGGATCGACATGATCAACAGCCCCGCCGCGAACCCGGATGCCGATTGGATGAACGTCCCCACGATCAACATCGCGGCGAGCGGCACGAGGTTGAAAAGGGACGCCAGGTCGAATAGGGACGCCGGGTCCGACTGGGCAAGGGTCACTAGGTCAAACATCCGAATTTCGTAGAATGCGGTCGGCTCACACGATCACGAGCCCCAGTTCAACGCATCAGTTCAACCCATTCGAGCCTTGACCACCAGCCGTCTTCAATCGAGATGACCGTTATGACCTCTGCCGGCAACCCAAAGACGCTCGTTCGCGGGGCGACCGTCGTTTTTCCCGAAGGGCCTCGGATCGCCGATGTCCTCTTTTCGGCCGATGGGTTGATCGATGTCGACGCGTCGCGGTCGACGGCCGCCGACGAGGTGATCGACGGCAGCGGCAAATGGCTGCTCCCGGGGGTGATCGATGACCAGGTCCATTTCCGCGAGCCGGGGCTGACGCACAAGGAAGACCTGTCGACCGCCAGCCACGCCTGTGCGGCGGGGGGGGTGACGACGTTTCTCGAAATGCCCAATACCAAGCCCCCGGCGATCACCCGCGAAGGGGTGCGGGACAAAGAGCGGATCGCCGCAGGAAAATCGCTCGTCAATTACGGCTTTTACATCGGGGCCACGCCGTTCAATGTCGACGAGCTTGCCGCCGCGACCGATTTTCCCGGGATCAAGATTTTCATCGGCAGCAGCACCGGAGACCTGTTGGTCGATGACCAGGAGGCGCTCGAGCGGATTTTCGCCGAAACGTCGCTACCGATCTGTGCCCACTGCGAGGACGAAGCGACGGTCCGGGCCAACGCGGCGAGGCTCGCCGGGACGCACGACGTCGCCGACCACAGCCGGATCCGAGATGTGAACGCCGCGGTCGTCGCGACCCGCCGGGCGATCGACTTAGCGACACGCCATCGACACCGCTTCCATGTGCTGCACGTATCGACCGCCGCCGAGTTGCCGCTGCTGCCGCCGGCAAGGCCATGGGTCACGGCCGAGGTCTGTCATCACCATCTCTTTTTCAACGTCGACGATTACGCGAGGCTCGGTTCGCGGATCCAGATGAACCCTTCGATCAAATCGAAATCGGACAACGCGGCGCTGCGTCAGGCGCTCGACGACGGGACGATCCAAGTGATCGCGACCGACCATGCCCCGCACACGCTCGAGGAAAAGGCGCAGCCCTATCCCCAAAGCCCGGCGGGGCTGCCGGCGATCGAAAACGCCCTGCCGCTGATGCTGAACGAAGTCACCCAAGGGCGGTTCCGCATCGAACAGGTTGTCCGTTGGATGTGTGACGCACCGGCCCGCGTGTGGGGGATTGTCGGCAAAGGGCGGATCGCGACGGGGTACGACGCCGACCTCGTCCTGGTCGACCCGACGTTGACCCGAACGATCCGCGACGAAGAGCAATTCACCAAGTGTCGTTGGTCCCCCTGGCACGGCGAGTCGCTGACGGGATGGCCGGTGATGACCTGGGTCGGCGGGAGGCTCGTTTTCCGCCGTGGGCCCGGTAATTCCTTCGCGTTCGACGAATCGGCCCGGGGGGTGAAAGCCACGTTCGACCATTCTCGCGGCGGTTACTGGAACACCCCTGACGGGATCGGCACGCGGTGACGGCCTTCGCGATGGCGTGAGAGGTTGCGGTGCCGGGTGTGCCCGGTTTTGCCGGGAGTATCCGGTTTTGCCGGGAGTATCCGGGTGGCGTCTGGTAAGCTTGTGCCGAAGATTCCGGCGATTTTGGCGCAGGAGATCGAAGTTTTTTGGCGATCGTTTCCACCGATCGTTGGGTGTCGGGTAAGTTATCGCTTGGTGATTTTTCAAGCCCAGTTGGATACACTTCGGCGAACCGATCGCGATCTTCTACTTGCCCGGCAACCATGCCACAGCGACTTGAGCTAACCAGCATCGCCGTTTGCCCGAATCGGGGCGAATTGGCCGGTTCGTTTCGGCGCGACGCGATCCGCAAGGCGTTGGTGTTGGCTTTCAAGGTGGCCTCGCTCGGGTTCACTTCGCTGGGTCTAGGGTTGTCGGCTGGGACAGTCGTGGCGATCGGTCAAGATCCGCGGCCGCCCGCGTCGACCAAGAGCATCACGGCCACCAACGGCACAGCCCCAGCATCAGCACCCCCGCTACCCACGATCCCGATCGATCGGCCCTCGAACGATCGGTCCCGCAAGGAGCCGTTTGCGAAGGAGGTCCTCTTGGGTGGGGATCAAAACGCGGCACAGGCGGCCAAGCCCGTGTTGCGGATCCGGTATCGGAAATCGGAGACGCGCGAGCTGACGATTGTCGGCACGCCGCTGGTGACGGCGCAGGACGGCGGCCAAATGGTGCTCACCGACGAAGGGAAATTGCTCGTCGTTCAACCCGAAAGCGTCCTGGCCCGCGAGCCTGTTGCCGGCCCCTTCGCACCGATCGATGAAGAGGAGATGGGACGGCGGCTATTGGCCGAGCTGCCGACCGGATTCGCCATCCACCGGACGAAAAATTACGTGATCGCGCACAACACGATCCCGAATTATGTCCGTTGGGTCGGGACGCTCTTCGATTCGCTCCATCGGGGGTTCCACCAATACTTCAAGAAACAGTCGTGGCCCCTCGAGAAGCCCGACTTCCCGTTGGTCGCGATCGTCTTCGCCGACCGGGCGAGCTTCGAGACCTATGCCCGCGAGGAGCTCGGTCAGGCGAGCCAAACGGTGATCGGTTATTACAACCTCGAAACGAATCGCATGATCACCTTCTACGTCCCCGACGCCGAACGGAACGTCGCGACGCTGGTGCATGAAGCGACCCACCAGCTCGCCTACAACACCGGGCTGCAGACGCGGTTTGCCGACAACCCGATGTGGGTCAGCGAAGGGTTGGCGGTCTTTTTCGAATCGCCGAATTTCAACAACCCCAGCGGTTGGCAGGGGGCCGGTCGGGTCAATCGCGTGAACCTGCTGCGGTTCCATGACTACGTCCCCAGGCGCAGCCCCACGTCGTTGGCCACGCTCCTTTCGGAAGACGATCGTTTCCGAGACCCGGCGACGGCCGCCGATGCGTATTCGGAAGCCTGGGCATTCACTTATTTCTTGATGCGGACCCAAAAGAAGGAATACATCGACTTCTTGAAGGAGCTCAGCCGCGGCAAGCCGCTGGCACAAAAGAACCGGCTCGAAAGGATCGAGCAATTCGAAAAGGCGCTCGGCGTCGACCTTCCAACGCTCGACCGCAAGTTCATGAACTTCATGGGCACCGTGCAGTAACGCCTCTTTCCGGGGGAACGGGCCGGCTCGGTTCCGAGGCGAGCCAGGGTTGCACGGTCTTGATCTTCAAAAATCGGCCTGGACACGGGCGTTTCTTTTTTGGCAAAGCCATCACGAAGCGATTTCTCCACCTTCAGGATGTCTTCCGAATCATGAAAGCCATCAAATTCGCATTAACGATCGTTATCGGTTTGGCCTTGATCGCACCGCCGATCGCCACAGCGGAACCACCCAAGACGGGTGGTTCGTCGTGGCTGAAGATGCCCAAACTTCCGACGCCGAGCATGCCGAAGATCCCCACGCCGAGCATGCCAAAGCTCCCTAAACCGAGCATGCCCAAGATGCCGACGCCCAGCATGCCCAAGATGCCATCGATGCCGACGATGCCTTGGTCGGCTAAATCGCAGACGCCGGCTAAGAAGAAATCTCCCGGATTGATGTCGCAACTGAACAAGTCGACGCAGCGGGGATGGAATCAGACCAAAAAGCTGTTTGACCCTTCGTGGATGATGCCCGAGAAGAAAGTGAGCCCGTCGCCGGCATCGGCGTCGAAGATGCGGACTCGCGAGGAGGGCATTTTCTCGGGGATGTTCGGGGAAAAGAAGCAAGATAGAAAGATCAGCACCGTCAATGATTTTCTCGGCCAACCCCGCCCGGGTGGCTGAGTGAATCCCCCCGGTTAGCTAAGCCAACGGAGTGTGTCGAGCCCTGCTGAAGGGGTCGAGCGCGTCGGTGGAAATAGCGAATAGAAGGCGTCGTCTCGACGTCCTTGCCTAACTGGCCGGTCGATCTGACCGGCCTTCGGCATTTTACTTGCTGCCGATTCTCCCTTTATTTCGCAGATATTTCGCTTTTAGGCGATTTCGCGCTGCGTTCGACCTTGGGGATCTGCTAGAATCCCGTCATCTGGTTCGACGGATGCGAAAGTTTAACGGTCGGTTTTCTCTGATTCCCGGTCCCCCTCCTTTTCATCTCTCCCGCTGGACGTCCGGCGTTCCCGCCGGTCATGCTCTCTCGACGGCCTGGGAGCTTCTGTGTTTAGGCCGATGTCAATTGGATCCGGAGTTTTGATAAGTGGGTAAGAAACTGTACGTCGGCAACCTGAGCTATGGCATCACCAGCTCCGCGTTGGAAGAGATGTTCTCAGAGTTCGGTGCCGTCCGCAGCGCTGAAGTGATTCAAGATCGCGACACCGGCCGAAGCAAGGGCTTTGGTTTTGTCGAGATGCAAGAAGAGAATGGCGCCCGCAGCGCCATCGAAGGTCTACACGAAAAGCAAATCGATGGCCGTCCCCTGACGGTCAACGAAGCTCGTCCGCGTGAAAACCGCGGCGACGGTGGCGGTTACGGCGGTGGCGGCGGTTACGGCGGCGGCAATCGTGGCGGTGGCGGTGGCGGTCGCGGCGGCTATCGCGGTGGCGATGGCGGCGGTCGTGGCGGCGATCGCGGATATCGCAACTGAGTCTATGAACCGCCGTCAGTGATGGCGATCAATCAGTAACGGTCAGAGCGCGATCGGGCCTCCGGTCGCGCTTTTTTCGTTGAATCACTTCACCTCGTAAACGAATTACAAAGAGTTATCTATGGCCAAGAATCGATCCCCAGGCAATCGACGAACCCTCGCCAAACGGTTCCGCGAACAAGGTGGAAGCAACTCGTCTGCCGAGACCCCCGCTTACGTCAAGAAGGCTCCCGTCGAGTACGGCAAACCGTTCATCGTGATGGAAGACGCCGAAAAGAATACCTTTGCCTACGACGGCATGGCCTGGAACCCCTACCACCTGTCGATCGCCGAGTGCAAAGTCGATTGCCTCGTCAAAACGCTCCCGCAAAAGTTGAACGGCAAAACCCGGTACGAAGTCCGCGCGCCGCTCAATCGGGCCTAAACTCACCGGACTGCTAACGCCGCCCCGAACGTTGGCGTGCTACCGTTGCTCGCGGAGCCTGCCTTGATGAGCGGGATCGATGATGCGGGCCGTTCGATCGTTCGTCGCTGAACTCGCCCGATCCTTCAGATCGGGCGAATTGCCCGCAAGGGATGTCTTTTCTTGCCCGAACAGCCATTCGCCCGGTCGCGGTCCTTCCGGGCCTGCGATGGTGGCTCAAGGAAGGGTCGCTTCACCGGGCTGCGACTCGCCGAACACCTTGGCCAACACCTTGGCCGCGAACCCCTCCCAAACTTCGGCCGCCTGTTCGAAATCGACCTGTATCCACCGGACGGGACGATCCCCCAGGACCCTGGGTCGATGCGTCGCGTCGCGAGAAAGCGGTAATTGGGCGCTGTCCCCCATCGCCAAGCGGTCTTCGATCTTGCCGCTGATCAGAAAGTTCGCCAGTAGCGCCGCAGCCTTCGGGTGCGTTGCCCCACGAACGATCGACAGCGTGCTGGGGATCCGCAAAGTCCCCGGTTGATTGCTCTCCTGGTCGGGGAACCTGAGCTCGACCGGCCTTAGGCGATCACGCTCGATCACGGCGATGTCCGAATCGGTCAAACCCCAATCGACGCGACCGCTCGAAACCGCGACCGCGACAGCCACGTTGTCGGGAAGGACGACGGCGTTTTTTGAAACCGCTTCGAACCACGTTGCCGCTTTGGCGTCACCCTTGAGCAAGCGGATCACGGCCGCGTGCATCGTCGCGGTCCCGTTCCCAGAATTGGCCCCGATCGGATTAGCCAGTGCACACCGCCCACGCCACTTCGGGTCGGCGAGTTCGTCAACGCTCGTGGGCCATTGGGACGGATCCGGGAGGGCCTCGGTATTGACCAACAAGACCCGGGCCCGCGCGGCGAAACCGCACCAAGTCCCGTCGGAGGCCCGCATCCCTGGCGGGTATCCGGGCTCGACCCGCCAGCGGTGTGGCTCGAGCACCCCGGCCCTTTGCAGCCGGATCGTGTCGAGCATCCCGGTGTCCCAAAAGAGGTCAGCGACAGGCCGATCCTTGGTCGCGATCAATTGGTCAACCAGCCGCTCGTCGTTCCCGACAAGCTCGAACTTTGCCGTCGGCTGAACTTTTCCTTCGACGCCACGGTGAAACGAACTGAGAAGCGGCCCGACGAATTCACGCGGCTGGTTCGAATAAAGGAGCACTTCCGCTTCGGGCTTCGCCCCACACCCCACCAAGCCAACAAGGGCGATCGCGACGACGGCAAAGCCAACAGCCGTCGACCGATCGACCAAACACCGATCTCTTCCTTCAACCATCGCCAGCCGCCCCCTGTCACAACCGCTAGTGTCACACCCCAAGTTCGCCAAACCTTGACCGATGCCGGTCCGTTTGACGCATCATCGGGACTAAACGCCGGGTCGGAAAGGGTGAGCCAACCCAAATGGTTCGTCCGTTCCGATTCGTTCCGATTCGTTCCGATTCCCGATGGAACGGGCCGATCGCGGAAAGTAAACTCGGGCTTGACGTTTACCCCCACAGCGCGAAGGATCGACGTGACGCGTCCCCTCCCCTACCCTCCGTTGTACCGCCACAACGGGTCGTTGACGGGCCATTCCCTGTGGCGCGCCACGCAGCCTCGGATGGCACGTTCCACCTTGCTCGGCAACGGGCTGGCTAGGTCGCACGGCAACGGGCTGGCTAGGTCGCACGGCAACGGGCTGGCTAGGTTGCACGGCAACGGGCTGGCTAGGTTGCACGGCAACGGGCTGGCTAGGTTGCACGGCAACGGGCTGGCTAGGTCGCCCGGCAGCGTGCTGGCCAATGTGCCGGTCAAGGCGTGGGTGCGGTCGCTTTGGGCGTTCCTTGTTTTCGTCGCGACCTTGTGCGGCGATTTGGCGGGGCTGCGTGCGGCGGACGAGTCAGGTTTGAGGCAGCGTCAGGGGCGTCATGTCCGGTTGGTGACCGACCTGGAGGATTCGCCGCAGCTCGACGATTGGGTCGCCGCCTTTGACGCCGCCGTCCCGCTGTGGTCGACCTTTTGGACCCAAGACCCCGATCGGCTCGCCGATTGGCGAGTTACGGCGTACGTGATGACGAACAAGGGGGATTTCGCCGATCGGGGACTGATCCCTGCGGAGCTTCCCGATTTCCGTTTCGGCTACCAATCGGGGAATCGCCTGTGGGTGCTCCACCAGCCGACGATCGAATACACGCGGCACCTGCTGTTGCACGAAGGGGCGCACGGGGTCAGCGCGAAACTTTTTGGCGGGGGTGGTCCGCCGTGGTATTCCGAAGGTGTCGCCGAATTCCTTTCGACCAACGCTTGGCGATCCACCGCCGCCGCAGGCGCGACACCAAACATTGATGGCGGTGGGGAGCCGCTGCGCATCGGGATCATTCCCACCGACCCGATGTCGGTCGCCGGGTGGGGCCGCATCGAATTGATCGCCCAGGCCCGGCGCGACAACCGCATCCCGCGGATCGAATCGGTGATGCGTTATGGCGAGACGGCTCATCGCGATGTCGAACCGTATGCCTGGAGCTGGTTGGCGGTGACGCTGATGGAGATGTACCCGGAGTACCGCGAGGCATTCCGCGACGCGGCGAAGCGGGGCCGCGACTCGTCGCCCCAGTTCAACAGCAAACTTTACGCCGACCTTCGCGCGGCTTGGCCCAACCTGGCGCTGCGCTGGTGGCTCCTGGCGCTCGACATCGACTATGGTTATGACACCGCACGGGGCGCCGTCGCGTTTCCTGACAAACCGATACCGATCGAAAAGGGGCCCGAAAAAGGATCAGTCCCCTTTTCGGTCGACGCGACCGTCCCCTTTTCGGTCGACGCGACCGTCCCTTTTTCGGTCGATTCGACCCGTGGCTGGCAACCGGCCCCCTTCGCCCTGCGGGCCGGCCAGACGGTATCGGTCACGGCCCAAGGGAGATACACCTTGCGGCGCCCCAGCGATGCCCGGGCGTGGGAATCCGAAGCCGACGGGGTGACGATCCGCTATTACCAGGGCAAGCCTTTGGGCCAGCTCATCGCTTGCCTGTTGCCGCTGCGAATCACCGACGCGGCGCCGAACCTCCCCGCTAACCCGGTCCAGGGAATCGGCTCGTCTGGGACGATCACGGCAACGTCCGACAGTTGGCTTTTTCTTCGCGTCAACGAAGCGACGGGGGAACTCGGCGATAACGCGGGAGAGCTCTCGTTGACATTCGGCCTTGCCGACTGACCGCGAGCGGTGACGCCTTGCAACAAGCATCGCGTCAATCAAACCGAGACCTGTCGATCAACACATATTTGCCAATTCGGCCGCCTCGGTCGATCAAACCCGCGTCGGTGATCGACCCTTAATCAGCGAGCCTCAAGGCTCAGAAGGGGAGGTCCGGATCGAAATCTTCCGCATCGCCCGAAATGGCATGGCCCCGATCTTCATCCGCCGAATCGAGCTGATCGACCAACCTCCGGTCACAGCGATTTCGCGGGGCCATCTCTTCGAATAGCCACATCTGTTGGGCGTCGACGGGTCGCCGCTCTGCGACCTGCCCTTCGTTCGAATCGTACGAAAAACAGGGCTCCCCATCGAAGCAATCGTCATCATCATCGATCAGGTCGGCGATGAAATTTTCCAACGGGTCGTATTCTTCGTCGTCGAACTCATCGTACTCGCCGCTGCGGTACTTGAGCGCCAGCTCTTCCGCATCTTCGCGGATCGCCGGTTCCAACTTGCGTGTCATCGAGACGCGGCCGTCGGCGATCGCCTGATCGGCGAAATCGATCACTTCTTGGAGCGAGATTTCGAGGAACTGGGAGACGTTCAGCCCCAGCAACACCTCTTCGGCAAAAAGCGGCGTTAACGCGATCACGAAATCGGGTGTCTCCCAGTGGATCTCTTGCAACATCCGGCAAGCGATCATGAGGTATTGCGGGTGTTCGTGTTTTGCGGCGAGCGAATCGAGGGTTCGCTGGGCCCCTTTCGGGAACGGCACCTTGGCCAGTTTCTCCGGCGCGCCGCCGCGGATCTGGACGTAGCAATCGGGTTCGCTGAGGCCGAGCGATTCGTCAGGCTCGACGACGAAAATCATCTCGTCCGGATCGATCGCCTCATCGAGAAAACTCTGTGCGACATATGCCGAATGGACGCCCATCGCTTCGAGCTCTTCGGCCATCCGTTTGGCGCCGGCGATGAAGGCGCGTCGCACGCGCGGATCTTCTTCCCACCACTCGTCCATTTCGCCCCAAGTGGCTTCGTTGTCGCGAAGGTAATTCCGCGCTAGATATTCCATCCGATTCATTGTCATAACCTCCCTCCGCCACTCGCCCCCCGAAAAACTCGGATCGCCAAGCGACGCCCCCTTCCTTTTATCTTCGCGGCGCCGTCGGCCGTTGGGAAGGAGGCAACCGCAGGACACTCGTCCTCGCGAGGCAAATCGGAGATCCCGCCGATCGAAAGGTCCTTCTCGCCTGGCCATTACCCCAGGCGTCGCTTCGATCAAGGGCTCCCGCCGAAATCGTCCTCAGGCACCTTTTAATGCCACACACCCTGTCTGCCGCAAGCCCCATTTTTCGAAGACAACCCCCACCCGCTGAATTTGGTAGGATCGGAGGCGAGATACGACAAAGGGATCACGTTTTGCCAAAAACCGCACTCAACCGCCCGTTTCCTGCGCGTAAGAAAAAACCCGACATCGTGGTCGGGCGTCATAGCGACACACATCCTCAGGAGCCATCCGGATGAAACCGTCTAAATTCCTGCATCGCTCGGCCTGGGGACTGGTCGCTTCCTGCCTCACTTTGGCCCTCGATTTGCCGCTCCCCGCCCGTTCGGCCGAGCCGCAACCCCCCCGTTCGGCCGAGCCGATGCGGCTCACGGTTTTGAGCTACAACATTCACCACGCCGAGGGGGTCGACGGGAAGCTCGATCTCGATCGGATCGCCAAGATTATCCGCGATACGAAGCCCGATATCGTGGGGCTGCAGGAAGTCGACGCCCGCGTCGCGCGTTCAAAATCGGTCGACCAACCGAACGAATTGGCGCGGCTGACGGGGTTGCCGCATGTCGTCTTCGGAAAAAACATCGACCTGCAAGGGGGCGGTTATGGCTGCGCGATCCTTTCCCGCTTCCCGATCACGACGCACGAAAACGTGCCGCTGCCGAATGTCGATCAAGGGGAACAGCGGGGCGTGATCCGCGCGGAGCTCCGCATCCCCGGGATGGGCCAACCGCTGATCGTGCTGGCGACGCACCTCGATCATCGCCCCGATGACCGCGAACGGGTCGCTTCGGCCAAGGCGATCAACGGGCTTGTCGAACGAACCCCCGATCGCCCCGCGCTGCTGATTGGCGACATGAACGCGGTGATCGCGTCACCGACGCTGAAGCTGCTCGATGCCCAGTGGCAGCGAACGAACACGCTGCAGCTCCCGACGATCCCGGTGTCGAAGCCAGAGCGTCAGATCGATTTCGTCCTCGTCCGCCCGGCCTTATCCGGTCAAGGCCAGCCGCGGCGTTGGAAGTTGATCGACACCCAAGTGCTCGACGAACCGGTGGCGTCGGACCACCTGCCGATCGTGGCGGTGGTGGAGCTGTTGCCTTAAGCGGGATGCCGCCCGCGCATCAGGGCCTGACCTCCCACGCCGCCGGCAAGCGCTCGGACGCCTCGCCGTAGCTCTGCGAGACGAGGAACCCGCTCGCTTGCGACGCGTAAAAGATCCGGCCGTTGGAGACGACCGCCCCCAAGCATTCACGCGAATCGATGGCGGGTCCGGTCGAAACCAATTTCCCGCCCTCCGCCAAATCGATCATGTCCATGTTCGCCCCCAAAACGTACGAGCCGGACATCGTGAATCGGCAGCAGGCATAGTTGTGCCCGACCGTGGCGACGACCTTCCCCGTCTCGCGGTCGAAGACGTTCCCCTTGCCGCGGAGCGCGTTGGAGAAGATGAATTTCGAGCCGACGGTGACGACGTTGAGCGCGGATGTGACCGGATCGGATCGCCACACCAACGAACCGTCTTTGGCGTCCAGGCACCAGACGAAGCGATCTTCGGTCTGTTCCGTCGCGCGGTTGTAACCGCCGATGTAGATCCGGCCGTCGCGTCCGCTGAGCGTGCATTTGGCGGTGACGTAATGTTTCGTCGTCAACCAAATCGTCTCGCCCGTTTTCGGATCGAGGCAAGCGGTCAACCCGTTGTGTTCGACCGGCAAACCGCGGCGCTGGCGTTGGCTGGTGGAATAGCCGAAGAAGGTCGAGTAAAAGACCTTGCCATCGAGCAGACAGAGGCCGCAATCGTTGCCGCCGCGGCCGTACTGGGCGAAGTCCTTCTTCCAAATCACTTTACCGGTCTTCATGTCCCAACCCCAAACGGTCGGGATGTGGTTCTTCGGGTAGTACGGGTTGTCGTTGGAATAGATCCAGCTCATTACCTCGCGGCCGTCCTCGGTCGGTGCCGGGTTGCCGCGGAAGATGAACGGCTTTTCGGTCCCCTGGGCGGCGTATTCGCCCGCCCCCGAGGCATAGATCGCGATGTTGTCATGGACGACGGGGGGGAATTGGCGGCTCCAGCTCGGCGAGCCGGTGAAAGGCGTTTCCCAAAGCAGTTCCCCCGTCGCGGCGTCGAGGCACCGCATGACCGACCGTTTGATCCCGGCTTGGGGGATCAGCAGTTTGCCGTCGTGGTAGAGCGGCGAGGTGAACGAGAGGTAGACGTCAGGCCAATACCGCCGCCAGAGCTGACGCCCGGTGTCCTGTTCGTAAGCGATCACTTGCCCCTCGGCGGTGTGGATGTAAAGCCGCCCGCCGCCACAGACCGGCAGGTGCTTGATCGTCCCTTCCAAACGCCTCGCCCATCGCATCCTCAGCGGCGGACGAAGCCCCTGGTCGTTGGCGTTGGTCCCGCCAGCGTCGCCGTAATTGGTGTACCAGTCGTATTTCGGATCGGCCAACGGACCCGAGAGCGGGCTGCGGAGCTTCCAAATCGCTAAGTCCGCGGGCTGGCCACCTTTCGAGGAGGCCGTCTCATCCGCCGCCGGGTTCGCAGCAGGCTTCGCGGTGTCATTCGCCGCGGGCGTCGTCGCGGCATTCGTCGCGGCATCCCCAGCAGCGTTAACGCGCGTTGGCGAGAAGACATAGAGGTGACCGTCTTCGCTCGGCACGTAGACATCCCCATCGGCGATCGCCAGCGGTGCCGAGATCGGCGTGCCGGGGCGGGTCGCCAGCCTTCGCGTTTCGCCCCCACCGAGCGGGACGATGATGAGGTTGCCCGACATGTCGCCATAGACGACGTCGTCTTTGGCGATGATCGGGGGGCTGATCGCCGGGGCGTCGCAAAGCGTTTCGGTCTTGGCCGTCCTGATCGCGTGACGACAAAGCCCCAGACCCGCTTCGGGCCGGACGCGAAAGATCTGATCGCCGCGGATCGCCACCGGCGCGAAGCTCAACAGCCCCGGCAGATCGATCGCCGTCTGGGTCCCCTCGACCCAGCCGTACTCGACGCCCGCGTCCCCAAGCTTCATCGTCTCGACGCGACCGGCGTTGTCGCGGCGATGCCATTGGACGAAAACCCTGCCGCTGGCGTCGGCGCTTTGGCCGAAGGTCGCAGGGTATTCCGAACCGGCGTATTCCGGGATCTCGGCGACGCCCCGCAGGACCGCCGCGGCCCCGCCATCCTCGATGAACACGGTCCGGCCACCCGCGGGCATCACGACCGTCTTGCCGATCAAGCTGATGTCGCGCGAACAGACGAAATGGTCCTTCCAGGTCACGCGGTCGCCGCGAAAAGCCGTCCAGTCCGCACCGCTCCAGCGATCACCTTGAAACCCGACGACCTCGCGGACAAAGTCCCATTCCCAAACCTTCGTCCCGACCGGATCGACGGCGTGGACGTGCGCCCCCAGCGTGGCGAAGTAGACGCGATCCTTCCCGACCGCAGGGGCAGAAAAGATCGGTTCGCCACAATCGATCCGCGCGATCACGCCGCCATCCGATTGGTCGAGCACATAATAAAAGCCCGACATCGTACCGACGTGAAGGTATTTGTCCCCCACCAGTGCCGGGGCCGCGACCTGGTTGCAATTCGCCTCGCCGCCCGCCGTCGCGAACTTCCAATTCACGCGGTGCGTCTTGCGATCGATCGCGTGCACGACCCCCGCACCGTCGATCACGAAGACCTGCGTGGGGCTGACGACCGGCGCCGCGTACAACCCGTCCGTCGCGGGGACCGCCGCGGCCAACTCGAGAGAATCGGCGATCGCCACCCCCGCCGCATCCCCCGACCGATAGGCGTCTCCTTGCAGTTGGGGCCACGTCTGCTCCCCCGCGACGGCAAGCCCCAAAGACATGGCTAGCGATACGACGAGCGATACGGCCAGCAACCTGGGGGACGCGGCACAGGTACTGAGGGCCACGGGAGTGGGGGCCACGGGAGTGAGGGCCACGGGAGTGAGGGCCACGGACGTGAGGGCAAACACGCGAGCGATCATCGCTGACCTCGTGGGGTGGGATTGGGGTGGGAGCGACTCAGTTTAGCAGGTGTCGCGTCGGCACGTTTGGGGGCGTCCGGCGGAGACGAGCCATCGCCCGTCTAAGAACGCCGCGCCGAGGCCCGCCGCGGCTTTAAACCCGCGAAGCGGCGATTTCGCGAAGGGCTTGTGGCAACGCCTCGCATTCCAAGTCGAAAACGCGAGCCGCCAAACTCTCCGGGGTCGATCCCGGAGGGACCTCGCAAACCCGCTGCAGGATGATCGGGCCATGATCGAAGACGTTGTCGACAAAATGCACCGTACAACCGCTGTACCGCACGCCGCGGCGGATCGCAGCCTCGTGCACATGGTGCCCGTACATCCCAGGGCCGGCAAAGGCGGGGATCAAAGACGGATGGATGTTGATCACCCGACCCGAAAAATCGTCGGGGATCAAAACGTGCTTCAAAAAGCCCGCCATCACGACCAGCTCGGCACCCGCTTCGCGACACGGGCCGAACATCGCCTCGCGATAGTCGAGCGGGTCGGGATGATCCGACAACCGGACGACCCGCGTCGGGATCCCCGCGCGGCGACCGACGTCCACCCCGGCGACCTTGGACGAACTGCTGATCACCAACCGGATATCGATCGGCAAGCCATGTTCGTCGCGGTGCCGGATCAGGTTTTGAAGCGTGCGGCCTCCTCCGGATAAGAAGACGGCGATCGGGATGGGGTGGGGCATGGGCCGGCTGATGTGTCCTGAAGGGTCGGGTCGATCGTGTCGACCCATTGTGACCCCGAAACGGTCACGAGGTCCAGCGGATGATCCCCGGTCGGGCGATCGACGACGGATAGACGGGCAACAGCGGATGCCCAGCCGCAGCCGAAACCCCGGGTGGTGATTCCGGGCTATTGGCCAACAACAGACGCTGCGACAAGAGCGACCGAGGCCGCCCCCAGTCATCGAATTGCGACGGGAGCAAACAGGCCAACACCGCACGACCGATCTGGCGATTGGCCTGGGGCAAAGCGACCCCCGTTCGACATAGCCCGGCGAGCGACGCGTCGATCAGCGGGCTCTGCCAACTCGCCAGCGACATCCCGCCGCCGGCGTGGAAAAAACCCGACCTGGGGTCAGCCCCCAACGACGTTGCCCGCGCGGCATCGATCGCATAACGGAGCACGTCGGGGTGAGGCATGCTGAGCGGGGCCAACAGCAGGTCAACCCACCGCTCTGCCGCGCGACGCAGCCGGTTCAGCCTCAGCGTCTCATCGACGCTGCTGCCGCGGCCGAAGAGCAACAATTTCAACACGCGGTTGCGGGCCTCCATATGCCACAGGAAGACCGAATGCGTGAGCGGCTCCATCCCCTGCGTCTCGAGCCGCCGATCGATCATCATCCCGACCGCCGCCATCACCCGGGTCAAGATCTCGCTGACCAGGATCTCCTCGATCATCGCCAAGTGGCTCGACCACCACTCCCGCATCGCCAAGACGCGACCCAGCTCTTCCAACTCCGCGAACCGGGCGAACCCTCGATCCCACATCTCAAACCGCTGACGGTTCGCCACCCAGTACTCCGTCAACGCCGATTCCGGGATCGCCGCGCCCGGCAGGGCGAGCGCATCTCCGGTGGCCGCGACCAAGGCGGCGAGGCGGGCGAGTTCGACGGCTTGCATGAAGGTGGGTCTGCTCGTGAGAAATTCGTCGATCTCACCCAAGGGCACACCCCGTGCCAGACCCCACCCGCGGCCCCGCCTCCAATCGCAAGGCTTTGTCGCACAACACCTTAGAAAAAAACAGCCGTTTGGGAACTGGCCGCATCGCTCGAATCAGGCTGCGAAAAGTCAACGAATTGATGCTTCGTCGCCACGGTAAAAAATACCGGCCACGAAAACTTTAACGGACGAGGGATATCTTCACCTGACCCGCAATGCTGTCAAAAGCCGTACTACCGGACAGCAAAAATCACGACGACGCGATTTTAGCTCCAGTTTCGAGCAGCATCGGCAGGAAGGGGTCGATACCCCCTGTGTCAGCGAATGTGTGACACGACCGCCACACAAGAAAGCCGTTGTCTAACCGATGTTTCCCGCGGATTACCCCACGACTTCCGCCATAAGTTTGACAGACAAAGCGGCCGATGACCGTCTCCCGCTCCGACCTTGGCACTGAGGGTTGGTCTTGGCGGGAAAACGTAGCGGTTCCAGTACCAAATCAGTTCCCAATCCTTTTGGAGTTCCCACGATGCGTCGTGTTGTTTCTTCTCTCGTGCTCGCAGCCGCCTTCGCCGTCTTCACCTCGGCGAACGCTTCCGCGGGTCTGTTCGGTGGCCTGTTGTGTAAGAGCGGCTGCGACAGCGGCTGTGCCGAACCCGCTTGCGGCGTCGAAGCCCCTTGCGCACCGGCTTGTGAGCCCGCTTGTGGCCTCGAGCCCGCTTGCGGCTGCGAAGCCCCGGCCTGCGACAGCGGCTGTGGCATCAAGAAGCCCGGCCTGCTCTCGAAGCTTTTCGCGAAGTGCAAGCTCGGCAAGCATGCCGCTTGTGACAGCGGCTGTGCCGAACCCGCTTGTGGCGTCGAAGCCCCTTGCGCACCGGCTTGTGAGCCCGCTTGTGGCCTCGAGCCCGCTTGTGGCTGCGAAGCCCCGGCTTGCGACAGCGGCTGTGGCATCAAGAAGCCCGGCTTCCTGTCGAAGCTGTTCAGCAAGAAGAGCTGCTTGGGTTGCGAAGCCCCAGCTTGCGGCTGTGCCGAACCGGCTTGCGGTTGCGAACCGAGCTGCGGATTCTGATCTCTAGCGGCGGTCGTACCGACCGCCCTTGATTTCCACTAACGATATGCCCCGCCGATCGTTCAGGTCGGCGGGGTTTTTTCGTTTTTAACGACGATCAAAAGTCGATTAATAGGGATTCAATTGCTGACCAACCCGCCCGCCTGGCGCAGCATCGTCGCCTCGTACCTCGCCCGCCATGCCTCACGCGACGTTACCAACCGACCGGTCCAAGGGACGCTCGGCCAAACGACCATCGTCCCGTCGCGGCTGGCGGTCAAAAAGTACCGTCCGTCCGGCGATACCGCGACCGAAGTGATCTCCCCCGTTTGCCCGGTCAACGTCAGGATCTCCTTACCCGTCTCGGCGTCCCAAAGCTTCGCCGTCATGTCCTTGCCGCCGGTCAAAACCCTCCGCCCGTCAGGGGTAAAGGCGACCGCGGAGACTCCTGACGTGTGAGCCGCAAGCTTGAGCTCGATCCCGGCCTGGTCTTGATTGGGTGTCCAGCTCCTCAGTTGTCCCGTCGCGGCGTCCCAAATCCTCGCCGTGTTGTCATCGCTCCCGGTAATGATCCATCTCCCGTCGCGTGAATATTTGCCGCACAGGACCGCCTGGGTGTGCCCTCGGTAGGAACGGACCGTTTCGAGGCTATCGGAGTCCAAGGCCAAGACGCTGTCTTCCTTACCCGCGCCAACGATCAGCAGTTGCTTGCCGTCGGGGGAATAGTCGATGGCCGTGATCCGATCGAGCCTACCTTCCGCTTCGACCAATTTCTCGCCGCTGGCCGCGTCCCACACCACGACGCGATCGTCGCTGGCGGTCGCCAGTCGCGTCCCGTCCGGAGAAAACGCGGCCGCGTTGACAAAGCCTCGGTGGACCCCGGTGCCAACCTTCAGCTTCGCGGTGCCGCTGGCCACGTCCCAAACCCGCGCGGCGTTGTCCCAGCTCCCGGTGACGAATCGGTCCCCGCCGGGGCTGAATGCGACGCTCGACACGGCCGATTGCGGCGAATAGGTGACCAACCGACGGGCGCCGCGGAGGTCCCACAGGTGTGCCTCCGCCCCGCCCACCGCGAGGATCTTCATCCCGTCCTCCGCAAAATCGGCCGACCAAACCGAAATCCCCTGCTTCGCGAAATCGAGCAGCGGCCCCTGCGAACCACCATCCGCCGACAACTCTTCGCCACTTTCCAATCCCCACATCCGCACCTGTTGGTTGGCCGTGACGACCAACATCAACTTCCCATCCGGCGAGATCGCGACGGAGGTCGGGGCGGAACCGCATTCGATCTCGCGGAGCTCTTTCGAAGCGGCCACGTCCCACACCCGCACGGCCTCGTCACCACAAGCGGTGACCGCTCGCGTGCCGTCGCGCGACACCGCAAGCCCCGTGACCGGCTTGGGATGCTTGAACGCCCTTCGCAAGAACTCTTCCCCCGTCTCCCGGTTCCTCACCGCGACCGACTGGTCGGTCGAGGCGGTCAACACGACCTCCTGACCCGGTACGAAGGCGACCGCGGTGATCCCGCGGGTGTGGCTTCGCGATTCCCAAAGCTCCTTCCCCGTCGCCAGATCGATCAACCGGCAAATCCCGATGGCGTCCCCGGTCAACAGCGTCCTTTCATCAGGCGAAACCGCAAGCGCCGTGACATCGGCCACGAAACCATCGATCGGGTCGAACTCGTTCCCGTCATAATCCCAGACCCGCACCGTCTTATCGACGCTGCCGGTGTAAAGCCGCTGGGCGTCTGGGGCCACCGCGATCGAGGCATGGGTCCCCGTCCCTGACAACTTCTTGATCTGCAACCCTTCTTTGGCCGACCAGATCCGGGTGCTGTTGTCGATCGCGGACGTCGCGATCCGATCGGCCCCCGGCAAAAAGATCGCCGCCGCCGCAAGGTATTCGTGCCCTTCGGTAAATTCGCGGGGAGGCGTTTGACCGGTCAAATCCCAAGCGATCGCCCTTCGATCCCGGCTCGCACTGACGACCATCCCGCCCAGGGGCGAGAACTGCGCGGCGAGGATCGAATCGCGATGCCCTTCCAAGACCCGCGCCCCAAGCGTCTTGATCTCTGCGTAACCGGCGATGCTCCAAACCTTGACCAATTGGTCATTGCCGACGCTGATGATCTGGCCCCCGTCGGGAGTAAACGCCGCCGCGGCAACCCGCCCCTCATGCCCCCGAAACTCTTTCGCCGGCGTCCTCGCCGAAAGATCCCACAACCTCACGACGTTGTCATTCCCGCCGCTCAATAGCCGCGCCCCATCGGCCGAGAACGACAACGATCGGACCGCTTCGTTCGAGCCGCTCATTTCGACATCGACGATCGACGCGAGCGTGTCCCGCGACTTGTCGATCAACTCCGTTAAGTCTTGCTGGGCCAATTTTTCGGGCCGCCAGATCAAGATCGTCCCGTCATCCCCGCCGCTGGCGACTAGCTTCCCATCGGGCGAAAAGGCGACGGCCAACACCTGGCCCAAATGCCCCAGGAACGGCGAACCCGACCCGGGTTGATCGCTCTGCCACACGATCGCCGTCCGATCCTTGCTCCCCGATACGAACCGCTGGCCATCAGGCGACAAGGCGACTGACGTGACCCAATCGTCATGTTGCAGGTACCGTACCGACTGGCCGCTCGCCAAGTCCCAAAGCCGCACCGAATAGTCATACGATCCGGTCAGCAACCGATTGCCGTCTTTGGACCAATCGATGCACAAGACCGCATCGGTGTGCCCAGACAGGCTTTCGACTTTCGTTCCGCTCTCCGGATCCCAAATCGAGAGGTACTCGGGCTTCAGGTTCGAACCGATCGCCAACCGCTTACCGTCCGGCGAAAAGGCGACGGCGAAGACTCGCGTGGCCCCGGTGACGATCTTTCTCGGCGGCGCTTGCCGATCGAAATCGCCTACCCAAACGTCGCCACTCCAACCCCCCGTCGCGAAACGCTTGCCGTCAGGGGACACCGCCAACGTCTCCAGCGGGCTATCCAAACCGATCGTCGCGTCGTTCAGATCACAGAGGTATTGCAGCCGTCCCCACTCCCAATTCCGCAACGATTCCGGGCATTCCGCGAGCAAACTGGCGGCACGGCCGAATGCATTTTCTTCGATTTTCGAAGCCGCCAGCCCGATCTTCGCGACGTAACTTTCGTACTCTTCAAGCTTCTTTGCCTCTTCAGCACGTTGCTTGGCATCTTCCGCTACTTTTTGTGAATTGATCGCGTTTTCCTTAGCTACCGTCTCCTTCTCACGAGCTTTTACCGCATCTTCTTTAGCAACGACCGCTTCTCTTTCGGCTTGGACCGCTTCTTTCTCGGCTTGGACCGCTTCGACCCGCGCACTTTCTGTCTTGTCCCGCTCGGCCCGAATCCAAAAGAACGCCCCGGTGATGATCGCCAGGATCGACGCGACCAGCCCCACCCCGACCCGGCGTGCCGTCTTCAACCGCTGGTTGTGCAGATCCCGCTCACGCTGGGCCGCCCGCAGCTCATCGGCCAATGCCCGATGGTCATCGAGGCTTTCGTCCAACAGCGACAGCCCCAACTCGTAGTCGGTGCGGCGTTGGGCACAGCGGGCATATGCCAACGCCGCGTCCCTCGCCCCTTCCCTGGCCGTCTTGTTCCCGTCCCACAGGGAGAGCGCTTCTTGGAAACCGAAAAGTGCCCTGGCAAATGCCTCGTAACGGTCAGACTTGAACGCGTCGTCGAGCTCTTCCTGGGCCCGCGCGGCCAGGCTGATGCTTTCGGTGTGCGACTGGTACGAACGGATCGCGCTTTGCAGGTCGGAGACACTCGCATATCGGTCTTCGGGCTTGGTCGCCATCGCCTTGAGCGCGATGTCGACCAACTCGCCGGTTTTCGGCGTCGGCTCGATGACGTTGCGACTCGCGTTCATCAAGCATTCGGTGATCGTCTTGCCGCCGTGCGGGCGATGCCCGGTAACGCACTCGTAAAGGATCGCGCCAAGCAGATAAACGTCGCTGGGGATGCCGACCCTGTCCGGCGGCCCCAAGACCATTTCGGGCGACATGTAGGCCGGGGTCCCACCCATCGCGAAGCTCTTCGTCTTCCCGACAGTGATCGCCAAACCCCAGTCCATGACGAGCACCACGCCGAACTCGCCCAACATCACGTTCTCGGGCTTCAGGTCGCGGTGGATCACCATCTTGCTGTGGGCGAATCCGACCGCGTCCGCGACCTTCATCAGGATTTCTAAATTCTCCTGAAGCGTATTCTCCTTGATCTTCTTTTCCCACGGCGTCCCTTGGACCCGTTTCATCGCGTAGAAGATCGCCCCCGACTCGTCCCGTCCCAAGTCGTAAATCGGGACGATGTTGGGGTGCTCCAAATCTCCCGTGATGACCGCTTCGGCCAAGAACTTTTCACGCTGGGTCGACTGGTGCGTGGCGTTCGCCTTCAGCATCTTCAGCGCCACTTCACGCTGAATCGACTGCTGCTTCGCCAGGAAAACGACCCCCATCCCCCCTTCGCCGAGCTTTTTCAGCAGGTCGTAATCGTTCTTCGGACCCCCCTTCTTGCCCGAGGCATCATCCTTCCTTTCCCCCAATTGCCGAGACTGGATCACCAACGTGTCTTCGAGGCTGCTGCTACCGACGTC
>JBEIRZ010000133.1:0-11483 GCA_040375695.1 Planctomycetaceae bacterium
AGGCCGATCACGCCACCGCTTAGGCCGGCTTCACGTGCGGGTCCCCCGATTCGACGACGAACGACGCCCGTGGGAAGGTCTTGCCACCCGCTTTCAGCACGTCGTCGACGACCATGTAATCCGACCGCCAGTTGTCGGGGGTCACGACGCACCGGATGTAGCCTCGCTCCCCGTTGTGGAACTTGACGCCAGGGTTGTCGGCAAGGATCTGGTCGAGCCCGTTGGGCTTCTCCGGGCCGTTGCCCCCACTGGACAACGACGTCGCCACGAACTCGGTCGCGACCACCGCGGTATCGTGCCGGAGGTCATCGACGCGAATCTCGTTCGCCCACGCGGAATGGATGTCTCCCGTCAGCACGACCGGGTTGGAGATCTTTCGGTCGGCAAGGAACCGGACCACCGCCTCACGTTCGGCAGCGTATCCGGGCCATTGGTCCATCGAAAAGCCGAGTTCGCTCCCGTCTTTGCGGAAACCGACTTCGGCCATCATCACCTGTTGGGCGAGGATATTCCAATTCGCTCGCGAAGTGATCAATTGCTGTGCCAACCAATTCCGCTGATCGCGACCGAGGATGGTCTGGGCGGTGTTTCGGGCATCCTCGTTGATTGGCGATTTCTTATCACCATTGGGTTGGTCGCTCCGATACTGTCGCGTGTCGAGGACGAAGAAATCGGCGAGCCTGCCGAAGCCCGCCCGTCGATAGAGCGTCATGTCGCTCCCCCGTGGCAGGCAAGACGCACGCAACGGCATCGCCTCGTAGTAAGCCTGGTACGCGTTGGCCCGCCGGATCAGAAACTCGACCGGGTCGATCCCTTGCTCTTCTGACAAGTCGCAGGCGCAATTGTTGTCGAATTCATGATCATCCCACGTCACCAGCCACGGACAGAGCGCGTGCATGCCATGCAGCAACGGGTCGCTGCGATATTGGGCGTGGCGCACCCGATAATCCCCAAGCGACACGATTTCCGGGCCGGCGTGGGTGCGGACCTTGCCGTTGCGGCCCGCCTCGTACTCGTAAATGTAATCACCCAGATGACAGACCACGTCCAAGTCGTCTTGGGCCATTTGCTGATAGGCGGTGTAGAGCCCCTGCTCGTAATTCTGGCACGAGGTCACCGCGAAACGTAATCGCTCTGGCATCTGGTCCGCCGCCGGGAAGGTGCGAGTCCGTCCGACCGGGCTCTTGGCATCCCCCGCCCCGAATTGGTACCAATACCAGCGGTCGGGGCTGAGGCCACCGACTTCGACATGGACCGAATGGCCCAGCGGCGCCGTCGCGACCGTCGTCCCCGAAGCGACGATCGTCTTCATCCCTTCGTCCGAAGCCACTTGCCACCAGACGTTCACCGCATCACGGGGCATCCCCCCGTCCGGGTCGAGCGGTTTGGGGGCCAATCGGGTCCAGAGGACGACGCTCGTCGCGTCCGGGTCGCCCGACGCGACGCCCAGCGTGAACGGGTCGCTCGCAAAGTTCGGGTTCGTTACCGCGCGTGAACTCCGCGCCAGTAGCGGGATCGATGCCAGCGCCCCCGAGTAGGCCAAAAAGAGCCTTCGCGAGACGCCCCCTTCGTGTCTGATCGCCTTTCGCAATTCCGCCTTGTCTATCATCGAAGTCTCCGAACCGAATCAGGGTGTCGAGTGAATCGAGCGACCAACGCTCACCCCCTATCGTAACCGCCCCGCCGGTCGATTCATCCGGGTTCACACCGATTTAACTTTTCGACCAATTGCGATTCGACAGCCCCGTTCGCTCGAACAGGTCGATGCGATTAAACAGGCCCGCTGGATCAAACAGGCCTGCTCAATCAAACAGACTCGGTTGGTCGAATTTCGGCGACGTCGCCGGTGGCCGCGCAAAGGGGGTGACGAGCGTCGGGTCATCGTTCGCCACCGAACCGACGCGGGGGTCGACCGCGTGCATGGTGAGCAAATCGTCGGGGGCCGGTTCGAAGATCGCCGATCGGGATCCCTCGTCGATTTCACCCCCCTGCAGCCAACTTTCGAATCGGCCCGGTTCGACGATCACCGGCATCCGTTCATGCAGCTTCGCGATGAACCCGTTCGCGCGGGTGGTGAGGATCGTGAATGTTTCGACCGCTTCCCCACCGGACGGGTCTCGCCACGATTCCCACAATCCGGCCATGCAGATCGGCATCCCGTCACCCCGATGGATGAAGTAGGGCTGCTTGGTCCGCGAATCGATCCGCTGCCACTCGAAAAAGCCATCGGCCGGGACCAGGCACCGGCGATGGCGCATCGCATCCCGAAAGACCGGTTTCTCGGCCACCGTCTCGCAGCGGGCATTGATCGTGTGCGCCGCGATCGAAGAATCCTTTGCCCAGCGAGGGATCAGGCCCCATCGGTTCAAGACCAGCTCCCGGCGTCCGTCGGTGCCCAGGCGCACGATCGGGGCCAACTGCGTCGGGGCGATGTTGTACCGGGGGACCAAGTCGATGGTGACCGCGGCAAGGTCGAAAAGTAACAGCATCTGTTCGGGGGTAGCGCTCAACGCGTAACGGCCACACATCGCGGTCGATCCTCTAACGGCGTAAGGGTTCGGACAGATCACGAGACGGCCCGGGAAAAATCGCGATGGCCATGAACAACAGGTAGATCAGGAACAACAACCCGACAAACGGGTCTGCTCCCCCGACCGGGCCTTGCGGCATCACATAACGCAGGATCATCAGCAGGTCGACGAGCACCAGCACTAAAATCCCCGCGCACAGGGCGACCCACTGCAAACATCTTGTCGCCCTGCCACAACCGTTCCTCGAGATCATTCGCTTGCCGATGAAAAATCGCGCGATCGCTCCGGTCACCGGTAACGAGATCACCAACACTTCGATCGGCCCTCGCCACCCCGGAAGGAGCGTCGCGACGGTTAGCGGGATCATCCAAATCAACGCCGGCAGAACCCCGTCCCAAGCGATCAGGCGGCGTAGCCATAATTCCCAGCGGTAACGGGGCATGGTCCTTCCGAACCTCCACAGGCAATGCTTTTTCGGCCGTTGTCCGATCGCACTTTAGTCACCCTGGTGCCCACCCGCATCGGGTCTCCCAACATTCGGCTCGCCGGTCGGTATGATAGAGGCTTGTTACCGATTCTTCGGCGGATCGGGATCGTGCTTTCCTTGGTCAGGTGGGGTGGGTGATGCTCTTACGGTCAGGCTTGCTCGGTTGGCCTGTTTCATTTCTGGTCGCGTCGCTCTTGCTGACGTTGACGGGCCGGCTCTGCCAACGGGCCCACGCGGCCGAGCCTCTGGACGTCTGGCCCGCCTTGGCACCCGGCGAGACGACGCGATCGCTGGGCGAAGCGATGGCCGCGCGGCCCGAGGAGCAACCGCCGGTCACCCGCATGGTCGGGATCACCAGGCCGACCCTGTCGATCCATCTGGCCGATCGGCCCAGTGGCGCCGCCGCGATCATCCTTCCCGGCGGCGGTTTCTCAAAAGTCGTCCCTGACAAAGAAGGGTCCGAGGCCGCGCGATGGTTGAACCGTCACGGCGTTACCGCTTTTGTCCTGAGCTATCGCACGACCGAAGACCCCAAGGCGAACGGTTGGGCCAAGCCGCTGCAAGATGCCCAGCGCGCGGTGTCCATGATCCGTCATCGCGCCGCCGATTGGAACCTCGACCCGAAGCGGCTGGGGATCGTCGCCTTCTCGGCCGGCGGACAAGTCGGCGCGAGGCTCCTTTGTGACGGGGGACAAATCACCTACGACCGCATCGATGAGATCGATGAGGTTTCCCATCGTCCCGATTTCGCGGTGTTGGTTTACCCATGGAACATCTATGACGCCCAACGCGACGGGCTTGTCGCGGGTGTTGTCGTGCCACACGATTGCCCCCCGACGTTCCTAGTCCACACGCACGATGACCGATCAAGCTCATTGGGAGCGGTCCTCTTTTACGCGGGCCTCAAACGGCATGGGATCCCCGCCGCCTTGCACGTTTTCGGCAATGGCGGCCATGGCTATGGTTTGCGACCGGTCGACGGTTCGTTGATCGCGACCTGGCCCGACTTGGCCTCGCACTGGTTAGGCTCTGTCGGGGTGCTCGCCAAGTGATCGCGAACATGACCGGCCGCGACCGATTCGCCCAACCCCTTCCATTCCCTTGAATGACCTGATCGAGGAGCCCTTGATGATGCGGCGACGAACCTTTTTGAGCGGTATCGGAATGGCCATCGTCCCGCCGCTTTTGCCCCGGATCGGCGTGTCGGGAGAATCCGAATCGATCCCCCGCAAACGGTTGGCCGTCGTCACGACCCAGTGGCGTGACCATTCCCATGCCTGGCACATGGCCGAGCGTTTCCTCGTCGGGTATCCGATCGGTGGCCATTGGCATCGCCCTCCCCTGCGAGTCGTCAGCGCTTATGTCGACCAACACCCCGAAGGTGATCTCGGCCCGCAGCGTGCGAAGGAGTTCGGCTTCTCGCTCTACCCGTCCATCGCCGAGGCGCTGCGATGTGGCAGCGATCGCCTCGCCGTCGACGCGGTCCTGATCATCGGCGAGCACGGCGATTACGAGACGAGCGAGTTCGGGCAGGTGAAGTATCCCCGTTACGAATTCTTCAAACAGGTGACCGACGTCTTTCGACAGGACCGCAAAAGCCTCCCCGTCTTCAACGACAAACACCTCTCGTGGAAATGGGAATGGGCCAAAGAGATGTACGACATCTCCAAAGAGCTCAATTTCCCCTTCACGGCCGGCTCGTCGCTTCCCGTGACGTGGCGGATGCCCGCGATCGACATGCCCCTGGGGGCGGAGGTCGAGGAGCTGCTTTGCGTCGCGATGGGGGGTGTCGATAGTTATGACTTTCACGCCCTCGAGGTGATCCAATGCATGGCCGAGCGGCGTCGCGGTGGCGAGACGGGCGTCGTGGCGATGCAAGCCCTGCGTGGCGACAGCGTCTGGGCCGCGATGGCCGCGGGTGATTGGGCTCGCGGGGGGTGGGACTCGCGATTGATGGAGGCCTGCCTGTCGCGCAGCCACACCCTGACCCAACCCGAATCGTTCAGCCATCGGTACCCCAACCACGACCAGATTCGCCAGTGGGTCAAGGACCCGGTCGCGTATCGCTTCGAATATGCCGATGGGGTCAAGGCGACGATGCTGTTGATGAACGGCCTCGTCGGAGACTTCACCTTCGCCGCGAGGATCAAAGGTGAGGACAAACCCTTGTCGACGCTCTTTCACCTCCCGCCCAACCCGAACGTCGCCTATTCGGCGGCGCTGATGTCCAAGGCGGAAGAGACCTTCGTCACCGGCGTCTCCCCCTATCCGATCGAACGGACGCTGTTGACGACCGGCCTGGTCGAGGCGGGTGTCCGCTCCCTCGGTACCGGCCAACAACGGATCGAAACCCCGCACCTCGCGATCCGCTACCAACCTTCCCGCGAATCGACCTTCGCACGCGATTGAACTTTTGATTTTCCCACACGGACTCGGCGACCTTTCGCCCGGCCTGTCACTTTGCCCTGGCTACCACACCTCCCTTCGGTACCATCATGATCACTCGATTACTTTTGCCCGTCCTCGTTTCGCTCGCGGCGATGCCGATCGCGGCGGCCGACTCCGAGGGTCGATTGCGGCCACTGTTCGCGTTCGATGCTCCCGACGCCGCTGCGAAATGGCAGGCCGTGAACGACGGCGTGATGGGGGGACGTTCGGACGGCCGGCTCCGTATCACCCCCGATGCGACCCTCGAATTTTTCGGGACGTTGTCGCTGGAGAATAACGGCGGCTTCGCTTCCGTTCGGTCGACGCCCACGTCGCTCGCCCTCCGCGCCGGGGACGAGCTCGTACTCCGCGTTCGCGGTGACGGTCGCGAGTATAGCCTCAACCTTTACGTCCCCCGCCGACAGATGGCCTTTTCCTATCGCGCGACCTTCAAAACCGTCCCGGGCGAGTGGATCGAAGTCCCCTTCTCGCTCGATCGTTTCGAAGCGACATCGTTCGGGCAAGTCGTCCGCAACCAACCGTTGGTCCCTGCCGAGATCAATGGCGTGGGGTTGCTGCTGGGTGATAAAAAACCAGGCCCGTTCCGGTTGGAGGTCGCCATGATCGGGGTCCGCCCCGCGTCCAAGGCCCAGCCCGCTTCCCAAGGCCGCGGCGACAATCCCATCCCTGCCGACGCAACCAGGAGAGCCGAATGAGTCGTATCGACCGCCCCCAAGGTTTGGTCCGTCATGACAATCGAGGCCGTGTCGTCCTGGTCACGGGGGGCGCGAGCGGGATCGGTCATGCGATTTGCCGCGCGTTCGTCGATTCCGGCGCGTCGGTCGTCTCGATGGATATCCGTCAGCCCGAGGCCGATAGCCTCACGTCGGGCATCGCTCCCTTTTTGGGTGACACCTCGATCGAGACCGATTGCCAGCAGGCGGTCGCGTTCACCGTCGAGAATTACGGCGCCCTCGACGTGCTGGTCAACAACGCGGCGATCCAACCGAAGGAGTCTTACCTACCCCTGCACGAACTCCCCGCCGACCTGATCGATCGGATGACGGCGATCAACCTGACCGGCTATTCGCTGATGGCCAAACACGCCGTCCCGGTGATGCTGCGTCAAGGGAGCGGTGTGATCGTCAACATGTCGAGCGGCCAAGGGGGACGGACCGCCCGCCAGGTCGCCGCCTATGGCCCGATCAAGGCGGCCAACCGGATGCAGGCGGCCCAGTGGGGTGTCGAATACGCTCGCCAAGGGATTCGCGTCGTCTCTGTTTCGCCCGGCGCGATCGATACCCCGATGGTCCGGGCGACCCTCGCCCAACAGGGTGGCGGCGAAGAGCTCGCCAACCGACACCCCTTGGGTCGGATCGGTCGCCCCGAAGAGGTCGCCGCCGCCGTCCTGTGGCTGTCGAGCGCCGATGCCTCCTTCATTACCGCGACCGATGTCGAAGTCGATGGTGGGCTGGGGGCGTTCGGCGCGTTCGCCGACCCCTACCCTCGGTCGACCCTGCCTCGGGGATGATGCCCGAGGCGTTAAAAAACCTTGCAAACGCCTTTTTGTCGCGATCCCTTTTGTAAAACCGTCGAGATCGGGGACGATGGATCGGCCGGTCCCCTGTTATAATCGACAGCGGCGAAGATCACGCCCTTGGGGAGAATCGTTGCCCATCCTTCCCTTGCCCCATCCCGCCGCCTCCCGACACGATTGCCATGCCTCGTCCATCGTCGACCTGCCGTTCCGCTTCGATTCGCTGTCAGGTTTGGGTCGTGCTCTTCGGTGCACTCTTGGCCGGCACGGCGTCGGCCGCGGAAGCGATTTCGTTCAACCGCGACATCCGTCCGATCCTGTCGGATGCTTGCTTCACCTGTCACGGCCCCGACACCAGCAAGTTGCAAGCGGGCTTAAGGTTGGATCAACGCGAGGCGGCGATCACACAGGCCGAATCGGGTGCCAAAGCGATCGTCCCTGGTGACTCGGTGGCCAGCGAACTGCTGCGCCGTGTGACGAGCGACGACGATTCGATCCGGATGCCGCCCCCGGAGACAGGGAAACGTTTGACCCCGCAGCAGATCGATCTGCTCCGCCGCTGGATCGACCAAAACGCCGAGTACCAATCGCATTGGGCCTTCATCCCACCCCAGCGTTCTGAGCTCCCCGCGGTGAAGTTGTCGTCATGGCCGCGCAACCCGATCGACCGCTTTGTCCTCGCTCGGTTGGAATCGGCCGGCCTCGACCCGATGCCCGAGGCCGATCGCGCGACGCTGATCCGCCGCCTGTCGCTCGACCTGACCGGGCTCCCACCGACACCCGATGAGCTGCGTGCGTTTTTGGATGACAAATCCGCCGACGCCTACGAACGATTGGTCGATCGGTTGCTCGGCTCACAACATTACGGCGAACAGATGGCGCTGCGTTGGCTCGACCTGGCTCGCTACGCCGACAGCAACGGCTTCCAGGCCGATGGCAGTCGCGAGATGTGGGCCTGGCGCGATTGGCTGATCGCCGCCTACAATCGCAACCTCCCCTTCGACCGTTTCACGATCGAACAATTGGCCGGGGACATGCTCGACAACCCCACCCACGATCAGCTCGTGGCCAGCGGCTTCAATCGCAACCATCGGCTCAACGGCGAAGGCGGCCGGATCGTCGAAGAATGGTTCGTCGAAACGGTGATCGATCGGGTCGAAACGACCGGCCTCACTTGGCTCGGTTTGACCCTCGGGTGCTGCCGTTGTCACGACCACAAATACGACCCGATCTCGCAGAAGGAGTTCTACCAGCTCTTCGCCTATTTCAACTCGGTCGATGAAAGTGGCGTGCTGGAGAATGACGCCAACACCAAGCCGCTCCTCTCGGTGGCCAACCCCGAACAGCAAGCCGAACTCGCCCGGCTCAAGGCGGCGATCGCCGAAGCCGAAGCCGCGGTCGCTGCCGCATCCAAAGAATTGCCTGCCCTCGTGGCCCGTTGGGAGCCCGGCTTCAAGGAATCACTCGCCAAGGACGAACCGGACTGGGCACCGATCAACCCCGAATCGGTCAAGTCGCTCGGCGGCGCCGCGCTTGAACGCCAACCCGATGGCTCGTACCTCGCGACAGGGACCAACCCGACCCATGACACGTACGAGGTGACGATCCGACTGGCTCCCGGCAAAGTGACTGGCCTATTGCTGGAATGTTTCCCCGACGAACGATTGCCCAACAAGAGCGTCGGCCGCTATTCCAACGGCAACTTCGTCCTGACGCGTGTCGAAGGGGATTGGAAGGGACCCGCCACCCCTTCGCCCGCGCCGATCAAGTTCTCGCGGATCGCGGCGAATTATTCCCAGCCCGGTTGGGATATCAGCTTCCTCAACGGCGGCAACCCGGCGAAGGGTTGGGCGGTCAACGGGCCGGAACGCCGCGAGCTCTGCCAGGCGATGTTCGTTCTCGATCAGCCGCTGCAATCGGATGCCGAATCGGTGCTGACCCTGCGGTTCCACCACGAGGCGATCGGCGGGCACAACATCGGCCGCTTCCGCATCTCCGCGAGCGGTCGCGGCGGCGAATTGCTGTCGATCGACGGGGCCTCGCAACAGGTCCCCGACGACGTTCGCCAAATTGTCGCCCTCGACCCCGCTGCCAGGACCACGGCACAGACCGAAACGCTGACCAAATTCTTCCGCGAACGGGTCAGCAATCCGGTCAGCGACGCAGAAAAGACGCTCGCCGCCGCCCGCAAACGCGTCGCCGATTACGAAGGGGGCTTGCCCACGGCGATGGTGATGAAGGAGGTCGCCCCGCGTCCGGCTCACATCTTGATCCGCGGCGAATACGACAAGCCGGGCGACAAGGTCGACCGCGGCTTGCCCGCCGTCCTGCCGCCCCTCCCCGCAGGGGCGCCGAACGATCGCTCGGGCTTCGCCAAATGGGTCGTCGACCGTGGCAACCCGCTAACCGCTCGCGTGTGGGTCAACCGGATGTGGGAACAACTCTTCGGCACCGGGTTGGTGAAGACGACCGAGAACTTCGGTTCGCAAGCCGAATTCCCAAGCCACCCCGAACTGCTAGATTGGTTGGCGGTCGAATTCATGTCGCCCCAGCACTCGCCGCAGGTCTCCGGGGTCGATGCCGCGAATTGGGACATGAAGTCGATCATCAAGCTGATCGTGACCAGCGCCACCTATCGCCAATCCGCTGTCGTCTCGCCGCTGGCGCTGGCCCGTGACCCCGAGGACCGGTTGCTGAGCCGCGGCGCCCGCTTCCGTTTGCCCGGTGAAACGATCCGCGACCGCGCGCTCGCCGTCAGCGGCCTGTTGGTCCCCAAGGTCGGTGGCCCCAGCGTCCGCCCTTACATGCCCGAAGGGGTGTGGGACGAAACCTCGCGCTATGGCAACCTCCGCAACTACAAACACGATGCGGGCGAAGGGCTCTATCGCAGGTCGCTTTACACGATCTGGAAACGGACCGCCGCACCCCCGACGATGCTGTTGTTCGATGCCCCCAATCGCGAGGTCTGCACCGTCAAACGGTCCAAGACGAACACCCCGCTCCAATCGCTCGCCCTGCTGAACGAGGTCACCTTCGTCGAGGCGGCCCGCAGGCTGGGCGAACGGATGATCCTCGAAGGGGGCGATACCCCGGCCGCGCGCTTGGCGTACGGTTTTCGCCTCGCCGTGGGGCGCGACCCGAACGAGCACGAGCTGTCGCTGTTGGCTGATGGTTTAAGTTCCGATTTGGCCCGCTTCCGCGCCGACCCACAGGCCGCCGCGAGCTTGCTGGCCGTCGGTGACGCCCCCTCGACCGATGCGCTCGACCCGGCCGAACGGGCCGCCTACGCCTTGACCGCCAACGTGCTGATGAACCTTGACGAATTCGTGACCCGCGAGTGAACCGGATGAAACCTTCTGTTGTTGATTATCGATTGCAGGATTCGCTCAACCGGCGGATCTTCTTGCGTGGCTCGGCGATGTCGATCGGCACCGCCGCGCTCGCGTCGTTGGTCGTCGGCGAATCGCCACAGGCCCGCGCCCAAGACGAAGCGATCGGCTTGGCCGGATTCCCGCACTTCCCTCCCAAGGCGAAGCGGATCATTTACCTTTTCCAGTCCGGCGCGCCGTCGCAAATGGACCTCTTCGACCCCAAACCGGCGATGGAGGCCCAGCGGGGCAAGGACCTTCCCGATTCGATCCGCAAGGGACAACGCCTGACGACGATGACGTCGGGCCAAAAGAACTTTCCGATCGCCCCGTCGATCTTCAAGTTCGCGCAATATGGCCAAAGCGGGATGTGGATGAGCGAACTGATGCCCCAGATGTCGACCCTCGCCGACCGCTGGTGCATGATCCGCACGATGCACACCGAAGCGATCAATCACGATCCCGCGATCACCTTCTGCCAAACCGGATCCCAACTCGCCGGCCGGCCGAGCATCGGTTCATGGGTCGCCTATGGGCTGGGGAGCGTCAATCGGGACCTCCCTTCCTATGTCGTGTTGACCTCGTTCGGCAGCGGTCGTCCCGATGACCAACCGCTCTACGATCGCCTCTGGGGGGCCGGGTTCCTTCCCTCCAAACACCAAGGGGTCAAGTTCCGCAACAGCGGCGATCCGGTGCTCTACCTTTCTAACCCCCCGGGCGTCGATCCCGCGACCCGCCGCGGCACGCTCGATCGTATCGCTGCGCTCAATTCACAGCGCTACGAACAGATCGGCGATCCCGAAATCCAAACCCGCATCGCCCAGTACGAGCTCGCCTTCCGGATGCAATCGAGCGTCCCCGATTTGCTCGATGTCTCCGGCGAACCCCAACACGTCCTCGATGCCTACGGCCCCGACGTCAAACGCCCCGGCTCGTACGCCGCCAATTGCCTCCTCGCCCGCCGCTTGGCCCAGCGCGACGTCCGCTTCATCCAGCTCTTTCACATGGGGTGGGACCACCACGGCGGCTTGCCCGGTGCGATCCGCGGCCAATGCCGCGATACCGATCAGGCAACGGCGGCGCTGATCAAAGACCTCGACCAATGCGGACTGCTCGATGACACCCTCGTCGTC
>JBEIRZ010000409.1:0-3931 GCA_040375695.1 Planctomycetaceae bacterium
AATTTGTCGACTGTGCGGTTCGGGGCCGCGCGCTGTTGGGCACCGCTTATCAAGTTCGCCCGCTCCCTTTCGCCGCCCAGCTTGTTATCGTTGAAGGTTTGACCGATATCGTTCGGTGTCGCGAGAACGTAAGGGGGGACGGATGGCGGGGAATGATTGGCAGAGGAACGTTTCGGCACGGGCGCCAAGGCTTGTCGAAAACCTGAAAGCCCGCGCGCGATTGCTCCGCGACGTGCGAGCCTTTTTCGATTCGGAAGGATTCACCGAAGTCCAACCCCCCGTCCTGTCGCGGGACCACGTCGTCGATGCCTACATCGACCCGGTCGAAATCGACGGCCGCGCCCTGCGGCTTCCCGACGGCGAACATGCCGCGACCTATTACTTGCAAACGTCGCCGGAACTGGCGATGAAACGCTTGCTGACGCTGGGGATCGGTTCGATCTACAGCATCGGCCCCGTCTTTCGCGGCGGCGAACGGTCGGCCCGCCACAACGTCGAATTCACGATGCTCGAATGGTATGCCGTCGGGATGGGGTTCGATGCCGTCATCGACCAAACGATCCGGCTCGTCTGCGGCGTTCTGATGCTGCCACCACCCCACGTCGTGACCTATCGCGAACTCTTTCGCCAGCACCTCGGCTTCGACCCGATCGAAGTCCCGATCGCCCGATTGTGCGACGCCGTCGCCGCGGTCGAACCTGACTTGGCGAACGACTTTCGCACCGAAGGGGCCGCGACGTTAGGTGCTTCTGGCCCGGAAGCCCACCGCGACGCGATGCTCGATATCCTGCTGACCGAAGTGATCGAACCGCGAATCGGCGAATCGAGCGTCGTGATCCGCAATTATCCGCTCACCCAAGCCGCTTTGGCCCGCCCCAGCAGCGACGACCCGGCGACGGCCGAGCGGTTCGAATGGATGATCGGCGGCCTCGAACTGGCCAATGGATACGGCGAATTGCTCGATGCCGACGAGCTGCACCGTCGCAGCCAGATCAATAACGCGAAACGGCTCGCCAACGGGCGTCAGGAATTGCCGATCGACAATTCGCTCATCGCGGCGATGCGGCACGGATTGCCAGAAAGCTCCGGCGTCGCCCTCGGCTTCGATCGCCTCGTGATGCTGGCCCAAGGGACGCGCGACATCGCCGACGTCATACCGCTGACCATCGAACACGCCTAGCCGCGAAAAACAGGCCACGAAACGCCTGAAAAGAGTCGCATTTTTCGTGAATTCTTGGCGATTTCTGGCCTTCGTCGGGATTCGATCCCGCTCTTTCTTGCGACGAGAAGGCCGCTCAGTCAAAATACGTCGAAGCGATTCCGGTCCCCTCTTCTCTTTTAAATTCGGCGAAGACCGCAACCGCCGATCAACTACAAGGCCCTTCCCATGAAACGTCCGATCTTGAAGTGGCTCACACGTCACGTATCGCTAGCGGCCAGCGCCCTCGTGTTCCTGTCGGCGTTTGACGCGCAAGGCCAACAATCGACAACGCGCCAACAATCATCGTCGCAGTCTTCATCGCAGCAATCCGACACCAATCAAAAATCGTCGAAGCAAACGGCCCAAGGTAGCTTTTCGTTCGGCTCCGCAGGTGGCTCGGCCACGGCGGGTGGCGGGGCATCGGCCTCTGCCGGCGGATTCGGCTTATCGACGCAAAACGGTACGACCTTTTTCTTCGGGACGACGCAAACACAAAGCGGTTCAACCCCAAGCAATCCCAACGCCAGCCCCAACGACCCGCAAGCGGCTGGCGGCAACAACTCTTCGTCGATCCGCCAAAGCATGTCGATCGTTAATGACGGCCGAGGGAGCCAATGGGTTCGAAGCACCCAAGCCGAAGAAGAAGGTCAGCGCGTCTTGATCGAAGAATCGAATGGCCGGATCAAGGTGATCGTCGAAGAGATCGAGTCGGGTAAAAAGAAAACGACCGTCGCCAAGAACGCGGCCGCGCTCAAGAAGCGTAACGCCGAGGCTCACGAACTTTATACCCGCTACATCGCCGAACCGTTCGACGGGAAGACACCGCCGATGAACGTGCAGGCCCAAGATGATACGGCGAAACAAAACCTGATCAAGCAATTCCGTGAAATGCGTGCCCGCCCCGACATCCGCGGCACCCCGATGGAAGCGATGCTCCAGCAGATGGAACAACAAATCCTCGGCCAGCAACCGGCCAAGTGACCTGTTGGTGCCATACCCGGGATTCAGCGCAGGGTGATCGCCGAATCGCGAGCCAATAACGCCGGTTCTCGGACCCGCAGCTCGAATTGATTGACGCACCGGCAAATCACTCAGTGCGTCCGAATCACGCGGCGAATGTCGATCGATTCGCCCGATTTCAAACTTTCTTCCAGCGGCTTGATCGACTCGGGAAAACCGATGATTTTCCCGATCGGGATCAGATCCGCTTCGGGCCCCGCGGCTTGCGACACGTCGCCGCTCAAAATCACGAGCTGGCCAGGGTGATCGCCGCCAGTCCGTACCGCGACCATGCCCACTTGCGGAATCACGGCATCACCGCGCGACGGATGAACCCACCAGGGCCGCGGCGGGTCGTCTTGTTTCAACCATTTGTCGCTCACCGAAGCGATCATCCGCACCCCTTGTTTCGCATCGCCATCTTCACGCTTGATCGTGCCGCTGTGGTAGGCACCTTCGAGCGTTAGTTTCAAAAATAACCTGACCGCATCGGGAGATCGGTTTGGCAAGAGTTCGATGTCGAAATCACCCGCCGAGGTTTGGAAAGTCGCGCGGGTCGATTCGCCCAAAGGGGCGTCGCGCCATGAGAAGCGTGGTAACGAATCACGCCGGTAATCGGCCAGATGCGCACGGCCCTCGGCACCGCGCGCGACGGGACGAACATAACGCCATGCCTTGTCACCGAAAACTTCGAGACAGAGCGCGGCAAGCTGCGGGTCATAGCCTTTCAACCGGTCGCGGGTCCGCACTTCGTTATGCAGCGCATCGGGGGGGGGCGTTGTCATCGAACCAAGCTTGGACCCCTTCGGCCCAATATTCGTTCGGGTTCGTCGCGGCATAAGTATTTTTCCACAACCCACGCTCGACCGCTGAGCGGTGCGCCGCGCGAAGCCGCTCGTCAAACGTCGAGTCGGTACGGACCAGCCCGGTCTCGTGGATCGCGTGGGCGAATTCATGGATGAAGATGTTTTCGCGAGGGTAGGGATCGCCCGGATAATCGAGCAGGTTCTCTTCGCCACACGAGACGGCGGGGCTGTCCGGCGTCGCACCCAACCCTCGGGCACGGCGATCCCAGTATTGCTTCGGCTCCAAGCGGCTGTGCTCGGGGACGTCGGTGGTGTATTCGCTGGCCGCCATCACCGCGACACGGACGCGGTTCTCTCGCATCGCCCTGAGCAGCTCCGGCCGATGCCCGATCATCCGCTCGACGATCCAAGCCGCTTCGGCCAGCGCGTTGTCCGTAACACGGTCCGAACCGACGATCGGCAACCCGCCGACATCGACTTGCTTGCGATAAAACGGGTCGAGCTTCCAATCGTCGCGCAGTTCGGCATCGATCTCTCGAGGCGACCGGGTGACCCCTTCGCCTGCGAAACATGGCCACCAACCAACGGAGGCCAACAGAAACATCGATTGAACTAAAGTTGATCGCAAAACACGCATCGGGACTGTCTGGGTAAAGAAAGGGGAACCAAAACATCCGCCACGCCCCCCATCCTATCGCAAGCGGCCAAGCCGGACGCGGCCCCCCGCCGGTTTCACCAGCATGGGACGATCCCAGCGGGTCCCGCGACTTGACAGCCCGACTGGCGGGTCGTCCAATCGGGAATTCGGGGGTTCGCACCGTTTCCCAGACGAGGCTTGTTCGATGCGTTCGATGTTGTGCTTGATGTTGGGACTAGCGATTTGTCAGGTCGCGAACGCGAATCCGGCCGCCGGACAGGAATTGGG
>JBEIRZ010000142.1:0-10694 GCA_040375695.1 Planctomycetaceae bacterium
AACTGCCAAAAAATTGGCCCCTTGCTGATCCTCGTCCTAGTGTACTTTTCTCCCGTCCCTGCGTAATCCCCAGCTTCGGATAAAACTGCCCACTCTTCCTGACCGTTTTTCCCTGGCCGACCGTTTTCCCCTGGCCCACCGTTTTCCCCTGGCCGACCGTTTTTCCATCACTGTGGGGCCAACCGGCACGACGCCGATCCCCCCGATTTCCGGTACTCCGGCGACGCCCTTTCGGGTAAGCTTGAGACGGCCTGTTGCCGTCGCCAGACCCCCTCGCGTGCCCTTTTGTTTTCCGGCATTTCCCGTAAAAAACGCTTCGAACCAGCGGATCTCACCCGAGCCGACCATGCCCGACCTGCGAAAACTCGTTGACGACACCTATGCCGAAGGCTTTCGGAGCATTTACGGCGAGGTCCTGCTGACCGGCCGCGACCACGAATGGCTCGGGCACGCCGTCTCCGCGGTGGCGGGGCATGCCAGCAGCACGATCCTGTGCGATTGCGAAGCGGGGTTGGCCCAATGGGTCGACGCTGCGGCAACCCCCGACGGCAGACCGGGGGCGATCATCCAATTCCACGTCCCTCGATTCCGCAAGGACCGCCGCGAGCATCTCGAAAAGGTGATGTTGGCCCGGCTCAGCCAAAATGCCCTCACCTGCCCGACGATCCGCTGTTTCAACCGGCTCGATACCGAAGATTACTTCAAGCTCGGCCGCAAGATCGCCCTGTTCGGCGACGGGCACCAATTCCGCGATGTCCGGCATGGCGAGCGGGGTTGGGTGATCCCGATCTTGGGCGGGGAATTTTTCCTGTCGCGACGCTTCGGCTTCCGCGATGGCGTGATGGGGGGGAACCTCTGGTTTTTTGGCGAGACCGAAGACGCCGCGATCGATGCGGCCAGGCGGGCGGCGATCGCCGTCGAGTCGATCCCGGACACGATCACCCCCTTCCCCGGTGGCGTCGCTGCGAGCGGCAGCAAGGCGGGGAGCCGATACGGCTTCATGATCGCCAGCACTTACGCCGAATATTGCCCGACGCTTCGCGACAAGCTCGGCGACCAATCAAAACTCCCAGCCGGGGTCCGCTCGGTCATGGAAATCATCGTCAACGGGCATGACCTGGAGGCCCTCAAAGCGGCCTCGAAAGCCGCCATCCTCGCCGCCGCCGACACGCCGGGGCTGATCAAAATCAGCGCCGGCAATTATGGCGGAAGGCTCGGCAAAACCTTCGTCCACCTTCACGAGCTGATCGCCGACCAAGGGTGATGCCCAAGCAGAAGGCTCGATCAGCGGTATCGAACTGACGCGGCTTCATCGATTCGCCAACTCGTCGCTCGTCATTCGTCACCTTCGCGCCATTGGCGGATCGAACCGTCGACATTCTCGTCTTCGTCCCCGATCGGCCACCCCCCGAGATGTTCGCGTGGGGAATGTGGCGGGTGATGGTGATGCGGGTGCAAGCCGAGGAGTTCGTGCTGGCCGCGTCGCGAATGCGGATCTTGGTCAGAGGACTCGACGGCTGCTTCGCGTTCATGGGCCGACTTTTGTCCCACCGGGATGACCTGCACGACGGTCCCGTCGGCGATCGCGTGGGGGTCATCGAGCGTCACGGTGCCGTGTTTGACGACGCCGCGAACCGCAAAGCTGCCGGCCGTTTTTGTCGCATTGTCCTGCTCACGATGCCTTAGCGAGTCGACGGCTGTCGCCGATTCCGGATGGCCCGCAGAGATCAGCCGCAAGGCGACGCGGCAGGCGTCGAGGTAATCGGGGATCGAAAGCTTTTCGTTGGTCGTGTGGATGTCGAGCTGGCCACACCCCAAGGTCGCTGCGGGGATGCCATGTTTGTGAAGCCAATTCGCGTCGAGCCCGCCGTTGGTGACATCGCAATAGGGAACCCGGCCGGTCGCTTCGATGGCGCGTTTCGCCGCGACGACGATCGGGTCGTCATCGGCAAGCCGGAACGAGTCGTAATCGATGCGGGTCGAAAATTCGGCGCGGCCGCACGTCCCACAATCGGTCGTGACCTCGGCGGCCGCGGCTTGGAAGGCACTGCGTATTTCTTCGACGATCCGTTTCCGCATCACGGGGTTGTGGCTGCGGGCTTCGGCCCGAAGACGCACCAACGGCGTGATCACGTTGGTCGCGTCGCCGCCGTTGATCACGCCGACGTTCGAGGTCCCGACGCCGATCCCCGGTTTGTCGACCAGCCCCAACCAGCCGTCTCGATGGAGCCGATCGATCGCCCGCGCGGCCATGACGATGGCGCTGGCGCCCGTCTGGGGTGCGACGCCGGCGTGCGCCGGGGTGCCGTGCAATTCGATCGTGATCCGTTCGCCGCCCGTCGCGCCGACGGTGACCTTTTCGAGCCGCCCGCCGTCGAAATTGAAGGCGCGGTCGACCGGGCCGATCAACGACGGGTCGAGATTCCGCGAGCCGGCCAAACCGATCTCTTCTTGGACGAAAAAGAGGAGCTTGATCGGCGGGTGGGGTCGCCCCGAGCGGAGCAATTCGGTCACGGCCGTGATCAGCGTCGCGCACCCGGCGCGGTCGTCGCCACCGAGCCCGCTCGCGGCGTTGCGGCTGCGGACCAGGTCGCCGTCGACGACCGGGTCGCTGCCGACACAGACCGGCACGGTGTCGGTGTGGGCCGACAGCAGCGTCGTCGGGCCGGGGATCGTCCCGGGAATGTCGACGATCAGGTTGCCGACCTCGCCCCCGATATGGCTGCGTGCATTCGCGTCATCGGTCCGCATCGCGCGCGGGTCGACCCCCGCCTCGCGGAGCATCGCGATGATCGCATCGATCACCGGCCGTTCTTTGCCGCTGATCCCTTCGATCGCGGCCAATTTCAGAAACCTGTGCAGCGCCGCGTCGACATCAATGCCGGACAACATTTCGGTTTCGCCCTCGTTCGCAGCCACGGTGTGGGGTTCCCGCCCCGATGGACCGCCTCGGTCGTGAGGTGTCATCCAGCGGAGCCGGGTCGCGCGCTCGCACGACACATTCACCATACCGCCGCCCGCACCGGCGACAACCGCGGCAAGTGCCGAATCGGAAAACTTTCGCGTTGTCGCCCCCGTGATTTTAAAAGCCATCGGGAACGACGGCTGGCTGTGGGTCCGCGGCGAAGCCGGGGTCAGTTCACCAGCGCTAAATCGACGCTAAAGTTGACCGGCGAATCATCGGACGCCTTCAAACGGATGTAATAGCTCCTGCCGGCGACGACACCGATCTGGCCGGTGGTGATGCCGTCATCGTCCGGTTCGAGTTCGAGCAAATCATCCGTACCGACCGAATCCTCGATCTCCAGTTCGCCGAAGCGGTTGTTCTGGTCGCGGAACATCGCGACGTTCAACGTTTGCGTTCGGGTCGCGGTGAACGAGTAATAGCGTTTGTCGTTTTCGCCTTGGGAGGTGCCACTCAGGTTAGCGGTGTTATCGCCGGCGAAGACGATCGGAGTTACCGAACCGGGGGCGTCGTCGTCGTTCTCGTTTTCCCCTTCGTCTTCGTCATCTTCGTCTTCGAGCCGATCGTCGGCATCGTCGTCGTCATCGTTCCCGTCGCCGCCGCGGATCCGGTCATCCCCTTCGCCGCCATCGAGGCTGTCGTCGCCAGAACGTCCTTCGAGAATGTCGCGGCCGGTGTTGCCGAAGAGCTTGTCGTTGCCATCGCCGCCGTCGACGATATCGTTACCGCCGCTGCCATAGACGGCGTCGTTGCCGGCATCGCCGTAGGAGCGGTCGTTACCGTCGCCCCCTTCGACGGAATCGTCACCGTCGCCGCCGTAAAGGAGGTCGGTCCCTGCGCCGCCGATCACGCGGTCGATCCCGCCGCCGCCCCGCTGGGTATCGTTGCCGTTGCCGCCGATCAGCGAATCATCGTCATCGCCACCTTCCAATTGGTCGTTGCCGTCATCGCCGCTAAGCGAATCGTCGCCACCGCCGCCGAGAAGTTTGTCGTTGCCGGTACCGCCTTTCAATCGATCATGGTCGCCGCCGCCATCGATGACGTCGTTGCCGACATCGCCGGCGAGGTCATCATCGCCAAAGCCACCGAAGAGCGAATCGTTTCCTGTGCCACCGAAGATGATGTCGTGATCGTTGCCCCCTTTGAGCGCATCGTTACCGCTACCGCCGCTGACGTCATCGTTCCCTTCGTCGCCGTTGAGATCGTCGTTGCCGGCGTCGCCGTCAAGGTTGTCATCGCCAAGCCCGCCGTAGGCCTTGTCGTTGCCATTGCCGCCATAGAGATCGTCGAAGCCATCGTCACCGTAGAGGTTGTCATTGCCGTCCTCGCCGTAGACGTCATCGTTACCGGTACCACCTTTGACATTGTCGTTGCCGGCACCACCCCAAATGAAGTCGTCGTCCCCGCCGCCATCAAGGTCATCCGCATCCGCGCCGCCGTAGAGCTGGTCCGAACCTTCACCACCGAAGATCCGATCCTTGCCAACGCCACCGCGCAAGGTGTCATTGCCGATCCCGCCATCGACGGTCGATTTGATCTTGGTCGAATTGGTGAAGCTATCGTCGCCGCCGAAGCCATAGAACTCGATCGACTTCACGCCTCGCACGGTCCGCGACCCGGTCCCCGAAGGGTTCGTGATCGAAGCGGTCACGTCGCTCCCTCGGATCGACACCACGACCGTATCGTTCTGCTCGGTCCCGACGATGTTCAACAGCCCGGACGCGGCGTCAAAGTTGATGTCCCCCGCCATCACCACGCGGTTCTCCAGCAGTTCGACGCGAAGGCGTTGGCGACGGGCATGCCTTTGATCAGCGGAGGCGCGAAGCGAATTTCGTCGTGAGCGGAAGAACGTCATGGCGGTACGCGATTGGGCTAAAGGGGAACGGATGAGGCTGCGAGTCATCGGGCGTTAAACGACCTGTCGGGCGGGTTGGTAACGTCCCATAACGAGACCGAAGTCTCAAAACGGCGACGCGGGTCCGAATCGAAAGGATTGCTGGTCTATCTTAGGTATAGGTCCGGTTCAAACGCTGCCGGGGCTTCCCCTAGTTATTTGGAAAAAAATCTCCGAGCGATGCGACGGGGCTCGGACCAAATCGCCGCGATTTCGCTACACTCCGGGCAGTGCAAAACCTAGCTCGCGGCGCGACCCAAGGGTCGCTGATGCACGTGACTGCAAATTCCGTTCCAATTTTACGAAAACCCGGATCGGATGCTTGGAAAGGGTAATCTTTTGGTGGTGAAAAACGCCGCGATTCGGCCCTTTATGGTATTGTCATTTGTTCACTGCGAGCGGCTTTACGGGTCGGGCGGTGAGCGAGCCTCGGACGTTCGATCCGGATCCACCACCCAACCCGTGAAACGGCATGTCCTCGGAACCTTTCGACCTCGAAAAACTCGTCGATCAGATCTCCCCCAACCCGGAGGGCTCGGGGCTATCCACGGGGCCGGGGCTATCCACGGGGCCGGAAGCGGTGCCAGTGAACCCGCTGCAGAAGGCCTATGACTTGGCCCGCGAGGCGATGGAGGCCTACGTCGCCCGCGACAACAACCGGACCTCGCTGGCGATCCTGTCGACGCTGTCACACCTCAACGAGATGCCGGGGTTGGGGGTTTCGGACGAGGAGCGTCTGACGCTCGGCCAGACGCTCGACAGCGTCCTGAACATCTTTTGCCAGCCCGACTTCGAGGTCCCCGAGGATCACGGGTTTCTCTACCTCGTCTACAACTCGATGATCGGCAACATCATGGAGGGTTGCCTGAAGACGACGACCGACCATCACCTGATCAAGGTGATGACGCAAAGGCAAAACGCCTTCAAGTCGCTCGTCCTCTATTCGGCCCGCAACAACGAGTCGATCGACATCGCGAACCTGTTGGTGGCCAACCCGCAATTGGTCAGCCGCTGGGCCTTCCAAACTTGGAAGACGGTCTTTAGCGGCAACTGCAGCCAAAAGGTGACGGCCAACCTGTCGCGGTTCCTTTCGCAATTGGACCATCGGCTCATCCCGGCGATCGACATGCAGGAGCTCTACTTCGGTTGCACGTATCTCGGGATCCCGGAGGAACGTCGGGCCAAGGAGCTGATCAACCAGGCGATCCAGAAGCACATTCCGACGGAGATCCGAAACAGCCCCAACCCGACACGGGTCGCCGTCTTTTCGGAGTATTGGTCAAAAGGGCACAGCGTCCACCGCACGCTCAGCGGTTACATCGCGGCGCTCAAACCCCATTTTCACCTCACCCTGCTCCATTCGCTCCGTGAGGCCAAGGACCTCGACACGTCGATCTTCGATGAGGTCAAGCGGATCCGCTTCGATAACGGAGCGCTCGATCTGACACCGATCAACGAGAATGATTTCGCGGCGTTGATCTTCCCTGACGTCGGGATGACGCTGCCGTCGATCCTGATGGTGAACCAGCGGATCGCCCCGGTCCAGGTGATCATGACGGGGCATCCGGTCAGCACCTTCGGGGCGAAGACCGATTACTTCATCAGCGGTCGTGACGTCGACGTGCCGATGATCGCCAAGCAGAACTATTCCGAACGCTTGGTCCTGTTGCCCGGCTACGGCGCGGTGCACGAACCACCGACCTACCAACCAGCGGGGAACAAGAAGACGATCGGCGATGTCCTGATCAATTGCTCTTGGTACGGCCAAAAGATCCATTGGCATTGCCTCGACACGGTCAACGAAGCGATGCGACGTTGCAAGAAGCGGGTCAAGCTCCGGATCTTCGCGGGCAACGCCCCGGTCCAGCACAAGGGTTACGCCGCGTTCATCAACGAGGTCTCGCGGCGGATGACGCACGGCTGGATCGAGATCGTCCCGCACGTTGCTTACCCCGAATACATGGGGATGATGGAAGAGGCCGACTTCGCCGCCGACGTCTTTCCCTTCGCGGGGTCGAACACCGTCGCCGACAACCTGCACCTCCGCAAACCGACGCTCGTCCGTGAAGGGTATCGCTGGTTCAACCGCATCGGCCCCGCGATGCTGCGGTCCGTGAAGTTGGACGAACTGATCACCGTCAGCGACCAGGAGTACATCGACAAGTTCGTTCGCCTTGTCGATGACGAGCCCTACCGGCAGCGTTTCATCGATCAATTACGGGATGCCGACCTAGCGGCAAATGTCTTTCACCCGCAAGGGGCGAAAGAGTTTGCTGACTTCATCAAGAACGTCGCCAACGACCCGAAGCACTATCCCGGCGACGACCCGATCGTCCTGTAGCCGAGCTCGATAGAAGACGAAGGTGTTGGCGAAGATCGTTAGCAGCTTGGCGATCGGACCGCGGCATTTTCGCCGAAGTTGAACCGCGGTCGTTGCGGACGCGTCACCCTCGCGAGACAGTGTTGCTTCGCGACGGCACCCAACAGCGAAAGAAACCCGAGCCGCTGGATGAGGTCATCGTGCCGGAAAGGGCCTTGGACGGTCGAGACCATTTCCGGTTGAATCCGCCACGGGGGCTGCGAAGGGTTTTCGGTCATCACGAGGACGGGGATGTTTCGCAGCTTCGGGTCTTCTTTCATGACCGACAGGACGCCATCGCTTCCGCCCCACAACAGGTTGTTGCTCAGCGCGACGACATCGGGTCGGAAATCGCGAAGCCAGCGGAGGCAAGTCAGGCCTTCGGTCGCGACGGCGACCTCGTGCCCGCGAACCCCGAGGAACTCGCGAAACGATTCGAGAAAAGATCTGTCCTGATCGGCAACGACGACTCGCATCTTCGGCTCCTTGAGATGAATGAAAAGACGGCATCGCGATAGGCGGGGGTCCATGTCGGACCGAAGGTTCACGCGAAGCCGGGTGTGAGTGCCCTTCATTCTCGGGGGTGCGATGTCCGGGCCCTATCGATGGCCCGACCATTTGGTCGTCATGGATTCCGCCAGACGGATCGGGGGCTTCGTTAGGAATTTTGATTCCGGGCCTGCGTCCGGATCGCGTTGCTTCACGGCGGGTGATTCCCCTAACGCCGGGTGGTACAATCCGGGCAGCACGCGGTTGGGTTCGCCACGCTTGCGTTTGATGTCGGGCGACGTCCAGGTATCACAAGGCGCGTCAATCCGACGTTCGCGTGCGCGGGCCGATCAGGCTTTTCACTTGACCAGGAATCATTTGGGATCCGATGGATAAAATGCGACGTTCGACGATCGACATGCTTGCCAGCCGATCCAACTTTGCCGTGATGGCGATCACCCTCTTCTTCGCGATGATGGGTGTCGCTCTGGACATGATGGTTACGTTCCGGGGAAGCGGTAACCCACAGATGTTTTTCGCGGTGTGGATCCCCTTCTGTTTTTTGACGATCCCGACGATCCATTTCATGGCCCGCGAGATCAAGGCTTTACAAAAGCGGGTCGAGGCGATCGAACAGGGCGAACGGCACGAGGGGTGATCGCCCCGCGCGATGCGTCGGCTCAGGGCGGTCGTGTGGATTCGCCAGCGTGGTGTTTTTGAGGTTTGGTTTTACATCCATGGAAACGGGAGATATCGGATGATTTCGAGAACCGGTCGGCTCTTCGCAGGGATCGCCTTGGGTTGGATGCTCGTTCACATCCAGGGCGGGTCGGCAGTGGCCCAAGAGAAAAAGAGCCGCGAGCAGAAGGTTCGCGAGGACCGCCAACGGGTCGAGGCGGAAGGGTTCTGGATTTACAACGATTTGCAGCGCGGGTATGCCGCGGCGAAGCGGACGGGCAAGCCGATGCTCGTCGTCTTAAGGTGCATCCCGTGCGAAGAGTGCGTGAAGCTGGACGATGACCTCGTCGACCAGGACCCGGTGATCAGGCCGCTGCTCGAACGTTTCGTCTGCGTCAGGATCGTCTCGACCAACGGGCTCGATCTGGGGCTGTTCCAGTACGACACCGACCAGTCGTTCGCGGCGTTCATGTTGAATGCGGATCAGACGATCTATGGCCGGTTCGGGACACGGTCGCATCGGAGCGAATGGGTCGGAGACGTTTCGTTGGCGGGATTGGCCGAGGCGCTGCGCGGGGCGTTGGCGCTGCATGAAGCGTATCCTCGCGACCGTGAGGGGCTCGCTGGCAAGCGGGGGCCACAACCCGAGTTCGCGCGACCCGAGCTCTTTCCTTCGCTGCGCGGCAAGTACACTTCAGAGCTCGCGACTTCGGGGAACATCGTCCAGAGCTGCATCCATTGCCACCAGATCGGCGATGCGCTGCGCGACCATTATCGCTCGCAAGGGAAGGGAATCCCCGACGAAGTCCTCTATCCCTACCCGCATCCCAAGTCGATCGGGTTGATCCTCGACCCCGACACGCGGGCCACGGTCGAAGGGGTCGACCCCGACTCGGCAGCGGCGCGGTCCGGTTTCGTCGCGGGGGACCAAATCCTTCGGATGCATGGCCAGCCGATCCTTTCGATCGCCGATGTCCAGTGGGTGCTGCACGGGATCGGCAACGCAGGCGGGACAGTCTCCGCCGAGGTGCGGCGCGGTGACCAGACGGTGCGGGTGATGCTCGAGCTGGCAAGCGATTGGCGGTCGAAGGGGGACATCGCGTGGCGAGCCAGCTCGTGGGGGCTGCGACGGATGGCGCTGGGCGGGTTGCTGTTGGAAGAACTCACCGATGAGCAGCGGCGTGAACTCGGGATCGCCGAAGGCCAAATAGCGCTGCGGGCCAAACACGTCGGCGAGTTCGGGCCGCATGCCGCGGCGAAGCGAGCGGGGTTCAAAAAAGAAGATGTCGTGATCGCCTTCGGCGGCGACCAAAGCCGGATGAGCGAAGGGGATTTGATGCGGATCGGCGTCCAGCGGTTCAAGGTCGGTGAGAACATCCCCGTCACGGTGAGACGCGGCAACGAAACGGTCGAGCTTAGCATTCCGATGCAACCGTAAATCTTTGAATGAGGCCGTGGCGTGCGAGAAGAGCGGCCGACCGCCACGTTGACACACCCCTCTTTGTAGGGGCTTGCACGATCCGGACTTGCTTGAGGGGCGGGGTAACTTTTAATGCAGCATTGTTCGGGCCTTGTTCGGGCCTTGTTCGAGTGAGATGAAGCGATTTTGAAAACATGCGAGTAGGAGTCTGGTGATGAGTTTGCTGAAAGAGTTCCGTGATTTCGCGATGCGCGGCAACGTGATCGACTTGGCGGTTGGCGTGGTGATCGGCACGGCCTTTGGGAAGATCGTGAGTTCGTTTGTGGCGAACATCGTGATGCCCCCTTTGAACCTGTTGACGGCGAAGTTTGGGGTTAACTTTTCGGACCTGGCTTGGAAGGTCCCGTTGAACGCGCCGAAGTTGAAAGCGGACGGGACGATGGAGATGGCGAACGGAAAGCCGGTGATGGTGCCACAGGATTACCCGATTTTGAATTTCGGGCCGTTCATCCAGACGGTGGTCGACTTTCTGTTGATCGCGGCGGCGATCTTTTTGGCGATCAAGTTGCTGAACACCGCCAAGGCGAGGTTCGAGGCCCAAAAGGAAGCGGAACCGGCCCCGGCACCGGCAGAAGACATCCTGTTGCTGCGCGAGATCCGCGATTCGCTGAAGCGATAGCGGCGTGTGTGCACGACGAGCGATCACGTCACCGAGGGCACCACCCGGGGTCGTACCCGGGATTCGGGATTCGCACTTTCGGGTCAATTCGGTGACAGGCCTGTTAAAGGTTAAAAATTAGCCCGACCACAACAAAGGGGTCAGGCCTCTTTAAACGTTAAAGAGGCCTGACCCCTTTGTTTAACTCACGTTTAAAGAGTCCTGACCCCT
>JBEIRZ010000677.1:0-1295 GCA_040375695.1 Planctomycetaceae bacterium
CGCTGCGGTTGACGGGTAGTCCGCGGGGCAGGGGGGGCGCTATAATCATCGCTGTTCATCAGACCACGTGAAGGGATTCGCGTGACGGACAGGACGCCCCGTAACCTTTCACCCGCCCCCTTGGGCGATGGCTCGCATGACAACGCCGCCGACCGCAACCCGGCCCGCAGTCCCTTCGACTGACCCCGTATCGCTCCTGGGACGATTCGGGCTGGCGACTTTTCGCCCCGGACAACGGGATGTCGTCGACGCCCTGGCCGACGGCCGCGATGTCCTGTGCGTGATGCCGACCGGCGGTGGCAAGAGCCTCTGCTACCAATTGCCAGCCCTGGCCCGCGAAGGGACGACGATCGTCGTTTCCCCCCTGATCGCGCTGATGAAGGACCAAGTCGACGCGCTGCAGCGCCTTGGCATCCCCGCCAAACTGATCAACAGCACGCTGACGGCGAGCGAACAGGATGACGTGATGGGCCAGATGGCCGCCGGCAAGCTGAAGCTCGTTTACGTCGCTCCCGAACGGCTTCGCAACGGCCGGTTTCTCGAAGCCGTCGGCACCGCAGGGGTGACGCTGCTGGCGATCGACGAGGCGCACTGCGTCAGCGAATGGGGCCATGACTTCCGCCCCGATTACGCCCGATTGGGACGGTTCCGCAAACGTTACCTCGGCGGCGTCCAAACGATCGCGCTGACCGCCACCGCCACCCCGTACGTCCGCGAGGACATCAAGGGGATCCTCGAACTCGCCGAGCCCCGCGAATTCGTTACCGGCTTCGCACGGACCAACCTCCGCTTCACCGTTGACCCTTGCACCAGCGACCGCGAAAAGAACGACAAGCTGTTCGAGTTCATCACCCGCCAACCGGGCAGCGGCATCATCTACGCCGCCACACGCAAACGCTGCGAAGAGCTGGCCGAATGGCTGCCGCAAAAATTGCGACGCCCGATCGGCGTCTACCACGCCGGGCTCGATTCGGAACAGCGCCGCCAAGTCCAAGAAGACTTCATGTCGGACAAGCTCGCCGCGATCGTCGCGACCAACGCCTTCGGGATGGGGATCGACAAGGCCGACATCCGCTATGTCGTGCATTACAACATACCCGGTAGCCTCGAGGCCTATTACCAAGAGGCGGGTCGGGCCGGACGCGATGGCAAGCCGAGCGAATGTAGGCTGCTCTTCTCGTACTCCGACCGCTACGTCCAAGAATTCTTCATCGAGAACCGGTACCCCTCCCCCGCGATCGTCCGCAAGGTCTGGCAATACCTCCTCGCTTGGCCCGACGACCCGATCGAATTGA
>JBEIRZ010000615.1:0-1932 GCA_040375695.1 Planctomycetaceae bacterium
ACCTTGGAGTAGCTGGGGGGGCTTGGGCTTGCTGGTGGCCTGGCAGAAAAAGCGATGGCCGCGGAGAGGTCACCGCTTCGGGATCGTTCGGTGATCTTTCTGTTCATGCATGGCGGGCCATCGCAGTACGAGACGTTCGACCCGAAGATGGATGCCCCGTCATCGATCCGCAGCGCGACGGGGGAGGTGTCGACGACGATCCCGGGTGTGACCTTTGGTGGGACGTTCGAGAAGCTCGCGAAGCGGGCGCATCTTTTCAACATCGTCCGTTCGTTCGTCACGGGTGATGGGAACCATGACATCAAACCGGTCCTGAGCAGCGGGACGTTGCGGGCGAACATGGGTTCGCTCTATTCGCGGGTTGCCGGTCCGATCCGATCGGACTCGTCGATGCCGACGAACGTGGCGCTCTTCCCGCGCGCGGTGATGCCCGAAGCGGGGCCGGCGATCACGACGTTCGGGAATTTCGAATCGGCCGGCGATCTTGGCGCGTCGTACGCGCCGTTCGTCCCTGGAGCGGGGGGCGGGTTACAAGCCGACTTGAAGTTGCATTTGCCACCGACGCGGCTGGGGGATCGGCAAAGATTGCTCGCCAGCCTCGACCGGCTGAAGCGGCTCGCCGAGTTCGACCCGGCGATCGCCGGTGCCGACGCGCTGCAACAACAGGCGTTCGAAACGTTGGTCAGCGGCGTGGCCGATGCTTTTGATTTGGCCAGCGAAGATGCGGGTGTGGTGGCGAAGTACGACACGTTGCCGCGGTTCGATCCCGCGCGGATCAACAAGAAGTGGAACAACCACCAGCATTATGCCGACCACGGGGCGTCGATCGGCAAGCTGTTGTTGCTGGCCCGCAGGCTTTGCGAGCGGGGGTGTGGCTTCGTGACGATCACGACCAGTTTCGTGTGGGACATGCATGCCGACGTCAACAATGCGCCGTTGCGTGAAGGGATGGGTTATGTCGGCGCGCCATTCGATCATGCGGTCTCGGCCTTCATCGATGACATCGAGGCACGCGGGCTTCGCGACAAGATCCTGCTCGTCTGTTGTGGCGAGATGGGGCGGACGCCACAGCTCAACGCCAGCGGGGGGCGTGACCATTGGGGGAACCTCGCGCCGCTGATGCTTTACGGCGGCGGGTTGAAATCGGGTCAGGTGATCGGTCGATCGGCCCGTGACGGCGGGACCCCCGATTCGGATCCGATCCGGATCCCCGACCTGACGGCGACGATCATGCACACGCTGCTGGATCTCGATCAGGTCAGGCTGCAGAGCCTCCCGCGCAAATTGCTCGAAGCCGTCGCGCAAGGGACGCCGATCAGCGGTTTGACGTGAGCCCGCTGGGCCGTTGTTGTGGGGTTAAGCGTCCGCTGCTGAGCGATCCGGATTGGAAGCGTTGGGTTTGCATGGATTTGTGCTCGCTTGGGTTTCGCGTGCGGCCAATGTGAAAGATGCCTTGACGTTGAACGTCATCTGCCTGATCCCGGAGGGGTCACAGCTTGGAGCCGGGGCCGGGGGTACCGGACGGCTCGCGCCGTGCCGCTAAAGTGGGAGGACTGCACCGGACGGCTCGCGCCGTGACGCTATTGTGTTTCTGTACCGGACGGCTCGCGCCGTGCCGCTATTGTGTGCTACATGGCGTTGGTGGCCAGGGTACCGGACGGCTCGCGCCGTGCCGCTAGTGTGTGCTTCATGGCGTTACCGATGGGGGGGTAGTCGAGGCAACAATAAGGGAACCGAGGTCGCCCGCTTCGCGACGAGACGGCAGGGGTGTATCGTCAAGACGCGAGGCAAGCAAGATTGTGCCCGGAGCATTTGCCGAGAGACAATCAACGAGAGGAAACGTGAGCACCTGGAAACCGCTGCAAAGGATCTTCGACATCGATCGCCAAATCGATAAGGCGTTCGACGAGATCATTCACAAGCCGTGGGGGG
>JBEIRZ010000425.1:0-3781 GCA_040375695.1 Planctomycetaceae bacterium
GTCATGCGAGCCATCGCCCAAGGGGGCGGGTGAAAGGTTACGGGGCGTCCTGTCCGTCACGCGAATCCCTTCACGTGGTCTGATGAACAGCGATGATTATAGCGCCCCCCCTGCCCCGCGGACTACCCGTCAACCGCAGCGCGCCCGATCATTCGAGGAAATTGAATTTCTTCAAGGCCGCGGCGACGCAGGGGCCTAATTTGTCTTTCAAGGCATGCCCCTTGAGCTCGTCGTGGGCCCTGGTCATCGGCTCCGCGTAAAGCTTGCCGTTCTGAACGATGTCGAACCTTTTGCTGCCGAGCTTCAGGTGGAACCCGCCGCCGTAGATGTGGACATGAGGCTCGTTCTCGGTTCCGCCGAGGTATTCGGCGTTGGCCCTCTCGTTCCTGGCGTTTGCGAACAGCGGGCAGACGCGTCTGATGTCGATCTGCGGTTCGTCTTCGACCGTTAATTCGATTTTGGTCGCCTTGTCGTCCCCGACGAAGACGTACAGTTCGTGCTTGCCTGGGTAATCGTTAGGTAAACCGGTAAGCACTTTTTTCTGGATTCCCTCCCGGACCGCCGAGTTGGTGATATGGTTGGTGAATTCGTTCAAGATCTCATTCGTCACCAGCTCTTTCGTCTTCTTCCAATCGACGATCAATGACCGCACCTTGATGCCAGAGGCGACGTCATGATGGGTGATCGCCGCCTTTCCTGACCGCGGCGGTTTTGGGGTCAGCGTCAGAGAGAGCTTGGCGATAATATGTCTCGTACAATAGGGAAGAGAGAAACGACAGGCTTCTTGCACTCTATCGATCATCCACAGATCTTCAAGCGAGCGGTCGCATGCGAGCATCCGGGATTGCCGTTTCCGATCGCAGCTCGGCTCGCACTGGCCCAGGCGAACACGTGGCGAATCGAACCAAAGGGGCGAATCGAACCCAAGGGGCGACACGACCCTATCCGAGACACTTAGGGGATGGGGTCACGAACCAGACCGGACCGTGCCAACGGCATCAATCCTCGTCGCCTGCTTCGCCGTAACCGTTTCGAAAATCCCAAACGAACGGTTCCCCGATATCGATCGCCTCGCGGAGCCGCTCGCAAAGCGCGGCGTTCTCGTCCGTCGCCAGTTCCCGCGCTTGGTGCAGCTCGTTGGCCGCCTCGGGGTCGTCCTTCGCGGCGCGAAGGGCGAGCGCTAGGACCAAGTGCGAATACCAGTCATGCGTCGGTTCGAGGTCGAAGGCGAGCCGCGCTTCTTTGAGCGATTGATTTGCCGCCGAGGGGGTTTTTTCGGACCGGGCGTAAGCGACCAAGGCCAACGCGCGACGGGCTTCGAGTTCGAAAGGCTTGAGCGTCACCAGCGTTTTCCACTGGGCCTCGGCGGCGGCGAATTCCCCTCGCGATGCGGCGATCTGGGCCCGGATCCAGCGGTCGAACGGGGAGCGGTTCGCTCGTTTGGCCGCCAATTGCAGCGCGTCCTTCGACGCTTTGTCGTCTTGTCGCGAATTCAAGACCAATCCCTTGACGCAGAGCGCGGTCGAATCGAACACGGTCCGCGCCGCGATCACTTGATCGATCGTCACCAAAGCGTCTTCGTCCCGGCCGAGCCGTTCCAGGAGCAACGCGGAAGTGATCATGGCGGCATAATCCTCGGGCGCGGCGTCGCGGAGGATCGCCAAGCGGGCATCGATTTCCTTGCGGATGAAACGCCGCTCGGGGTCGGCATGGGGCCAGTAGCGTTGGAGGAACGTGGGCCAATCCTGTTGCCACTGGAGCCATTCGTTTTGCAGCGTCATCCCCGTTTGGATGCAATCCAGCCTGCGTCGCACCGTCGCTTGGCTGGCGGCATCGAGTTGGTTGAGTTGCACGGCGCGGATCGCGACATCGAGATCGGCCACCGCCTTGGCACGCAGCAGCTGGCCCTCCACCCCGGGCGGTCCCGTGCGTCGCCTAGCACCCGCGGCCGGGTTGGCGACGTCGCCAGTCAAACCGAAGAGGGTCTCTTCGATCTGCATCGATTGCAGGGTCGATTGCATCGCGAGCAATTGCTGACGCAGCGCGTCGTTGCCGATGCGTTGGAGCTCCTCTGCCGTTCGCCGAAGCGTCTCTTCGACTTTACGGTAATCGTCATGGATCCGCGTTCGCTTCGCGAGGTAATCGACATAGTCGCTGCGGACTTCCGCCAGCGCCGCCAGCGGTTGGTCGATCGCCGGGTCGGCATCGGGGGGCGACTGCTGTGCCGCGGCCTGCGATATGACCGCGAAGAGCACCCACAGGGGAATGACGGGGCAAATGAAACGAACGGGCAAACGGATTCTCCCGCCCCGTCTCGTGATGTTCCTTGCCATGGATGCTGGGGACATGAATTTCGTCCGACAGGGGGGCATCGATCCGATCGGTTGAGCGCAACTCCAAGCATTGTAGCGAACCGACCGCAGAGGATCGGAAGAAGTTTAGCGTCGCGATTCGTGAAAATGGGAGCGATTCGATTGCATCTGGCGGTCGGATCGTTACATAATATTAAGAGATCGCGGCGGGGTAGGACGCCGTCTTGTCTTCAGCGGTACCAGTCTCTTTCGGTAGTACCAGTCTCTTTCGGTAAAGGTGTGCCGGCATGCGAGCGCTTTTTGTGGGGCGGGTAATCTCTTTATGTTTGGGTCGCGGGCTCCTTTGCCATGCGATGTCGGCGATCGCACTCCTGTTTGTGAACCGCGCCGAAATCGGGGCCGCCGAAGCGAGCGTCAATCGGCTCGCCCCTTTGTTGCAGGCGGAAGCACGCGGGACCCCGACCGAACGGGCTGCGGCGCTGGCCGGGGTGCTCGACGAAATCGATCCGGCGGCGAAAGAAAAAGCCGCGAAAGGTCATGCCGCAAGCGGCAAGGCCGCGACAGATAAAGACGCTTCGGCGTTGATCGGGCCGCTGCATTGGCATGCGGGCCAGATCGCTCAAGGGGCGACATGGCAACCGATCAACGAGCTCGAACCGGGGACGCTCGATCGGGACGATGTCGAGTACCTTCGGCGGCGCGGTTCGCAGCCGCTCGATATCGATCAGCACCGCGAGTTGGCGCGGTATTGTAAATCGCGGGGTTTGGCGGCGCGGGCCAAGGCGCATTGGTTCGGGGTGCTCGATGCCAACGAATCCGATCCGGAGGCGAGACGGGAATTGGGGTTTGTGCCGGTTGGCGACCGCTGGGTCAGCAGCGAAGAGATGGCGACGTCGGTCGCGAAATCGAAAGCGATGTTCGGCGATTTGAAGCGATGGATGCCCAAGGTACGCGATTGGGTGGCGGCGATCGAAGGGAAAGAGACGCAAAAACGGCTCAAGGCGATCGGGCAATTGCGAGAGCTCAAGGACCCTCGCGCGATCATCGCGTTGGAGGTTGCCGTCGGGCAGGTGAGTCTCGATGCGGCTCGCCACTTCATCAAAGCGATCGCGCGGTTCCGCACTCGGGAGGCATCGGTCGCGCTGGCGGGGATCGCGATCGCCGACCCGTCCTCGAAAGTCGGCATCGCGGCGGTCGAGGGGCTGCGCGATTATCCGTTGGAATTCTATGTCCCAGACCTGCTCGACATCATGTGCACCGAGTACGAGCTTCGCAACCAAGCGGTGACGCGGGCCAACGGGGAATTGGTGATGCGATCGGTCCAGGTCCGCGAATTGAGGGATCGGTTCGAGGCGTCGCAGCTCGATCGGCTCGTTAAAATCGATCAGACGGCCCAAGGGTCGGGCTTGAGCCTGTCGCGGCTCGATCGGCTCGCAAGCAGGGCGGGTGGTGCGTCGCTCTTTGTCCAA
>JBEIRZ010000193.1:0-8445 GCA_040375695.1 Planctomycetaceae bacterium
GAGGTCATTTCGCTCGACGACCTGAACCATGTCGCGGAGCTCCTGTTCCGCTTCGCCGCCAGCCTGACCCCAGATTGCGACTTCACCCCGAGCTGAACCGGTCCGCGATGAAGCGGTGAATTCGCAAGCGGCAGAGTCCTGCTTGATACGTTTCAGGGTCATTTCGGGATGTCGAGCGAGCCCTTTATGAGATCGGGTCGCATTGATGTTATGCGGCCCTTGACCATGAAATCATCGTGCAACAGAACTTTCGATCGGTTCGATCGAAGCGGCCGGTTGGAATAACGTATTTTCGACGGATCTCCCAATCCCTCACGATTACTGAACAAATCCTTTATTCAATATGTCCTCTTCTTAGGTAAATCGACACGGGTATACTATTACCTTTCACAAGTAGGGGAGTTGGTATGGCCCAATCGATGCACCTTCAAAGCTTTGACCCACCGCCTCTGGACTTAGCAGGACTGTTGCCCACGTGGGTCTCCGAATTAGGGGATCTGCAGACCGCCATACCGGCGTTGGCAAAAGATGCGCCGCGTCTGGCGGAATTGGATTCGATTATCGCCGAAGTACCTACACTCCATCGGTCGGTCTTAGGTGACGCAAGGACGCTCGATGGCATTGCGCCAAATTCCGTTCATCTCGTTTTAACATCTCCGCCATACTGGACGCTTAAAGAGTATCGTGACGGTGAATCTCAAATGGGGCATTTCGAGGATTATGAATATTTCCTCGAACAATTGGACCGTGTTTGGACCCGATGCTTGGAAGTGCTTGTACCAGGGGGACGGCTAATCTGTGTCGTAGGGGATGTCTGTCTATCAAGACGGAAAAACCATGGGCGGCATACCGTCGTCCCGCTTCATGCTTCGATTCAGGAACATTGCCGCTTGATAGGTTTCGATAACTTATCTCCCATCATCTGGAACAAGATCGCCAATATCGCTCACGAAGTTGACAACGGCGGTGCCGGATTTCTAGGTAAGCCCTACGAGCCGAATTCGGTGATCAAAAACGACATCGAGTTCATCCTCATGGAACGAAAGCCTGGAGGATACCGCAGCCCGTCAACTGATGCGCGACTGCTTAGCATCATTTCGGATGAAAACCATAAGGCGTGGTTCACTCAAATCTGGACAGGCCTGACGGGAGCATCGACGCGACACCATCCTGCCCCCTTCCCTGAAACCCTTGCCGATCGATTGATTCGAATGTTTAGTTTCGTGGGCGACACCGTACTCGATCCATTTTCGGGAACGGGTACCACGAGCGTTGCGGCGATCCATTGTGGCCGCAACAGTATCGGATATGAGATCGACGATCATTACGTCAGCATGGCTCGTCGACGTATTTCTGAAGTCACCGGCCGTCTTCTTTCTAAAGCTCGACTCGAAGTCATCAACAAATGACAAGAAAGCAACCCCTCGACAAACGGATTTCCGCGGCAGTTTCACAGTTTTGGAAGACTCGAGCTGGTCAGGAAAATAAACAAGCCTTGTTGGGAGGACGTGATCAAGGCGCTCGCGGGGCGGTGACCGGCGGGAAGCAAATGGACGGTTTCGTCACAATGGTCCGCGACTTGATTTGTGAATGCGGAATTGAAGAGTCCGATATTCACATCGGATCTGACCTTGAACTGCCCGGATATTACAGGCCGGAAAAAAAGTGGGATCTCATCGTTGTTACTCGAGGCATATTGCTAGCCGCGATCGAGTTCAAGTCGCAGGTCGGTCCGTCGTTCGGGAATAATTTCAATAACCGATCAGAGGAAGCTATCGGATCAGCAAGCGACATCTGGACCGCCTATCGGGAAGGGGCATTCTCGACAACTCACCGCCCTTGGTTGGGGTATCTGATGCTTTTAGAAGAATGCCCGCGTTCGACCACTCCAGTCGCTGTCAGGCAACCCCATTTCCAAGTCTTCGACGAATTTACAGACGCTTCTTACGCACAACGTTACCAAATTCTCATAATGAAGCTGATTCGTGAACGCCTTTACGATTCAGGTTGTTTCTTAATATCGGACCGTAAGACTGGCCTACGTGGGAAGTACGGCGAGCCCAATGCCGACTTAACGTTTAGGTCACTGGTTACATCACTGCAGGCAAGAATCAAATCGTTCGTCGAGACGGATCCGCTTTTACAATTGTAGAGATTGAGTTATCCCGCACGATATTCTCACCTCGAACAGTGAAATCCGTCTGCACGGAGTCGTTTTAAGCTGATCAGGCTCATCTAGCCACGAACTCAATCTTTGATTCCGGCACCGACGCCATATCGTGAACGGATCAACGCGTTTCGGCGGGGTCGACCCAACTGACGTTACGATCCCAGATCCCTTCGACACCTTGCGGCTTTTCAGGCTCGGCGTCATCCGACCAGAGTTCGACCGGGTCTTCCTCGTACCAGTTCCAACCGATAGTCTCGCGGAGTTCTTCGACCTCACGCTCCAACTGCGACTCGATGTCGGCCGGGGGTTCGACGGGGGCGGTCACGACCTGGAGCACCGGGGCGGGGAGCGGCTCCGGCTCGGCCTCCACCGGCGGTTCGACCGCCACTTCAACGATCGGCAGCGGATTTGGCTTGACGACCGGCACGTGAGCCACCACCGGCGCCGCCTTCGGTTCGACGAGCCGGCCGAGCACGGTGGCACGGCCCGGCGCCCCCTGGCGTGGCAATTGGCGGACCTGCACGTCGATTTCTTGGAAGGTCTCCGCGATGTGGCGGTGGCAGGTGAACATCAACACCTGGTGCCCCAATTCCGAGAAGGTCTTGAGGGTTCGCGCGGCGGCGAGCGCTCGGTCGCGGTCGAAATTGACGAGCACGTCGTCGAGGATCAGCGGGACCATCACGCCACGGCGGGCATAGGCCGCGGCAAGCGACAATCGCAGCGCGATGAAAACCGCTTCGCGCGTCCCACGGCTGAGGAATTCGAGATCGAGCGATTGGCCGTCGCTGCCATCGACCTTCAATTGGCTCGTACCCAACGGCGTCCAGACCCGCACGTACTTGCCATCGGTCAATTGGCTCAGGAAAGAAGAGGCTTCGCGTAACGTTTCGGGTTGGCGTTCGCGTTCGAACGTCCGGCAGACGTCTTCCAGCAGGCTGCTGGCCATCCCGAAGGTTTGCCAACGCCGGACGATCGATTCGATCTGTTGTTCGACGCACCCGAGTTCCAATTGCAGGGTCGCCAGACGGTCGTCTTCGCCGAGCTGTTTCATCTCTTGCGACAATTCCCCTTGGCTGGTGCGGAGGACCGCTAGCCGGGTTTCGGTTTCGCCGATCCGCTGTTGGAGCGAATCGTAGCGGCGCTGCAGGTCAGCCGCGGAGGCCCCCTGCAATTCTCTGGCGACATCCTGGTATTCGATGTGGGCACCGATGATGCCGCGGATCTGTTTGTCGAGGTCGGCGGCCTGGGATCGCAATCCGGTCAAACGGGTCCGCACGTCGACCAATTCGTAGAACTGCTCGGCCGTAGCGACGCCGCACTTGGCCCACAGCGATCGCCGCTGTTGTTCGCAGCGTTCGATCGTGCGGGTGCAGGAGGCTTGGGCCTTTTTCAGTTGCAGGTCTTGGTCGCGGAGTTCCCCTCGCCGTCTGATCCATTGGTGTTGGCTGGCGAGCGATTCTTGCAGGGCCCGCAATTGGTCGAGCGGTTCGACGCGGCGGCGTGCGGCCCCCCGGGAGGCGTTCGGATCGGCGGCGGGATGTGGCGTCCCTTTGCCGGGCGAGTTCCCTTTGCCGGATTGATGGGACTGGGCGTTGCCACGCTGGTCATGGCCACGCTGGTCATGGCCGCGCTGGTCATGGCCGCGCTGGTCATGGCCGCGCTGGTCGTGGCCACGAGCGGGTTCCTGTCGCGTCGACTCGTCGCGCGGCTCGTCGCCCATCGCTTCGAAATAGAGCATTTCGATCCGCTTGGCGATCGTCGCCCGCTCGCGTTTGCGCAAGTCGCGTTCGGCTTCGAGGTCGAGCAGCCGTCGGCGGTTCGCCTGGAGCTGTTCGTAGTGATCGCTCAATTCCCGGACCGAGCCGGGGGAGAGCGATTCGCCGAGGCCGAGCTTTTGGAGTTGCACGGTCCAGGCGCGGCGTGCCGTTTTGAGCGCTTCGGCCGCACGGGAAGCTCGATCCCGCGCCGCCTTGCTCGCCTGCATCGCCGCTTGGTGGGTGTGAAAGACGGGGAGTGCCGATTCGATCTCTTGCTGCATCGACTCGGCCTCGCGGAGCCGCGTTTCGAGCGGGCCGCTTCCGGGAGGGATGCGGGTATCGAGCTGGTCGCGTTCCGCCTCGAATTCGCGGATCTGTTTTTTGACCGCGTCGATCCGCCGCTCGCAATCCTCCAGTTCCAACGACGTCCCGGTGTAACCCCGTTCGCGGACGGTGTACCACAGGAAGAAACAGAGCAGCCCCATGAAGACCATCGTCATCCCCCAGGTCGGGTCGGGTTCGTCATTGAACCAGGTCCAACCGAGGACATGCACCATCCCGTAGATGACGCCGATCCCGCCGAACAGGAAAGGGACAAAAAGGAGCACGCGTTGTTCGAGCGGGAAGGCCTCATCGGTGGCTAGGTCGAGTGCTTCCTTTTCGAGATCGCGGAGGTGTTTGCGGAGTTTATCGAGGTGATTCTCGAGCTGGATCCGACCCCGCAGGTTCGCCACCCCTTCGGCTTGGCGTCGCATCGCGTCGTGGAGGTTGTTGGCCGAACCGACCTTGAGGGTGCCGGTCAGCTTCTCGGCGATCTTATCGGCCTGGCCTTGCTGCTGGCGGGTCTCCTCGCGGGCCTGCTTCATGACGAAGAGCTGTGTCTTGATCTCCTTCGCGGCGGGGGCCAGCGTGGCGAGCGTCTGTTTCGAGAGGTCGGGCAATTCGCGCCGGCTGGAGTTCCCTTGATCGTCGGGGAACGATAAGCCGAATTTCTCGGCCTCGGCGTCCCACTGCTGCTTCGCCTTTTCGGTCTGTTGTTCGAGCCTCACGATCTGTTCTTCGAGCGCCTCGACCCAGGTCGCCTGCTCGCCCGCCGCCTCGATCTTGCGCTGCATCCCCAGCAGCCGCTTGTCGAGCGGCAATTCCTCGGCCCGCTGACGGAGCTCGCGGCGTTTGGCCTTGATCTCTTCCAGCTTCCTTTTGCGTTCCTCCATCAACGCTTCGATCTGGATCAGTTGCGCCGGGGCGTCATCGGGGAGCTGCGTCCGCACTTCGTCCGAAGCGATCTCCTTGGCGAGCGATTCGCGTTGACGCCAACTGTCGTGAACGGCCGCGGCGACTTCGACGCACCGCTGCTCGGTCTGCCACCTGGCGAGACGCTGGAGCAGCTCTTCGATCTCACGATCCTGGGAACGGCGCTGGCTCGCCAGTTCGCTCCAGCGTCGGCCCAACCGGGTCAATTGTTCGGCCTCGTCACGAAGCTTTTCTTTGCGGGAGACGAGCGCCGCCAGGACGGCCGTCTCGTCTTGTTCGTCGCGATCCTTGCCGATCAGCTTCCCGCGGCTGACCCGCAACGACCGCATCACATCGACGAGCGAAACGCGGTCCAGGCCGCTGCTCAGTTTGTAAAGCTCATCGGCGGCCGAGGTGTCGTCGAGCGTGCTCAGCTCTTGCAGCTCGCGAATCCCGATCGCGAAGACGTTGGTGAAGATCGGTTCGTCGATCTGGCCGAGCAGGCTGCTGAGGCGGTGCTGGCCCTGGGACAACCCGTCGTGGCCGGTGACCGTCAATTGGCCGACGACACTGCTGTCCGTCAACTGCGCGTGCCGACGGATTTCGTAGCCGCCGCCCGGGCCGGTGACGCGGATCGCCCCACCGGGGACGCCGCCGTGGACCGGGGGCAAGTAGCGGCCGCGGCGTTCGGGGGTGAAACCATAAAACATCGCCCGCAGGAATTGCATCAACGTCGTCTTGCCCGCCTCGTTGGGGCCATAGATCAACGTCATCGATTCCGGGATCGAGTCGACCGACAATCCGCTCCATACGCCGAAGCCTTCGACCTGAATGTCTTTGATCTTCATGACAAACCTCCCTGTTTTCCGCCCTGGCCCGCCATGCCACCCCGCAGGTAGCCGACCCCCAATCGCGTCGCCTCTTGAAGCAACACGGCGCGATCGGCCGCCGGCACGTCAGCCAGCAGTGTCGCCAACGAACGGGATAACCCCGAGTGCTCTTCGGTGAACGGGGCCAAGTGAAGATCCTTTGCCCCCTGTTTCGCATGCCGTTCGCCGGCCCTCAAGAAATCGCCCAGGATCGTGTCTTCTTCGGTCCAATCCTTGGGGTATTTCTTCGGCGGATGGATCGTCAACCGGGACGTCCACGCGGCAGGGCTCCCATGGCCGTAATCACGTCGTAACCACTGGAGCCATTCCTGTGGGTCAGCGACGAGGTGCATCGTTTCGGCCGAAACGGAAATGTCCCAATGGATGATCAGGTGCCGCGACCCGTGCTCATGGAGCAGCCTCGCGACCCGTTCCGAAAGGATCGCCTTCAGGTTACCGACGGCGAGCGCCCCGGTCGCATCGACCGATACCTGGCAATAGCGGATCAGGTCGCAATCGACCGCATGGGCCCGCACCGTCCGCTGCGAGTCGACGTCGACCAGGGTGTAGCCGTGCGGCCCGGTCTCATCGAGCGACCGCGCTTGGGGCGAACCGCAGTAGGCACCGACCAGGCCGCCGGCCGGGGGTGGGTTGGTGATCTCGCGCCGCTGATGATCGCCGCCCAAAGCCCAGTAGTCGAAACGGCCTTCGGCGAGCGATTCCGCAGCGGTCTGACCCGCACCGACCGCCACGGTGAACTCATCGGTCGGGTCGACACGGAAGGAAGGGACGTGCAGTTCTTGCCGCCCCTCACCGCTGCGGCCGACGACGTGGCAGATCGTCCGGCCGGCCCGCTGCACCGGGACACTTTGGGCCCGGTTCTTGGGGAAGAGCGTCACGTTGGCGGGGAACGGCACCGCTTCAGGCCATCGGGCCGGGTCGTCGGCGACCGATGCGGCCCAAAAAACTGGCGTCTTTCGCTGGTTCAATTGCTGGAAGTGATTCAGCAGCAACGACATCCCGCGGGGCCCCGCCGCGATCGGGTTGAGCAGGTCGCCGGAGAGGACAAGGAAGTCGATGTTCTCGACCATCGCCGCCTCGAAAACGGCGCTGGCCGCCTTGAACGGGGCGGTCGCGAGCGGTTCGCGGAGGTGACTGGGGAGGATGTCCAAATCCCCCAGCGGCCTCTCCAAGTGGAAATCGCTCGCATGAATAAAACGGAATGATTCGCCGGCCATGGCTCCCTCCAAATGCCGCACGGGCAAGTCGTTTGCGCGCACGAAAACCAGCGGAGTTTAGGCAGTTCGGCCCGACGGACCAAGACGAATTTGGCGAAAACCGCGAGCACCGCCCCATTTTTTCTAAAGTTTGACCCGATCCCACCCGGCGGAGATCTGGGCTGGCGGGTCCGAGCCCCCTTTCCCTAGACTCCGCCGCCGAGGCTTCGCGGCGACCAGGGTCGGTCCGGCGAGCCTCGATTTCGATCCGATCCCTACAACCAAGGTCGGCGGCATGGATGCCAGCGCGAAGTGGTCACAGTCCCGAATTTTTCGACCGCTTGGCCTTTGCGGTGATGGGGGCCGCTACGCCGAAGGACGCCCCCACGGCGAAGGGGGGCGATTCGCCCGGAAACACGCCGGGAGAAAGCCCGCCGGCAGGGCGAGCGTCGTCTTGGCGGCATTCTTACTTTTGAGCTTCGTCTCGACGGCCGATGCCGCGGACATCCGAACACAGAACTTCATCATCATGGCCCCCTCGCCACAATTGGCGCAGCAGGTCGCGCAAGCGGCCGAGGCCTATCGCCGCGACTTGGCGGTCTACTGGCTAGGGGGCGAGCTCCCGCCATGGCCGGCACCTTGTCCGATCCGGGTCAACGCGGGGCACCACCTCGCCGCCCAAGGTGTGACGACCTACAACCGTTCGCCGGTGCGGGACTTTCAGATGGAGGTGATCGGTTCGCCCGAACGGATTCTCGATAGCGTGTTGCCGCATGAAGTGACCCACACGATCCTGGCGACCTACTTCGGTCAACCCCTGCCACGCTGGGCCGATGAAGGGATTTGCACCACGGTCGAACACGTCTCCGAAAGAGAAAAGCACGAGACGAAACTTCGCGAGTTCCTCTCGACCCGCCGCGGCATCTCGATGAACAAGCTCTTCCTGATGACCGAATACCCGCAAGACGTCCTGCCGATGTACGCCCAAGGTTATTCCGTCTGCCAGTTCTTGATCGCCCAGAAAGGGCCCCGCGCGTTCGTCAGCTTTCTTGGCGACTACTTCCGCAACCCATCTTGGACCGCGAACGTCCGCCAGCACTACGGCTACGACTCGCTGGCGGAGCTGCAACAGCTTTGGCTCGCTTGGGTCGCACAAGGGAACGGGCCGATCGATGCCTTCGTGAAGGCCCCGACCCGCC
>JBEIRZ010000522.1:0-2735 GCA_040375695.1 Planctomycetaceae bacterium
CCGTCTTGTAACATTCTGTTACGGGCCAGTTGCAGGGCAGGGATCATCCACGCGATGCGAAAGTTTTGCGTCGCCAACGGGATGATCGGGGGGAGCGACATCTCGTCGGGCGATCCTGACGCGACTTCGCTTTCATCTGCAACCTCTTGAGGATCGGGTCGAGGGTGCATCGGCTGATTGTCCGCGAACGGATCTGCAGGCGATGTAGCTCTGTGTTGAATTTGAGTGTCCGGGTTGTCGGGCACGCGGCAGGTTATTTTTACAGGTGAGCGGACAATGGCCTTGCGAAGTTGGTTGGGTCGGAACCGTCGAAGTGAAGATCGATCGGCAAGTGGATCGTTACGTTCGGCGCGTCAAGATCGCCAGGCGGTGACGACAAGGCGGGCTAGGCGTGACGCGGTCGAGCGCGTCGCGTTGGGGCTGGAAACGCTCGAGCAACGTTTGTTGTTTGCCTTCGACCCGCTGGATCCTTATTCGGGGATGGCGCACCTGTCGCAGGAACAATCATCGCTCTCGGCTGTTGGGGCGTTCATCCAGCACCCGGTGCCTTTGACGCAGGGGCAAGTCCTGACCGGGTTGCTCGTCCCCCAAGACTCGGCGCTCCGCCTGGGTGTCACCATCTTGGACGAGTACGGTTTCCAACTCGCGACGGCCCAATCCGCGGCGGCGGGTGGTCAGGTGCACTTCGAGCCGCTGGCGATCACGACGACAGGGCTTTATTGGGTCGAGGTGCGGAGCCTGGAAGGGTCAGGCCCGTACTCACTCGATCTCCTCCTGAACGCCGAGTTCGAAGCGGAATCGATCGGCGGTGCCGCCAACGATTCGCCAGTCGACCAGCAAGACATCGAACAGTCATTGATCGACGTCGCGGGGTTGGCCGATCGGTTGTCGGTGATCGGAATTGTCGGCGACATGACGTATCTGGTGCAGGAGACAATCCTCGTTGCTCCGCAGTTGTTGCTTAGCCCCATCCGTGGATTGGTCGAAACGGCCCCCGACACCTTCCTGGCGACGGACGGCCAGGCTTTGTATCGGATCACGCCACAAGGGGCGATGACGACGATCGGCGGGCTGAGCCAAGGGGCTTCGAGCCTGGCGGTGGCCGGTGGCTTTCTCTACACGACACAAACCGCTTATGGCGAGGCGGTCACCACCGACCTGTTGCTTTACGACCAATCGACGGCGACGTATTTCGATCGCAAACGGGTAACCTCCGCCTCCGCGACGGTTTTGGAAGTGACGGCGCTCGCCGCGCATCCGACACAAGGGAAGCTCTACGCGACGTTCGATACCTTCAACTGGCTCGGCAACGAGCAGCAATTGCATGTCTTGGGGGTGATCGACACCATGACCGGTGTGGCGGAGATCATCGGCGCGCTCCCCGAACGGATGTCGGGACTGACGGCCCACCCCTCTGGCGACCTCTATGCGGTCACGGGAGACCTGTACGGTGAAGGATATGGCCTCCCGACTTCGCTGTATCGGATCGACACCGTATCGGCGTTTGCCAGCGTCGTCGGTGAATTGGACCCTCCGGGGAGCTCGTTCTCGGTCGGGCACGAGATCGCGTTCCGGGCAGCCGACAACAAGTTCTATCGGATGACCGGGGGCGGGCCGAACAACCCAGCCGCGTTCCGTTCAGTCGAGGTGGCCAGACTCGTCGATCCCGCCGATCATTTCGGCTTCGACCTACGTAGCGGAGAGACGGTAACGCTCGCCCTTTCCAGCGACTCTACGGCGGTCCGGGTAGAACTGATCGGCCCGGACGGGACGCCCTTGGCTCTCGGCACGAGCCATGACATGACGCGTCACGAAGCGATCGTCGATCTCGTCGCGGCGGCAACGGGACGCTATGTGGCCAAGGTGACCGGATCGGACCGCAGCGACTATTCGCTGGTCGTTGCCCGCGATACCGGGCTCGAAATCGGTGACCAAGACGATGACGGCGAGCCTAACCCGATCGGGACGACCCTCAGCGTCCTCGGGCACGTCGGGCCGATCGATGACAGGAGTCGCTACATTTCCGGGCTCCCGGTAACCCGCCTCGATGGCGACGGGTATCTGTGGGACGTCGACACAAGCGGCGCGATCATCGATGGGAGCAGCGACGCTTTCGATATTGGCTTCTACAACGCTTCGTCGGTGACGACTAATTTCGCGGGGACGGAAGGGGACGGTGACGAATACGTGCTGGGCCCCTTCGACCTCGGCTCGGGAATTTCATACACCCGCAAGGTCTACGTTTCTCCGGAATCAGGGTTCGCCCGCTTTCTTGACAGCTACACCAACTCGACAGCAACCGCTGTAAATCGGGCGGTCTCGCTCACGACGTACCTCGGCTCGGACAACCAGACGGTAGCCCTTGGGACATCGAGCGGCGACTCGACAGTATCCACTGCTGATGACTGGTTGGTGACCGATGACAACGGATTCGATCCGGCGGTAGGCCATGTGGTCAGCGGCGCGTCTGGGGCCCGGCCGATGACCTTTTCGCTCACAGGTGACCGTGTCGATTGGGAATTCGACCTGCAGTTAGCCCCGGGCCAGACCCGTTCGATCCTCACCTTCGGCCTTCAGGATTTCGACCCCAACCGGCTGCTGGGGAAGATCGCGAACTTCACCAACCCGACCCCCGTGATGCTCGCTTGGATGTCGACCGATGAGATCGCTTCGGTCGCCAACTTTTCGCTCACGAGCCGCACCTATTGGGATCGCCACACGATCACGATCGACAG
>JBEIRZ010000112.1:0-12934 GCA_040375695.1 Planctomycetaceae bacterium
GCCGATTTTTGTGCCGTGTCCTTGCGTTATCCTCTTCTTGCTTTCCGCCCCTTTGATGGGAAGAGCCGCGGCCTTGATACCTTATGCTCTGTCCCTAAAGCATCTTAAAGCATCTCTCTTTCGTTTACCGACAGCTTCTCAACTTGTCGCAGTTATCTTCGTAATCGTGTTTGCCCAATCGTACCCGGAGGTTGCTGGTGGAAGTGGGCGGCTTTCAACCTCATACATCTTGATCGTTTCTTCGACAATTTGGCAGAGCTCAGCAAAAACCGATTTTTCATCGTCCCCGTGGCAACCACCGTAAAACAGGCCGGGACAACTTCCGACGAAGCATTGATCCTCGTCGGACCATTCAACTATCTTCACATATCTACCAGCAGTATTCATAACTTGGCCTCTTCGATCGCTTTGGTTACGGCACGCTCCTGATATTTCTTCGCATCGTCGCCAGCCTTTCCTGAAATCGTAATTGGTTTCGCAACCTTCGGATGGACGAAATTTCGATGGCTTCCCTTTCCTCCGCGATCCTCGAAGCCTGCGAGCAGACGAGCACGACGGGGACCAACACGACGGGGACAGAGCATTTCATAAATGGACGAGCACGACGGTGGCACGACGGGGACAGAGCATTTCATATATTGACCGCGAAGGCTTTGAGTTTTCTACAAAAGGCTTATGCGATTGCTGGCAATGGATGCAAATCACCTACTTAACGCAATTGCGAGGCAGGCGTCGAAGATGCGGCGCCTAATCGATACCAAAGATGAACGCGGGAACCGTCGTTAGCAAGAATGCGACGGTGAAGATAAACTCGTCTGAGTTGAGAGATGGCAGAGCTCGTGGACGCGACTAAGTTCATCGAACGAAGTGAGCTTTAGAGGACGGACATGTGTTGAGAGTTGCCGCCAGTGGGACGTTCACTCTGAGTCCGCATGCCCCCTAGATATTGCGATGAGAGGTACGATTAGCTGGGGATATTGGCATCCCGTTTGGCTAGGTTCGCTTCCAATTCTGTCGTCGCTTCATCTGGCGATAGTTCTACAATCTGTCCATCACGCCAAATAACGATTTCGGTATTCGATTGGCGAGCTCGATCGATGACTTTTCGACAGGCAGCCTCGAACGCCATATCCGCTTTAGCGATCAGCGAGTCTGGAGAGATGGTTCTAATCATTGGGTGCGTCCTTACGATGCAGTTGAACACGTTCCCACCCATTGTAGTCCAGGACCAGTTTTCTTTCACCCTCAATCTCAGCGATTGGAATTGGCGGGAAGGAAGCGCCGTCATAGACGCAGACGGTTGTGACAATCGGAATATACAAATCAAAGAGATTGGCCAGCCCGCGAGCGTATCGTCGCCGTACAACCGCTTCGGGGATATCGTGGCCACCTTCGCGCACGCGTTTGGCAACTCTCCGGATAGCCAACTCCGGTGAAGGAAGCCAGATGAAGTACAGTACTACGCGATACCCCAAGCGACGCCATTCGATGATTGAAGCTTGGTAGCTCCTCGCTGCCAAGGTGGTTTCAAATGAGAAGGTCGTTCGAGTTGCCACCAACTCATCGATTCGCTTCAGTAGGAGCTCTGACGCGAGAAAGGCCTGAGTCTCTGGAGCAAATGGAGCCAAACCCGCAGCGATAAGATCAGCGTTGAGAAACTCACGGCAATTGGCGAACGTTGGCAGGAATGAATTCGCAAACGTTGTTTTGCCAGCGCCGTTTGGCCCAGCAAGGATATAGATCGTCGGTTGCGAAGGTTCATCCATGAGTTGGCTCGGAGCGGTATTGAGCAAGTGTTTTTCAGCCAAGGGCCCAATATACCAAAATCAGTGATTGGATGAGATTGAGCTTTGTCGGCCCGACCATCCAACATCGTGACCGTTACGCTCACGACACTCTACGTACTGGTCTTCGCTCGCTAGCCCGTAAGAAACCCGTCTCCAACTACAGGCCCGAAAATTAAGGGCATCAAAACTATTCTTAGAATTCTCGCCAAGTGACTTCGTCCAACTGCTTTGTCTGCGTGTAACCCTACCGATAGAGGCGCATAGTTTTACCGATCGACCGGGGAAAGCACTTTCTGAGCTGTTTTCCAAAATCTTCAACCTTCGAATCGTCCGACTGCTCGGTTTGCGTGTAACCCTACAGATAGAGAAACACATTTCCTCAAAGCCATCACGACTCCTCAAGACAATTGCACAACGTAGACACATGACATAACCAAAATCTCGGGCAAAGCCCACCAAAAAACAACTTTCAATCAAACACGACACAGTTCGTAACGGTTTCTCTTGGGGACCGAAGGAAACCCCTATGTCTAAAAGCTCCCCGGATAGGACTCGAACCGGCGACCCGGAGGTTAACAGCCCTTTGCCGTGTGGGTGACTGCCGGTTGGTTGAAGGTCGCCCGCGCGGGCCGGTCGCGGGTTGAAGAGGGTGTCCATGATGCGATCATCCGGATCCGCAAGGAGACCGGTTGGGGTTGCACCAAAATCGTTCAGGCGATGCGTTAATTGGGGAGTACGATTCACGCAAGACGGTGAAAAATGAATTGGTGCAAGCCGGCCTGGGCCCCGAGCCGAAAGATCATCCGCAGTACCTGGAATATCAAGCCAATCACTTGATCGCCGACCGTGGCAGGTCGATCGAGCGTGCTCTCGGTCGAGCTAGTGTCGAATCCCGAATCCCGGGTACGACCCCATAACCGTCCACCAAGCACAGAAGCGGAGCAGCGCAAGCTGCCCGGTGAGTTAAGGCAACGAGGCCGTTCGGTAAATAGATAACATTCGCAAGCTTGCGTGACACCGGACGGCTCGGGCCGTGCCGCTTTTGTTGGGCGGTTTAATTGGTCGCTTCGGACACCGGACGGCTCGCGCCGTGACGCTTTTGTTGCGCGGTTTTGTTGGTCGATTCGGACACCGGACGGCTCGCGCCGTGACGCTTTTGTTGATTCCAATCACCACGCTGTCGGCTTGGAAATTGGCCGAACGGTTCCGCTTAGCCGTCAAGAGTCAGGAGTCTCTTACAGGCGATCGAATGACCAGGTGCCGAAGAAACGGTCTCGAAAGAGCTCGACCGGGCGTGTCAGGCCCGCGCGCGATGCGGCATCGAGCATCCAGGTCGCTGTTTCAGGAAAGTCTGCGGCATGGATGTGCGTGACGACCTGTTCGACTTCGCCCTTGGGCATCTCGAGCCATCGGTCACGGATCTCTTTTTCTAGCGAAGTGTTGTACTGGGCGCGAGTCTCTGACCCCTCGCGCGCGACATCGGTCCACAGAAAAACGCCACCGGGCTTGAGCACCCGCGCGATCTCGACGAGCACCGCGAGCTTTTCCGAAGGTTGTTCGAGGTGATGCAACGAATAGCTTGCCAGCACCACATCGAAGCTTGAAGGTCCCTGTGAACGGATCGCGTCGCGCAAATCGCGGCGATCGCAGACGACGTCGGCTGGGTGATCAGCATTGCCCCGCGGGGGGGATTGGCGGAGCTCGGCGAGGGCCCCTTCGGACAAGTCGACGCCAACGTAAGAGGCGACGGGGATCTGCTTCAAACTCTCGCGGGCGAGCTGCCCGTCGCCACAACCGAGATCAAGCACTTCGATCGGTCGATCGAACCGCGCGACAACGCGTCGGCCCGCCTCGACGATCTCGCGATGCCGCATGTAATTCTGCTGATAGATCGCGCCGTAAATCCCCCAACTCCGAAAGATCGGGAAGCCGGTGGCGTTTTGATTGAGGCTCATCGTCGGATCGAGGGAGCTCGACGGCTTGGGAAACCACGGGTGCGCCCATCGCACCGTTTTGTCGCATGCGATGACAAAATCGTTCCACGACACTTTTAAGTGCCCCGATTGGAACCCAAACACCCCTTTCGGCACACCCCTCATGGCCCTGGTGCATCATTTGTCGCACGCCGAGACGGGAATTGGTGAAGCTCAGGCGGTTAGGGCAAGACCGCTCCGAACGGGGGGGTCGAATTTCCAGAACAATGCGGAGGGTAATTCGTTGCGGGTTACGTGACAGATGATAGGTTAACGGTTCGAACGCAATTCTTGGCGGGTTCAGCAGGGTCTTTTCGATGAATTTGACGACCTTTCGTTTCCTTTTGTCTTCACGTCTCTTCCGCCGTCGGTTGGGGCGATTGAAACGGCAACGTTTGATGCGGATCCTTTCCGCTCGGCAGCGGACGCCGCAAGTCGAGAACCTTGAGCGGAGGATGCTGTTGGCGGCCGGGCCGAGGATCGTTGGGGTGACGCCGTTACCGGGGGACGGCGAAAGCATCTCGGCGGCGATCGATCGCTTGACGGTGACGTTCAGCGGTTCGATGGCGGCGGGGACCGTCAACAACCTCAGCAATTGGAAATTGACCGAGGCGGGTGGTGACGCTTCGTTTGGGACATCGGACGATCAGCAGATCACGCTGGCGCTCGCATCGCAGTATTCGTCCGGGACGGCGATGACGCTCGTCTTTTCGGGTCAGACGTGGCCGCTGCAGGAGGGTCGGTACCGGTTCACGGGGTTGGCGGGGCTGACCGACACCGGTGGCAACCCGTTGGACGGTAACGGGGACGGTGTGGGCGGCGATGATTTCGTACGGACGTTTGTCGTCGCGGCGGTACTTGGCGAGCGGATCGAATCGACGAGCAATGACGTGATCGCGAGTGCCGGTCGGGTCGACATGATCGAAACGCCGGCGTCGTCGGGGTATTTCCGCGGCTTCGGGTTGGGGTCGTTGCAGCCGTCGGCTGACACCGACTATTGGTGGTTCGAAGCCTTCGCGGGGGATCGCATTTCGCTTTCAGTCGATACGCCCAACAGCACGCTCGATCCCTACGTCGAGTTGCTTAACGCGGCCGATGGATACCTCGATTTCGACTACGAGTCGGGCCCTGGGGGTGATGCGTTTTTGAGTAATTACACGATCACGGAATCGGGCCGATATCACGCCAGGATACGAACGCAGTGGGGCACCACTGGGACCTATCAGCTTCGGGTCGACCAAGTGCGTGGCGTGACGCAGTTGGAGTCGGACGAAAACGAATCGAACGACGCGATCGGTGGCGCGAACCGGTTAACGAAGCGGGCCGAAGCGGGGGTCGCGGTCGCCACGGTGGCCGGGACGATCATGGCCAATGAAGGGAGCGTCGATGAGGACACCTTTTACGTCGGCGAATTGAACGTCGGGAACCAGGTCCGTTTGGGATTGCGACTCCCTGGCGGCTCGACGCTCGCCGGTGCGGTACGGCTCTTTGACGGCTTGGGGATTGCGGTTGCGGACAGCGACGGGATCGCGACGAATGACGTTTCCACTGCCATTGTCACTGCCGCGGGCCCATATTATGCCAGGGTTTCCCCCAACGCCGGATCGGGGGGCCGTGGGCAATACCTGCTCGATGTGCAAGTGACCGACAACGTCTCGCCGCGGGTACGGTCGGTCGGCGGCTTGCCGGCATCTGGGGCGACGACGAACCTGTTGCCCGGTCAGTTTGTGATTCGGTTTGACGAGGACCTGGCCCCCGCATCGCTGGGGCTGACCGGCGCCATGGAGCTGCGATCCGCCGGTGCGGACAACGCCTTCGGGACTGGCGATGACGGCGTCTATCGATTGACCCCTGGCACCGGTTATGTCCATGGCGGCGACGTCTTCGTGACGATCAGCGAGGGGGCGCTTGCCAACGGCCCGCACCGTTTGACGGTCGGCGGCGTGATCAGCGACGTGGCCGGCAACACGCTCGATGGCAACGGCGATGGGCTAGGTGGTGATCCCTACACGCTCGAATTCGTCGTCGACACGCGGGGCGGCGCTGCGGTCTTTGAAACGGAGCCGAACGCTTCGAGGGGGGATGCGACGCGGCTGGCCTTCGGGTCGGGCGAGACGCTCGCGACGGCGACCGGGATCGGGATGTTATCGAGCAATACGGACATCGATTTTTACCGTTTCGAAGCGGCCGCGGGTGATCGGCTGATCCTGTATGTCGACGGCGTCGCGATCGGGATCGACACCTACACCGAAGTGCTCGACTCGGACGGCAATTACATCGCGGCGGATTCGTATCAAGGGGCCGATTCGGACGACCAGATCAGCCATTATGTCATCCCGAGGACGGGCGATTATTACGTGAGGGTCCAGCGGAACAGTTGGGTCAACCCCGGTGATTATCAACTGCACATCCACCGTGTGCGTGGCGCGAATGCCGAATCGGACGCGGGGTATCGCAACGACACCATCAACGGCGCGAACCCCGTCGACCTCAGGTCGGTCGCGGGTAAACGCCAGGGCCAAGTCGCCGGGTTGGTGATCGCTAACGAAGGGTCGATGCGCGATGTCGACCTGTTTCGGCTCGCGACGCTCAACGTCGGTAACACGATCGAGCTCGATTTGCAGCTTCCGACTTCCAGCACGTTGGCACCGCTGCTGGAAGTCGTTGATGCGGCTGGAAATGTGATCGCCGACGAAGACGGTAATCCGTTGGACGCGAAGTTCCGGGGTACGGTCCGGACGGACGGCGTCCATCACGCGCGGGTCAGCAGCCGCTTCGCGGTCTATGGCGGGAATCGTTACGTGATCACGCCATCGGGACGGTGGTCGGATCTGCAAGCGGATGCGGTTGGCGCTGGGGGATACCTCGTCTCGATCAACGATCGGGCGGAGCACGATTGGATTCGAGGGGCGTTCGGAAGTTCGTTCAATTACTGGATCGGGCTGAGCAGTACGACACCCAACGGTGGCTGGGGACGCTGGACCGATGGGACCTCGGTCGCTTTCGGTCGATGGGGGACCGGGGAACCGAACAGCGGGACGAACTATCCGCATGCCTATCAAGCGACGGATGGGCTTTGGTACGACCAGTGGCGAGACGCCTCGATGGCCGGCCTAGTCGAATATCCCGGTGCCCTCGGTTATCGCGAAGGCACGGGGCCGGGGCCGCTTGCGACTTATGTTTTGGGGGTAACGATCGACGACACGGTGCCGCCCAAGGTGACCGGGGTCACGCGTTTGGCATCGATCGGCCAGGGGGTCGATGACCGCTGGGTATCGACATTCGAGATCGGTTTCAGCGAGGAGTTGTCCGGATCAGCTTTCGGCGCCGGGCCGTTCACGCACGCGACCTACGGCGACAAAACATATGTCCGCTACGCTTCTCGGTTGACCTGGGCCGACGCCCAGGCCCAAGCGAGATTGCTCGGTGGTAACCTCGTGACCATCGATAGCGCGGCGGAGCAGGATTTTTTAACATCGCGCTTCGGCGACAGCGACGTGTGGATCGGACTGAACGATGCCGAGAACGAAGGGACCTTTGTCTGGGCCGACGGGTCGCCGGTGGACTACACCAATTGGCAGCCGGGCTTGCCGTTCCGAGACGCCAACCCGGCCTACTACGACTACGCCTACATGGACACAAACGGCCGTTGGTACAACTACGATCGGAACAACGCGACACGCTTGGCGCTGATCGAAATCCCGGGTGTGGGCGATGCCGACGGCGACGGATTGCCCGATGGGATCGACCCGTTCGACGAAGACCCTGTTAACGGATTCGGGCTTCGCGGTGCTGGCACCGACGGGGTCTTCGATACGTCGGATGACGTCCGTTTCGCATTGACGTCGGCGTACGGGGGCCAGACCTCGGTCGACATCACGATCGTTGATGGGCCGTTGCCACCGGGCAAGTACGAATTGCGGGTCACCCGCTTCGTCACCGACACGATCGGGATCGCGTTGGACGGCAACGGCGACGGCACGCGGGGAGACGATTATCGGTTGCCGTTCGAGGTGGGACCGGTCGAGGCCGGATTTGTCCTCGAAAATCCCCGCAACGAGACGCTTTCGGCAGCGACGACGCTGACGATGATCGAAGACTCGCTGATCGATGGCTTCTTTACGGCACGGCTTCAGGGGAGCGGTTCGATCGACGGGACCACCGACATCGACCATTGGAGTTTCGAAGGGAAGGCCGGCGATTCGGTCATGGTCTACACGGCGGGGGGAACGAGCGGCATGTCTCCCAAGACGTCGCTCCATAGCCCGGGCGGCAATTACCTCACGGGAGACAGTTCGAGCGGACGAAATGCCGACAACCTGATCACCAATTTTCGGTTACCCGTTGATGGCACCTACGTCGTCCAGGTCGGGCGAAGCTATGGAACATCGCGGGGCGATTACAAGACCTACGTCCATTTAACCCGCGGCGGGGTCCAAATGGAAGTCGATGGGGGATACAGCAACGGGTCGATCAGTTCCCCCAACCCATTGACGTTGACACAATCCGGCGGGCGTCGCATCGGTTCGATCGCCGGGATCGTGATGGGGAACGAATCGACGCGGCAGGATGTCGATGTCTACCAGCTCGGTCAATTGAACGCGGGCAACGGGATCGAGCTCGACTTGAAGCTGCCCGCGCGGAGCACCTTAGCGCCGAAGATCGAAGTCGTTGACGCGACGGGAAAGCTCGTCGCGGACGAAGACGGCGATTTGCTCGATGGGAAATTCCGCGCGACCATCCCGGCTGACGGGACTTACTTCGCCCGCGTCAGCAGCCGTTTTTGGGTCCAAGGGGGGCACCGCTACGAGCTCCTCCCGTCGATGAAGTGGGGCGACGCGCAAGCCGCGGCCGCCGCTTCGGGGGGGTACATCGTCTCGATCAATGACCAGGCGGAATACGATTGGATTCGAAGATTTCCCGGCATGTCCGTCAACCACTGGATCGGGCTGTCGGCATTGAACCCAGACGGCGGTTGGGGCCGCTGGACCGACGGGACCGATGTCGGTTTTTCCAAGTGGGCCAGCGGTGAACCGAACAGCGGTAACAATTATCCCTATGCGTACCAGTACACCGATGGGCAATGGTATGACTTTGACGACAGGCCGATCGATACGATCGTCGAATACCCTGACGCGAAGGGTTATCAAGATGGGACCGGGCCGGGACCGCTGGCGACTTATGTCCTCAGCGTCGCCATCGGCGATCTGATCCCGCCGAAAATCAACGGCGTGACCCGTTTGCCCGCGATCGGTGAGCAGGAAGGTGACCAATGGGTTTCGACGTTCGATGTCGACTTCAGCGAGAAGCCGAATGCATCCACCGTTACGACGATCAACTATGACTTCAAGACGTTCAACGGCAAGACCTACCTGATCCCGCCGAACCCGATGACTTGGGCCGATGCGCAGGCGTATGCCCTAACGATGGGAGGAAACTTGGTCACGATCGATGACCAGGCCGAGCAGGATTTTTTCAGCGCGAATTTCGCCGGCCGGAACCCATGGATCGGGGTGAACGACGCGTGGCAGGAGGGGACATACGTTTGGGCCGATGGTTCGGTGGTCAATTACACCAATTGGGCTGGAGGGGCGCCGATTTCGATCCAAGACCCAGGTTATTATGACTATGGTTACATGGGGAGCGACGGCCGTTGGCAGATGTCGTATTGGGGTGGTTGGACGCGACCTTTTGTCATCGAGATCGACAGCGACACCGATACCGATAGCGACGGATTGCCAGACTCGATCGATTGGCTCGACAAAGACCCGTTGAACGGTTTTGACATCCGCGAGGCAGGGATCGACGGACGTTTCGATACCGTGGACGACGTGGTCTACAAGCTGTCGACGGCCTACGGCGGTCAGACGCGTGTGAACGTGACGATCGCCGACGGGCCTTTGGGCCCGGGCAAGTATCGCTTCGTCGTCACCCCGTACGTGACCGATGCGGTCGGCAACCCGCTGGATGGGAACGGCGACCGGCAAGGTGGAGACGGGTATGCTTACGAGTTCGTCGTTGGACCTCCCCAACCCGGGTTCACCTTCGAAGGGCGTGACAATAACGACGCCGGCAAGGCGACGCCACTGTCGCTCGTCGAAGACTCGCGGGTTGGCGGCTTCTACACCGCCCAGCTTTATGGCACCGGTTCTCTCGACGGCATCTACGATCAGGACTTCTGGGGTTTCGAAGGGAAGGCGGGCGATCGCGTGATGATCTACACCGCGATGCGAACAAGCTCGGCCTACCCCTACCCCTACACGTCGCTTAATGACGGCGACGGAAACTACCTCACGGAGAATGGCGGTGGTGGACGTCAAGGCGACAGCCTGATCAGCCATTACCAGTTGGCCAAAGACGGTAAGTTTTCGGTATCGGTCAAGAATAACAGCGGTTCGGTCTTGGGGGATTACAAGGTTTACGTCCATCTCGTCCGCGGGATGCAGATGGAGTCCGATACCTATTATGTGAACCGCGCGCCCGCTTCGGCGAATCCGATCGACCTGGTGAAGGTGGGTGACGCCAAGGTCGGGCGGATCGCGGGGTTGGTGATGGCGAACGAAGGATCCGAAGCGGACCTGGATGTTTACGACCTCGGGCCATTGAACGCCGGGAACACGATCGAGCTCGATCTGCAGCTCCCTGCCGGCAGCACGTTGGCGCCGCGGATCGAGGTGATCGATGCCAATGGCATGACGCTCGCGGATCAGGACGGGAATATCGGCGACGGGAAATTCCGCACGACGGTCCCGGCGGACGGGAAGTACTTTGCCCGCATCAGCAGCCGTTTTTGGGTCCGTGGCGGGCATCGTTACGAAATGACCGCAGCCGGGCGGTGGCCGGACCTTCAAGCGCAAGCGGCTGCGGCCGGTGGGTACATCGTTTCGATCAACGATCAGGCCGAGCATGCTTGGCTGAGGAAGACGCTCGGAGATTCGATTTCGTATTGGGTCGGTCTCGATCGATCGTCGACGACAACGGCGTCGACCTGGACCGACGGGTCATCGCTCACTTTCACCAATTGGGCCAGTGGTCACCCCTACTCGTGGTCGGGCTATCCGTATGCGATTCAAAGTGGCGACGGGCGTTGGTACACCGCGGGGTCGAATAACATCTCGCAGGGGATCATCGAGTACCCCGATCCGCTGGGATACCGGGATGGCACCGGTCCGGGGCCGCTAGCGACCTACGTCCTCGACGCCCGCGTGTCGGACAACGTCCCGCCGAGGGTTACCGGTACCGATCGGCTGCCAGCGGGCGACTCGACCAGCCGCTTCGGCACCTTCGCGATCGATTTCGTCGAGCGTCTTGCGGCGACCGCGACCACGCCGAGTCGCGATTTCGCGATCCTCAACGACACGACGTATCTTGTCACCCCGAAGGAAATGACGTGGGACGATGCTCAGCGCTACGCGCGGTCGCTCGGTGGGAATCTCGTCACGATCAATGACCAGACGGAACAGGATTTCCTCACCAACCGCTTCGGGGCCAAGAGTCCTTATATCGGCTTGAATGACGCAGAGGTCGAAGGGACCTTCGTCTGGGCCGACGGGACACCAGTGACCTATACGAACTGGGTCCCCGGCTTGCCGTACAACTCCGGCGAACCTCGCTACTACGATTACGCGGTCATGAACAGCGACGGGCGATGGTCGAACTGGGATTGGAACCAGCAGCCGCGATTCGCGATCATCGAGATCCCGGGCGCTCAAGATAGCGACGACGATGGCTACCCCGATGTCATCGATTCGTTTGATACCGACCCGCTCAACGGATATGACCTGCGGTCGCCCGGGCCCGATGGCATGTTCGATTCGTCCGATGACGTCATCCATCCGCTGGTGGCTAGTTACGACGGGCAGACGCGGGTCAATATGGCAATCGCGAACGGGCCGCTCATCCCTGGCAGCTATCGCTTCAGCATCCTTCCGTCGATCACCGACGTCGTCGGCAACCCGCTCGATGGGAATGGCGACGGGAAGGGGGGCGACCCGTTCGTTCGGACGTTCACGATATTGCCGCCCCCCGATGGCGAAACCCGCGAAACGGGGGTCAACTCCTCCATCGCGACGTCCACACCCCTGATCATGCGAGAAGATCCCGCGGGGTCGGCGCTCTTCATCGGTCGTGGCCACGGGTCGTTCGATGCCCCAGGTGACGCTGACTACTGGGCCTTCGAGGGGCGCAAGGGGGATCTGATTTCGGTGATGACGGAGAGCCTTTCTCCTGGGTACGACGGCTGGATCGCACTGTTAGACGCCGCCGGGAACCAACTCGCGTACGACGATGGCAGGGGTCCTGACTACCAAGATTACATCAGCCGATTCGAGCTTCCCGCCGATGGCATCTACTACATCCTGGTCGGGTCGCATGCCTATAACAAAGTGCTCGAAGATTACGTCGTCCATGTCTTTCAGACACGGGGGATGAACCATGAGTTCGATCCGGATTACGCGAACAACACGATCGCCAAGGCCAACCCGATCAGCTATCAGGTGAGCGGCGATCGCCGCGACGCGGTCGCGGCAGGGGTCGTGATGGCGGGCCAATCGGGCACGGTCGATGTCGACGTCTTTGACCTCGGTCAGATCTCCTCCGGCGAGACGATCTTGATCAGCAGTCGGTTCCCCTCATCGGGGACACTGCGACCGCTGATCGAGATCCGCAATGCTAACAATTTTGTCGTCAATCAAGGAGGCAATCCGTCCGATTCGGTAGCGCGGGCCGATGTGTCGACCGCAGGGCGGTATTACGCCGTGTTCGCCGCATCCCAAGGGAACGGGCCACGCGGAAACTACCTGCTCGACATCGCAGTCCAACCGACGTCAAACCTCAATTTCGCCGACCTGGCGATCGCCACTGTTTCGGCACCCAAGGAAGCGTCGAGCGGCCAGACGGTCGCATTCGAATGGGTCGTGGGAAACTTCGGCGCCGCGGCGACCTCGGTCGAGGCCTGGACCGATCGAGTGGTCTTGTCGAAGAACGATCGCTACGGCGATGGCGACGACATCCAACTGATGGTTCGCGGCCGCACTGGTAGGTTGAACCCAGGGGCAAGCTATACCGCCAAGGCGACGGCACAGTTGCCGCTCGGGCTGTCGGGGACGTATTACGTTTTGGTCAAGGCGGACGCGGACAACCAGGTCCCCGAATTCATCTTCGAAGAGAACAACA
>JBEIRZ010000131.1:0-11641 GCA_040375695.1 Planctomycetaceae bacterium
ACAACAGCGGTTTGGCGAATGGACAGTCGTATCGAGTGCTGGTCGTCGATTTCCGGACGATCAAATTGGTGACAGCGCCGCTATCGGTCGTCGCGATCAGCGCGGAAGGGACAACCGGGGTGGGACACACCTTCCGGTTGCCGTTTTCGCCAGCGGAAAAGGTGACCGATGCCTCCGTGGATTTGAACGACACGATCGATCTGGGTTACGTCCATGGGCTGACGACCGGACAGCGAGTCTTTTACACCAACGGCGGGGGAGAAAGTGTTCGTGGGTTGGCGAACAAGAACGAGTATTTCGTGATCCGGGTCAGCGATCGCAAGATCCGCTTGGCCGCTACGGAAGGGGATGCGAGAACGGGGCTCGCGATCGACCTCGATATTTCGGAGACCGACGGTTCGAGTCACGCGATCGGCGTCGCTTTCCGCGCGATCCCGCTGGTCGACAGCAGGGCCGACACGATCCGATTCGATTCGGCCCATGCGTTCCAAAACGGGCAGGCCGTCGTCTATGACAACGGCGATGGGACGAGCATCGGCGGGTTGACCGATTCGATGACCTATTACGTTTTGGTCGTCGACACCCACACGATCCGGCTCTCGACCAACGCGGCGAACCTCGCGGGCAGCGTCGTCAACCTCGACGCGGCACTGGCCACCGGAATCGGGCATCGGTTGTCCGACGCGACCGGAGTGGGGTCGTTACGCAGCGTCGGCGAAGTCGTGGTTGATGCGAACAACACGGGACGGATCGGGACAGGGACGCTTTCGGCATCGAAGACGTCGACGGCCAAAAAGACGGACTCCGACGACGCGGCCCAGTCGCCCGATGGCAGCAAGTGGGGGCTGGCGATTTCGGGGAGCGTGTCGGTCAACCTGATCGACGACCGGACCGAGGCAGTGCTTCGTGAAGCGGTGATAACGCAGGCCGGTGACGTGCGTGTCGAGGCGACCAACAGCACCACGAATACGGCGATCGCGGGGGCCTTCGCATTGTCCTTCAACAAGTCATCGGCCACATCGGTCGGGTTGGCGGGGGCCGTGACCGTCAACACGATCGACTCGAAGACGCACGCCTTCATCGAATCGTCGGTGCTCAACGCGGTCGGCACGGTGACGGTGAACGCCGACGCTTTGGGGAAAACGCTCGCGATCGCCGCCGGGCTCGGGGCGGCGTCCAACGGTTACGGGATCGCGGGGTCGGTCGCGGTCAACACCATCAACAGCGACACCAAATCCCATTTCATCGGGGGCGCGATCACCAGCCAGGGGTTGCAAATCACCGCTTCGGATCGGGCAACGATCATCGCCGTCGCGGGGGCGATCGCTTATGGCGGCAAGTCAGGCGTCGGGGCGGGTGTGGCTTACAATTCGATCCATGGCGGGGCCCAGGCGACCCTATCACGCGTCGATGTCGACGTCGTCGACGCGTTGGTCGTCAACGCCACGAACCGTTCCAAAATCGATGGCGTCGCCGCGGCGATTGGGGTGGCCTACTCTTCCGGTAAATCTTCGAAGCCTGATCCGCCAGCAGATGACACGGACGAACTATCCGGCTTGACCGATCCGGCGAGCGATCTTGCCCAAGGGGCATTGAACCAACCGCCTCAAAAGAAATCTTTCGGGCTGGCCGTGGCGCTAGGGCTGTCGATCAACAAGATCCATTCGGTCACCACCGCCACCATCTCTGAGAGCGGAACGCTGACCGATCGGTTGCGAGCTGAGAGCGTCAGCGTGACCGCTTCGGATACCGAATCGCGCATCAACGGAGTCGGTGGCGGGATCGCGATCGGGTTGGCGAAGCTCGGCGAGGCGACAGAAGGTGCGACGGCAGGGGCGGTCGGCGGATCGTTCGTTTACAACGTGATCGATAGCACCCTGGAAGCGGTCTTCGAGGATTCCGTGGCCGACGTCCGGGGCGATTTCGCGATCGTCGCCAACGCGTCTCCCGAAATCTTCGCGCTGGCGATCGCGGGGGCCTTCGCCGGGGCGACGGGAACCGCCAGCAGCAACGCCTATTCGGGTGCCGGTTCGGTGACGATCAACACGGTCAAAAGCAAGACCGGGGCTCGCCTCCGCAGGGGCAACGTACGGACATCGCAAGGCGGGAACGTCACCGTGAATGCGACTGACGATTCGAGCATCCGTGCGGATGCGGGCGGGGTCGCGATCTCGGTGGCGATCGGCGAGGGCGCAAGTAGCGATGCCCTCGCCGTTGCCGTCGGCGCCGCCGTGGCCATCAATCGCATCCGTGAGAGCAGTGTCGAGGCGACGGTCGATCAGGCGACGATCGTGGCGGCCGGAAACCTTGGGGTGACGACCCATTCGACGACGGAAATCGATTCGCTCGCACTGGGCGGCGCCGTCGCGATCGGGGCTTCCGGAGGTGGCGGCGGGATGGCTTTCTCGGGGGCCGGCGCCGTCACGTACAACACGGTTCGGCGAGTCGAACAGGCGTCGCTGAGCGACAGTTCGGCGACCGCGGTGCGGGTCGACGTGACGACGAGTAACGAATCAAAGATCATCGCCGAGACTGTAGGATTCAGCGTCGCCGTCGGTGCGAGTTCGGGCACCGGGCGCGGCGGGTCATTGAGCGTCGGGGTCTCTTTGGCCGACAACGTCATCGACATCGAGCAGGTCGCACTGGTCGATTCGACCCAGGTGGTATCGACCGTCGACGGGATCACGATCAGCTCGACCGATGGGTTGACGATTCGCGCGACCGGTGTGGCGGCCTCCTTGGCGGCATCCTACAGCAGCACTTCCGACGCGTTGGCGGTCAGCGGCGGCGGCGTCGGGGCCAAAAACAGGATCGGCGGCAAGACCAACGCTTACGCCGATGCGAGCGTATTGACCAGCGCCGCTGGGGTCGTGATTTCGGCGACCGATACGCTGTCAAAGATCGATTCGGAGGTCGTCGCAGCCGCGGCGTCGGTCGCGATCGCGCCTTCCAAGCGAACGGGTGCCGTCGCGATCGGCGCGTCGCGGTCTCGGAACATGATCGCCGATGAAAACGAACTTCCCGCCGAAGTACGAGCCTACCTGAACGACACGGATGTTACGGCAACCGGGGTGCTGAAGATCAACGCGATCGCCAATCGCGAGATCGACTCGTCCGTCGACGCGGCATCGGTCGCGATCTCGGCCGGCAACAACGCGATCGGCGCGGCGGGCGCGGGGGTCGATACGCAGAACTCGATCAAGCTAATCGTGGAAGCCTCTGCCGATGGCGGCGAGACAGGGCCTGCCGCGACGATCCACACATCCGGTGTTGAGGTGACCGCTTCCGACTCGTCGCTGATCACCGCGACCGCCGGGTCGTTGGCGGTGGCCGCGGCGTTTTCGACGAAGAGCGGTGGCGCGATTTCGGTCGGGGTCTCGCTCGCCCGCAACCGCATCGACAACGTGATCGACGCCTCGGTAGCAGGCATTGGGGGCGTCACGACCAACGGTGGTGACGTCGTCGTTTCGGCCAACAACCTCGCCGATGTGACGACGACCGCGACGGCGGTAGCGGTCTCGGGTTCGCTCGCTTCTACCGGCACGTCGGCAAGCTTCGTTGGGGGCGGTACGGATGCCAGCAATATCATCCTGACCAAGACCAACGCGGTGGTTCGCGAGTCCGCTTTGGGAACCGCCACGGAAAGAGTCGGCAAGGTCGATCTCGATGCGAAGGGAACATCGAGGATCAAGGCGACGGTCGGTGCGGTGTCTGCGGCGGGGGCGGTGAGCGGCGAGACGAGTGTCGGCATGGCCATTGGCGCCGCCATCGCTCGCAATTTCATCGGCTGGGACCCGCACGGGGCGGAAGTGGCCGCCGACCACAACTCGAGCGAGCTCCTGACGGTGCTGGCCTCGGGGACGACGGTGCGCGTCCATTCCGGCCCGATGGAAGGCGAAGTCTTCCGCTACATCGGTAAGACGTTGAACGATGGCGACACAACGACGGATGGGGTCCAGGCGATCGACCTTTCGCCCCAGAGTTACTACGACGGATCGCTATGGCGGCACCTCAGCTTGACCCCTTCTGCCGGGGAGGTTCAGGCACGAATGATCGACACGAGCGTTCAGGCGAACGGCGCGATCACGATCGACGCGTTCTCTGACCCCTCGATCGATGCGGTCGTCTTCGCGGGCGCCGGCGCAATGGCCTTCGCCAACAAGACCGCGATCGCGCTGAGCGGGGCAGGGGTCAACGCGTCCAATCGGATCAACGAGCGGGTGACCGCCAGCATCGAAGGGGATGGCCAGGACGCAGCGACCGACGGGATTCGTGCCGCGAACATCAGCTTGCGATCTTCAGACGCCGCCAACATCAACGCGGTGGCCGCGGCGGCTTCGTTAGCGTTTTCATTCGGCGGTCAATCGAGCGTTTCGGTTGCCGTGGGCGTGTCGCTCGCGTTCAACGAGATCGCCAATGACGTGTCAGCTTTCATCGCCGGTGCGAACGAAGGGATCCTGACGTCGGGCGGTGACATTTCGATCGATGCGTCGACCCTCGGCCAGCAGCTCTTTGAACTGACTTCGGGTGGGACCATCACCGCGAGTTCACTGGACGACGCGGCGGAATCACTGGCGGGGGACGATCAGGATTTGCGAGACGATGACGCGGTCCTGGCGGGATTGCGAACGGCGTTCGCGAACGCGGGGATCACGCTGCCAGATGACCGTCTGGCATCCGTCGTGGCGACGTATTTCAGTGACGAGGCGCAGAACGTTTCGCTCGCCGAGGGGGATACCGTCCGCGTGGCGAACGGACATTCCGCCGGTGGTACGATCGGTCGGGTTTACCGGTACATCGGTTCCGATCGCGAATCGATCGATTTGGCGGCCGAGAATTACGCCAACGGTTCGAACTGGTTACCGCTGGAAACGCTCCGGCTCGCCGTCGTGGAAGCAGGGAGTCGATGGAGTTTGGTCGGGCCCGATGGCAGGGCGTACCTGATCGAAAAAGACGGTTCGAAATTCGCTATCGGACAGAACACGATCAACGCCGTTTCGGCGGCCGCATCGCTGGCGTTTGCGGCGTCGGGAGCGAGCGGCGCGGCGGCGATCAGCGGCGCCGGGGCCGTTTCGCAAAACGTGATCTTGTCGCAGGTCAATGCCTACGTCGACGCCAGCCGGCTAGGAACGCCTCTGGACAACGTGGGAGATGTCGCGATCGATGCCCGCGCGGAGTCGGCGATCGGCGCTTTCGTCCTGGCGGCGGTCGGCAGTGGTGCCAACGGCCTTGGCGTCGCGATCGGGGCGGCGTTGGTCCGAAACGACATCGGCTGGGAACCGAACGAAGAGTCTCGAACACGACCGGCAGAGGTTCAGGCCTACCTCAAGGACACCTCCGTCCACGCGTCCGGGGCCGTCACGTTGGACGCGGTCAACGAATCGGTGATCGATGCCTTGGTGATCGCGGGATCGATGGCGATCAGCGCCGGCGCCCCCAACGGCGGGCTCGCCGCGAGCGGATCAGGGGTTAACGCCCGCAACAAGATCGGTGTCGACGTGCAGGCCTTTATCGATGGCGATGGGAGCGGTAGCGACGCGGGGATCCGCGCCGCGAGCATCACGTTGCGAGCCGATGACGCATCCGAGATCACTTCTTCGGCCTGGGGCGTGTCGGTCGGCTTTGCTTTCAGCAGTTTCGGGGCGGTCGCGTTGACGATCGGCGTTTCGCTCGCGCACAACAGGATCGACAACGACATCGCCGCATTCATCAACGACGCCGCGATCGTGACCGCTGGCGCCGTCACGGCCTCCGCGAACGATAGCGCGTTCGTAAAATCGACAGCGATCGCGGTCGCCGTTTCGATCAGCGTGGGCATGGGCGGGTGGGCGATCAGCGGCGGTGGTGCGGAATCTACCAACGTGATCCTGACAAAAAACAATGCTTACCTTTCCAACGCACAGGTAGGGAACGCGTCCGCCAAGGTGGCATCAGTCGACGTCCTGGCCAATAGCACCACCCGGATTGACGCGATGGTCGGGACGATCGCGGTCAGCGCCGCGATTGGGGGCGGCGGGGGCGCTGTGGGCGTCGCGATCGGGGTCGCGATCGCGCGAAACTACATCGGCTGGGACCCCAAGGGCGAAACGGTCACCGCGCACTACGAGTCTCATGACCAATTATCGACGCTGGCCACCGGGGATCGCGTCCGAGTCACCGATGGTCCGATGGCGGGTGAGATCTTTCAGTACTTGGGCCCGACGTTAACCGATGGCGATAGGAATGCCTCAGGCAACCAACCGATCGATTTGACGCTAGAGACTTTTTATGACACCAGCCGCTGGCTGCCGATACGCCTGGGCGGTGTGGCCGCCGAGGTGCGATCCAGGTTGATCGATACGGCGATTTGGTCGAGCGGGCCGCTAAACCTCCAGGCCGTCAACGATCAAGCGATCGACGCGGTCGTCTTCGCCGGTTCATTCGCGCTGACCGTCGGAGCTGGGAGCCTTGCTTTTAGCGGCGCTGGCGTCGCGACCACGAACATGATTCGAACGAACGTGATGACGGCGATCTCGGGCGACGGCGCGGATTCGTCCCAAGACGGGATTCACGCTTCGACGATCGCGCTGACCTCGAACGATTCGTCCACGGTCGGATCGGTCGTCGCCGCGGCATCCGTGGCGGCGGCGTTCGGGCCCGGATTGGGTCTCTCTTTTTCGATCGGTGTCGCGAACGCCTACAACGAAATCGCCAATGACGTTACTGCCTTCGTTCGGAACGCCGATGAGGGAATTTTCACGGCAGCGGATGGCCGATTGGCGATTCAGGCGACGTCCCGTGGCGAACGATCGGGGGAATTGCCGATCGGCGGCCAGATCACCGCCGCGAATCTGAACGACGCATCGAATGCAGAGCAGGGAGCAGACGCGGACGCAGACGCGGCGTCCGATGCGATCGTCCTGGACGCGATCCGCGGCGGGTTCGCCAACATGGGCAGGCCGTTGGCAAGCGACACCAATCGATCGAAGTTGCGACTGTCGGCGTTGTCGGAAGGTGAGCGTTGGTCGGTCATCGCCCCGGACGGTCAGAGCTATCTGTTGGAAATGGCCCCTGATCGCAATTCGATCGTGGTCTTTCGTAACAGCATCAACGCGGTTGCGGCGGCCGCTTCGCTTGCGGCAACGGTGTCGGCCGCACCTAACGCGGCGTTCAGCGGCGCCGGTGCCGCGGCGCGGAATGTGGTGTTGACTCAAGTCACGGCATACGTCGATTCGAGCCGGATCGGTTCGGCCACCCAGAGGGTCGGCGACATCGACATCGACGCGAGCAGCAATACGGCGATCGGCTCCTTCGTGCTCACGGCATCCCTCGCAATCGCGGTAGGATCCCCCAGCGGGCTCGGGGTATCGATCGGTGCTTCGATCGCTGAAAACCTGATCGGCTGGAAGGTAGGCGAAACGGTCCAATCCCGCCCGGCGATGGTCAAGGCCAACCTGAACGACACGAGCGTCCGTTCGTTCGGCACGATCACGATCGATGCGGTGGGCGCCCAGTCGATCGACGCGTTGGTCGTTTCCGGTTCGGCGGCGATCGCCTCTGGCGTTTCGGGGGCCGGTGCCGGTGCGCGAACCGTGAACCGCGTCGGCGTGATCATCGACGCGGCGATCGAAGGGAGCGGGAGCGAAGGGATCCGTGCTTCGGAGGTGTCGCTTAACGCAAAGGACGTTTCGAACGTTACGGCCTGGACCGGTGCGGCGTCGCTCGCCGCCTCGTTGGCGGGCGCCAGTGCGGTATCGTTAGCGATCGGCGTTGGGACCGCATTGAACGAGATCGGCAACATCGTCACCAGCGGGATCCGAGACGGCGCCGAGGTAACCACCGAAGTCGACCGGGATACCGATACCGTCGGTCCGGTGACGCTTTATCGTGGCGAGCGGGTCCGGGTCGTCGCCGGATACCTGACGCATGACTTCGCGACCAACGACAGGGCGAAGACGTTGGTATCGGGCAAGAAGGTTCGCGTCCTTGCGGATTACACGGAGGCGGATCTCGACACCACGTTTGGCAAAGAAGAGATCCATGGCGGAACCAACGTGCGGGTCCTTGCCGGCCATATCCACGGGGGATCACCAGGTGTGTATCGATTCAAGGGCGAAACCGTAAACGGTGTCGAGATCGAACTGTCGAACGAAAATTTTGCGGACACATCGCGGTGGATCCGGTTGCAGGGGATCGTCGAAGGGGTTTATCTCTTTGTCGGAACGGCCGGTTTGTACGACCTGTCGGTCCAAGATTATGCGAATGCCGCCTCGTGGATCCGGCTCGGCGGGGAGGCAGGATCGGTTTACGAGTTCGTCGGGGCGACGGGCGCACTGGACTTAGGGAGAGAAGACTACACGAATACCGCTCGCTGGGCCCTTTCGTCGGTAGAGGGGATTTCGATCGCCGCCGAAGAGTCCGCCGCGATCCGCGCCTCCGCGATGGCGGCGAGCGTCGCCGTTGGCGTCAACTTCGCAGGGGGAGTCAGCCTCAGCGGTGCGGGGGCTGAGTCGACCAACACGATCCTTTCCAAGGTGCATGCATCGATCGAAGGGGGACACGTCGTCAGCGGCGACGGTTTGGACGTGACCGCCACGAACACCAACCGGATCACAGCGCGGGTCGCCTCTTTGTCGGTCGCCGCCAGCGTTGGGATGGTCGGGTTCGCCGTCGCGATCGGCAATTCGGTCGCCAGGAACATGATCGGCTGGACGGCCGGTGGGGACCACCCTTTCGCCGAGGTGCAAGCCTGGATCGAAGACGCGGTGATCGATGTCGCCGGAGACCTGAAGTTGATCGCGATCGCGACCGAATCGATCGAGGCAGATATCGACTCGATCGCCGCCGCGGTCGCGGCCGGTTCAGCAGGATTTGCCGCCAGCGGTGCGGGGGCCGATGTCGTCAACAAGGTCTCATCCAAGGTCAAAGCCTTCATTTCGAGTGCCGACGAAGGCACTGGCGTTCGGGTGACTGGCGACATCATGATGACGGCAAGGGACAGTTCGACGCTCTACGCCGACGCCTTGGCGGCATCGGTCGCGGCCTCGTTCGCCCCCACCTCCGGGACCGCGATTTCCGTCGGCATCTCGCTCGCCAGCCATCTGATCGACAACCGGATCGAGTCCTACATCGAGGGGTCTTCCGTCACGACCGGAAATGGCACGTTATCGATGCGGGCGATCGAATCGGTCGGCGCGACAGCGACAGCGCAAGCGGCCTCGGTATCGCTATCGACGGGGCCGGCGATCAGTGGCGGCGGGGCGAACGCTACGGTCACCAGCACCACGACAACGAAAGCGTTCGTGGACGACAGCAGCGTGACCCTGGGCGGGGGATTGGTGGTTGGGGCACAGGACGTTTCGGTAGGGCAGGCCGAGGTCAAGACGACCTCCGTTGCCGCGGGTGTTCTCGGGTTCGCCGCCGCGGGCTCGACGGCATCGACCGACATGCGTCCGACGGTCGAGGGATCGGTAAGCGACTCGGTCGTCTCGGCGACGGGATCGGTCGCGATCACCGCAGACGCGAAGGCGCGTGGCCGGTCATTTACCAAGGGCAATGCATTCGGCACCGCATTCGCGGCATCGGGTTCGGATGCGACCAGCGACCTGTCACCTACCGTATCGGCCTTTGTGAGTGGCGGGTCGGTGTCGAGCACGGGCGGCACGATCTCGCTGGCGTCGCTCTTCAATGTGAACTCCGACGGGTCGAGCGCTTCGACGGCCGAGTTTCCCTTAGGGGCATCCTCCACCGCGGAGTCTTCTTCCGGATCGATCCTTTTAGGAGGTGGCGGGGGAGATGCGAGGGCAACGACCGGCGGGACGATATCGACCTACGCGAGCGGTGTGCTTTCGGCGATGGAGGCGATTTCGCTGACAGCTTTGAGCCACTCCGCGCCGGACGCGGTGGCCCGTGGGATCACGATCGGCGGTTTGGCCGCGATCGGCGTTTCGCTCGCGACCGCGACTTCGAACACGGCAACCTCAACGTCGTTAACGGGTGCCGTCACAAGCGGATCCGACTTGGTCATTGACGCTTATTCGTACCAGGGGCCGTCGAGCCAAAGCACGGCGAACTCCGGCGGCATCGTGGCGGGGAACGGTGCGACCGCGACATCAACGGTGCTCGCCGACCCGCTGTCGGCACCGGCCTCGAAAGTTTCGCTAGGGAGCGTGGTGCTGAACGTCAGCGGGGCTATCCGGATGATGGCCCAGTACGCCCCGGCCGCATCGGCGATCGCCACGGGGGGTGCCTACGGCGGTGTGGGTGTGGGGGCATCGATCGCAACGGCCACGGCCGCGGGGGACGTGATCGCGACGATCGCGAATAACGCCGACATCACCGCGGGGCAATTATCGATCGCGGCCGTCCGCAATTTGCCGGCCTCGAATGAAGGGAACGCCGTCTTGGCGCGGTCCAGCGCCAGCGCGGGTGCGTTGATCGGGATCGCCGCGTCGGAGGCGACCGCCCGGGCCTTGGGCGACGTAACGGCTTCGATCGGGAACGATATTCGTTTGCCATTAGGTGATGTTGCGGTCCGGGCGATCAGCGAATCGCGGCAACATGCGACAGCCAGCGGGTACGGGATCGGTCTGCTGGCCGCGGGATCGAACGATTCGGAATCGACCTCGGCGATCGATGTCAGCTCGACGCTCGGGGGCAATTCTCGGACGGCCACGACCCGCGCAGGGGCACTCTCGGTCATCGCCTCCGGGATCGATACCAATATCGCCAAGACGACCGGTGGCGGAGGGGGTGTGATTGCGGGAAATTCGGCCCATGCCACGACCAAAGATTTGTCAACCGTTGGTACGACGATCTTGAGCAACGCGATTGAACTCAATGCCGGAACGGTGCTCTTCGACGCGGCCCACCAAAGCCATTATTTGGCGGCTGCCGACTCGACCTTCGGGGCGGTCATCGGCGGGAGCGGCGCGGAAGCGGACGTGACCAGCAGTGCCACCGCGGCGACGACCCTACAGCCGGGCGTCAGGGTCAAAGCGAAAGGCGGGATCGCGATCACGTCATCGGCCGACAAATATCGCGTGATCGACGATGCCTCAACGGTCAAGGCGGCGGGGGGTGGCGGCGTAACGGCGACCGCGGCGCTGAGCGATACGCATTTGGGAGGCTCTAGCACCGTCACCATCCTCGACGGTTTCGCGCTGGCTGTCGAATCCGGCCTGCTCGACGGCACCGACATCATCATCGGGGCCGTCTCGAACGTCACCGCGTCCGATACCATCGACCTGACCACAGGTGGCGTGATCGATGGCGCCGGGACGGATGCGTTGATGACGGTCGATACCACGAACCGAATCGTGATCGGCAACAATGGTACGCTCAAAAGCACCAGCAACATCGGGATCGGCACCTTTTCGAAGGTAGCCGCCTCCACGCAATCGCTCGTCAGCACCTGGGGCCTGGCGGCGGTCGGGGTCGCCAAGGCGACGACGCGGTTGACCAGCAGCCAAACCGTGTCGATCGGCAACAACAACATGATCGAAGCGTTTGGCAACGCCTCTCTGACCGCTGGGTTCAGCCCCCTGACGGGGGAAGAGACGATGCTCCAGCCCACCGCCGTGGCGCAAGGGTACATCCGTGGGATCATCGCCATACCGGTCGCCAAGGCGATCGCGAGCGTCACGAGCGATTCCTCGCTGGC
>JBEIRZ010000244.1:0-6770 GCA_040375695.1 Planctomycetaceae bacterium
AACGTGTTGTTGGGGGTGATCATCATCACCGCGGTGGCGGTCGACCGGTTGAGGCAGCAGCGGCTGAGCCCTTCGGGTCTGGTCAGCAGTTGAAGGTCGCGGAGAGTGGGGCGAGGCAACCGAAGCGGTCGAGCTTGGGTAAGCGGCCCGGTGACGGGTCGGGCTTGAAGGATCACGCGAGCCCAAAGATCAAATCCGGCCCAAAGATTAAGCCGGCCCCGATCATTAAGGCCGGGCCGAAGGGTAAGGCATCGACAAAACAAGCCGGCCCACGAGCGTGAGCCGGCTTCGATTTGCGGCCGCATTTTGATGAGCGGTTCGGCGTCTTGGTGCGGGGGATCGAAAGTTGCTGTTAGGCAGTTTCGATCAGGAGTATTTTCGCATCAGTTCGGGGATGGGTCGGCCGTGATCGACGATCGGTGTTGGGCGGCCGTTGAAATCTTCGATCAGGGTATTGGCGGCATCGATCCCGAGGTGGTGATAGATCGTGGCGAGGAAATCGCCGGCGTTGCAGATCCGTTCGACGGAATCTTCGCCGTGTTTATCCGTGGCGCCGATGAAGCGACCGGTTTCGATCCCGCCGCCGAACCAGATGTTGGAGAAGGCACGTGGCCAGTGGTCGCGGCCGGGTTGTTGGGTGCCGGCGGGGGCGCTGGCGTCTCCGGCGCCGGTGCTGGCGGCGTAATTGATCCGCGGGGTGCGGCCGAATTCGCCGGTGACGACGACGAGGACGCGTTTATCGAGGCCGCGGTTGTAGATGTCTTCGATCAGGGCGGAGACGGCCTGGTCGTAGGCTTTGGCGCGGAACCGCATGGCGTCGAAGACGTGGTGATTGACGGCGTGATCGTCCCAGTTTTGGACGCGGCCGCAGAGCGGGCCGCTGAGGCTGGTCGTCAGGACTTCGACACCGGCCTCGACGAGCCGGCGGGCCATGAGGAGTTGTTGACCCCAGGAGTTGCGGCCGTAGCGGTCGCGGGTGGCGTCATCTTCCTTCGACAGGTCGAAGGCTTCTTTGGTTTTGGGGTTGGTCAGCAGCGTCATCGCCTGTTGTTCGAATTCGTCGAGTGCCCCGAGTTCGCCTTGTTGGTCGAAGGCGCGGGTGAGGGTATCGAGTTTTTGGCGGAGGTTCGCGCGGCGGTCGAGGCGGCGGAGTTCGCTGGCGTCGGAGAGCCCGATATTGGGGACGGAGAAGTTCGGCGCGTTGGGGTCACCGGCGACGACGAACGGCGAGTAGGCATCGCCGAGGTAGGCGGGGCCGTTGTATTCCAGCGGGGGCCGGATGCCGACGTATCGCGGCAGCGGGTTGGTGCGGGGGCCTTCTTGGTCGCGAAGGTAATTCGCGATGCTCATCCAGTCCGGGTATTTCGGTTTGGGTTTATCGCGGGTGTCGGGGTCGCCCGAGAGCATTTGCATCGAGCCGGCTGGGTGCCCGCCGGCCCCTTGGCGCATCGAGCGGAGGACGGTGAATTTGTCGGCGACGGCGGCCTGCATCGGCAGGAGCTCGGTGAAGAGCATCCCGGGGACTTTGGTTCGGATCGTCCCGAAGGGGCCGCGGTAATCGCTGATCGCGTTGGGTTTGGGGTCATAGGTATCGATGTGGGAGCACCCGCCCGGCTTCCAGACCATGATCACGGCGGTCTTTTCTCGGTCCGAGTTGATCTTGCCACCGGTTTCTTGGGCGCGGGCTCGCAGATGCAAGAGCCCGGGGAGGCTGAGGCTGGTGAAGCCGGCGAGCCCCATGCGGATGAATTCGCGACGGCCGCGCGCCGACATCGGACGTGGTCCCGGACAATGGTTACCTGAGCAGTCGTGACCGCCAGGGATGACACCATGTGCGTGAAAGAGGTCGCTCATTTCGACTCCGCGGGTTTGACTCGGATCGTGACGGGTTGGGAGAGAATGATCTCGGCGGTGTCCTGGGGTGCTTCACCTTCGGCGTAGCGGTGTTTGATCACGCCGCTGCCGTAGAAGGCGATGGTATGGTCCCCGGGGGCGGGTTTCAACTTGGCCAAGTCGATCACGACTTGCGATTTGGGGTCGTTGATCGTGAGGTCGAATTGGGGGTTCGATTCGAAGCCGTGGCCCATCGTCCGCATTTGGATGATCGAGCCGGAGAATTCGCCGCGGACCGTTTGGGTCAGGGGGATGGTCAGTTGCTCGGTGCCGGTGACTTCGAAGACGGCTTGGGCCGAGGCGATGGAGATCGCGGCGACTTCGTGCCCGCCGACGGAGACGGGGAATTCGGCTTCGAGGCGTGGGCGGGGGATTTCGCCCCAGGCGTCGGCGATCGGCCAAGCGGGGGCGGCCATTTGGACGGCATGGGAGACGCGCGCGCCGGCGATGTCGGCATGCCCCGTGAACTTCGCGAAGCCGAGGCCTTGGGGGGCGTCTTGGGCGGCGGTGATCAGCATGATGCCGCGGTTCGAACCGGGGCCGATCCGTACCCCTTGGGCTGTGACGCCTTGAGGGAGGTTTTCGAGGGTCAAATCGATCGGGCCGTCGAAGCCGTCGCGGCGGAAGGCGACGACTTCCAGGGCGATGGTGCTGCCGCCACGCAGGGCGACGGGTTTGGTCAGCGCGTTCCGGTCTCCGTTGCGAAGTTCCATGTGCAAGCCCCAAGCGGCCAGCGCGAAGTCGGGTTGGGCCTTGCGGATCACCATCCGATAAACGTTCGTGGGATCGACACGGGTCCCGCCGAAGAGGTCAGTCAGTTGGATTCGGTAGAGGCCATCCTCTTTGATTTCGAGTTTGCCCAGGAGGTCGGGGGATCCGCCGTCGTAGGCCGGGCCGTCGTAGGCGTAACCGTTGCTGGAAACTTTGACGGGGCTGGGGATATCGGTCAGGGTCAGGACGTCGACGAGCGATTCTTTATCGCCATCCTTTTTGACCTGTTGGACGAGGAGCGAGGGGTTGGTCGGGCGACCGAGCCTTTCGGAAGCGACTTCGATCCACCAGACATCCCCTTGGGTCGCTTGGAATTGGAAGAGATCGACATCGGCCGCGGTGGCGAAGCTGCCAGCGAGGTCGGCGGGGAGGGTCAGCGGTTGGGCTTGCGCGGCGATTTGGTTCGGTTCGGTTTCGGCCGCGGCGGCTTGGGGTGCGAGCCCGGTCGGGGGCCAGGAGAAGTGGCTAACGTCGCGCGTCGAGGGGAAGGTTGGCCTGGGGGCATCGGCGGCCAATTCACGCAACGAGAGGCGATAAAAATAGCCGACGCCACCTTTGTAAGTCAGTTCATGGACCTTGATCACGTAGGCCCCGTCTTCGGGGAGGACGTGATCGATCATGCCGACGCGGCGTTCGGCGACGAGGTCGCGACCTTTGGCATCGGCGAGGACGACGACCGGATCGAGTTTCGAGTCGATGGCCCGCGAGGCGCAGTGGATCAAGACGCGTTGGCCCTTCTTACCTTGGAAGCGGTAGTGGTCGATCGCGCGGTCGGACATTTGCGAATTGCAGATCGAGCCGACGGGGAGTTCGAGTGCGGTTTCGAGCGATTTGTTCGGAGAGCTTTGGGTGATTTCGGGGAGGGTGTCGACGGAGAAGACGCGGCACGACGAGATCCCGAGTTTGCCCATCACGCGGGTTTCGTAGAGCCCTGGGGGGACATCGGGTTTGATCGCCACGGTGTAGACGTTGGGGACCGGTTTCCCTTCGGCATCGAGTTTGGGGGCCGACGTGATCCCGGGGTGAGAAAAGAAGAGGCCGGTCGGTTCGGTCACGTATTCGGTAGCGATCGTGATGTCGACTTCGGACCCTGCCTTGCCACCCATCGGCAAGGTCGAAAGGAGTCGTGGGAGCGGGAGGCAGACGCGTTGGGCGAGCGCGGGTTGCGAGACCGCGGCCAGCGCGAAGGCAAAGAGGCCGAGGGCGATTTTTCGTGGCATCGTCAGGGGCGGGTGTTGGAGGTGGGGTGCCAGGACGTTGGGGTCAGTGCCGGTATTGGGGACAGTGCCGGTATTGGGGACAGTGCCGGTATTGGGGACAGTGCCGGTATCGGAAAAAAGGTCGGGTCTGTTTGCGGTGTGACTGTGCGATGGGTGCGGGGTGATCGATCAATGGTTGAATAAAAACTCTTTGGCGTTGATCAGGGCCCACAGGAGGTCTTGGAATTTTTCTTGGGCGTCTTTGACGGGGTCGGCGGGAGGGATCGGCTTGCCGGCTTCGTCGGTTTGGGTCTCGTTCATGAAGGCGACGGCGGTCGCGAATTCTTCGGCGGTCGGTTTGCGGGCGAAGGCGGCGAGGTAGATCTCGGCGATCCGTTCTTCGATCGGTGCTTGGGACTTGGCGAGCAGGTCGGCGCGGCCAGCGGCTTTGGCGAGTTTTCCTTTGACGTCACCCGCGTTCATCAGGTGGAGGCTTTGGGCGAGGCTAGAGGTTTGCGTCCGTTCGCATTCGCAGACGCTGGCGTTGTCGGGTCGGCCGAAGACGCGGAGGAAGGGGGAGGCGTTGTTGTAGCTGTTATCCGGCAGGGCGATCGCGCGGGTCCCTGGGGGGAGGTTGGGGAAATCGGTCCGCGAGAGGGTCAGGTCATCGATCGCGTCGAGCATCACTTCGGCCTGCAACCTGCGGGGGTAGTAGCGCGAGTAATTCTGTTGGTCGGCGATGTTGGAATCGTTGGGGGTGGCGCTGAGTTGGTAGGTGCTCGATCGGGTGATTTCGCGGATCAGGGCTTTGAGGTCGTAGCCGCTGGCGACGAAATGTTTTTCGAGGGCGTCGAGGAGTTCGGGGTTGGTCGGGGGGTTGGAATCGCGGATGTCGTCTTCGGGTTCGATCAGGCCGCGGCGAAGGAAATGTTTCCAGTAGCGATTGACGAGGGCTTTGGCGAAGAACGGGTTATCGGGGGTCCCCATCCAATCGGCGAGTTTCAGGCGTGGGTCTTCGTCGGCGGCGATGTCACCGATTGGAGAACCGAGGGCTGCGGGCCGGATCATCGCCCCGGTCTTGATGTTTTGGGCTTGGGCGATGCCGCGGTTGTGGAAGATCATGTCTTCGCCGCGGGTCGAAGTCGGTTTGCGGCCGATCTGGGTGAAGAACGCGGCGAGGCCGTAATAATCGTCCTGGCTCCATTTTTCGAACGGGTGGTGATGGCATTGGGCGCATTGCATGCGGACGCCGAGGAAGAGCTGTGCGACGTCTTCGAGTTGTTCGATCGGCTGCTTGACTCGCTTGTACCAAGCGACGGGTGGGTTGGCAATGATCGTGCCGGTCGCGGCCAAGAGTTCTTTGACCCATTGGTCGTAGGGCTTGTTCGCCAGCAGGCTATCGCGGACCCAAGCATGGAAGGCGAAGTTCGACGTCATATCGCTGGCGTCGTCGCGGCGGTTCTTCAGCAGTGACGTCCACTTGTTGGCGAAGAAGTCGGCGTATTCGGGGGCACGCAGGAGGTTATCGATCGCTTGGTCGCGTTTGTCGGGAGAGGTGTCCTGCAAGAAGGCTGCCGATTCTTCGGTCGTCGGCAAGCGGCCGGCGATATCAAGCGATGCGCGGCGAAGGAAGGTCGCGTCGTCGCACAGGGGTGAGGGTGGAATGCCGAGGGTGTTGAGGTTCGCGAAGACGAGTTCGTCGACAAAATTTTTGACCGGCGGGAGTTCTTTGAATTCGGCACCCAGCGGGATCGACGCGTTGAAAACGGCGATCTTTCCTTGGTAGCGGACCATCACGGCGACCTTGCCAGGGATGTCTGAGACCTTCACCAAGCCGGTGTCGGAGACGTCGGCCATGGCGCGGTCGTTCGATTCGAAGAGGGCCAATTCGGTGACATCGCGGGTGGAGCCGTCGGAGTAGTGGGCGATCGCCTTGAGCGGTTGTTCCCCTTTCATGGCGACCGTCCCGCGATCGGGTTGGACCTCGAGGTTCGTCATGGTCGCGGTGGCGGAGTCGCCCCATTTGGCCCCTTCTTCGATCCAGCGGACGATCGTTTGGTAGGGGGCGGAATTCGGGTCCAAGCGGGTGCCGCCGTTGTGGGGGACTTGTCCGGTGGCCTTGGTCAGCAGGAGGCTTTGGCGTGGGGCGGCAGGAGAGATGCGTCGGCCACGGGCTTGCTTGACGAGGCTGACGTAATCCTCTTGCGGTTCGAAGCCGAGGAGGGAGAGTTGGAAACCGTTTTGCCCGGTGCCGGCTTTGGCATGGCAGACCCCCATGTTGCAGCCGGCCTTGGTCAGGATCGGGACGATGTCGTTCACGAAATGGACCGGTCGCGATTTCGACGGGTCGGCCGCGGTTTGGGAAGCGGGTTCGGCGGACGCGTGGAGGGCCGGGATCAGGCAAACGAGCCAAGCGGCCAAAACCGCACGGAGTAATGGCCGTATCATCGGCGACATGTCGTCGTGTCGATCGCGGAAGCAGGGCATGACGCGAGCATCCAGCGGGAATGGGTGGGACCGACGCTCGATCGCGTCGGGATGACCATTACGGCGGCGCAGGTCGCAGCAACGGTCGGCAGGAAATGTATCATAACCGATCCGGGCCGGTTTCTGGCAATCCGAACGCCCCTTGGCGAAAAATTTCTTGGGACGGCGTTTCGGATCGCCCGGATCGGAAAGCCCTGCGGTCGCGAGGAAAGCCCTGCGGTCGCGAGGAAAGCCCTGCGGTCGCGAAAGGGGCCGCAACAGGGATGCGGGTTGGCGGGGCGAACCCTTGGAGCGTCGCTGGGGGTCGGATAACCTGCTGCGGGCCGGAAACCGGGACCGGCCATGAAGAAACCTCCGTGATAGCTGCCGATGAACGCGACACCGATCCGATTGGCGACCCGCAAGAGCCCGTTGGCGTTG
>JBEIRZ010000563.1:0-2371 GCA_040375695.1 Planctomycetaceae bacterium
GACCCGGCGGCAAAATCGTCCTGGCCCCCGTTGCCGATGCTCCAATCGTCAGCCCCCGGCGAAGTCGCGGTGATCAATCACGACGTCCAACCTTCGGACCAAAAGCTGATGACCCGCCAATTCACCGAGCGGGCCGTCGGTTTCATTCGTGAACATGCCGATCGCCCCTTCTTCGTTTATCTTCCTCACCCGATGGTCCACGTCCCGCTGTACGTCTCCCCCGAATTCGAAGGGAAAAGCGGCGCAGGACCCTTCGGCGACGCGGTGATGGAGGTCGATTGGTCGGTCGGTCAGATCCTCGACACCATCGACTCGCTCGGGCTGGGCGAAGAAACGCTCGTGATCTTCACCACCGACAACGGCCCCTGGCTTTCGTACGGCCAACACGCCGGATCAGCCGGCCCCTTACGCGAAGGGAAAGGGACGATGTTCGAAGGGGGCTACCGCGTCCCCACGCTGATGCGCTGGACCGGCACAATCCCCGCCGGGACGACCTGCCGCGAATTGGCTTCCACGATCGATGTCGTCCCCACCGTCGCCAAACTGATCGGTGCCGACCTGCCGCCCCACCCGATCGACGGCCTCGACATCAGCGAACTGATGCGGAGCGATTCGGCCACATCCCCTCACGATCACCTGCTTTGTTTTTACGCCCCGCGTTCGCTGCACGCGGTCCGCACCCCACGCTGGAAACTCCATCTGCCACACCCCTACCGAACCCTGGCCGGCAAGCCGGGCGGTCGAGACGGACAACCGGTACCCTACGAGGCCGCCGAAATCGGGCTTTCGCTGTTCGACCTCCAAGCCGACCTCGGCGAGACGACCGACCTCTCCGCCAAACACCCCGACGTCGTCAAAGAACTGCTCACGATCGCCGACCGCGCCCGCTCGGAACTGGGCGACCAGTTGACCCGAACACCCGGCACCGCGGTCCGTCCGGCAGGCAAAATGAACCCCGGTGACCCTCGCCTTACCTGGTAAATCATGATCCCGATTCGCGACAGCATCGCCCCGGTTCACACCCCCTTCGTCAACAACACGATCATCGCGATCTGTGCCTGCGCGTTCCTTTGGGAACTGATGAGCGGCAACGGGGGACAACAGGTGATCGAACGCTTCGGCATGATCCCGCTGCGGCTCTCCGATGCCGACGCCGTCGCCTCCATCCCGATCCGCGAAATGGTCCAAACGCCCATCGGGCCGATGGTTCGCGAGACTTCCCAAGTCCTCGCCCCCTCGGCAATCGCCCCCTGGTTGACGCTGATCACTTGCATGTTTCTCCACGGCGGCTGGATGCACTTCTTAGGAAACATGTGGTTCCTGCACGTCTTCGGCGATAACGTCGAAGACCGCTTCGGCCACTTCGGCTACCTGATGCTTTACATCGGGACAGGGGTCCTCGCCGGTTTGGCGCACTGGGCCGCCGAATCCGATTCGCCGGTCCCGACCGTCGGGGCCAGCGGCGCGATCGCCGGTGTCATGGGGGCCTACGCGCTCCTCTACCCCCACGCCAAAGTCCTCTCGGTCCTGCCGATCTTTATCTTCCTCCAAACCTTCGTCGTCCCGGCACCGATCTTCTTGGGGATTTGGTTCGCCATCCAGATGTTCAGCGGCATCGCCAGCAGTGCGGGATCAACCGGCGTCGCGTGGTGGGCACACATCGGCGGATTCGTCGCCGGGATCGCACTCGCGATGATGGTCAAAATGATCGATTACGGACGGACCGAAACGACACTCGCCTCACGCGAACATCGCTTTTAAGCGTGTGACTTCCAAGCCTGCCGGTCACGACCTTGCGACCTTGCGATCGCAACCCGTTGATCGATCGGACCGCGCCGAAGCGTTCGTCCGCGTGCGAAAGTCGCAACTACCGCCCCGCGGTGACCCCTTTCGCCCGCACCAGCCCCGCGCGGACAGTTTCCGAATCCTCGTTCCCCTCTGTCACTTCCAGTCGCGGCAAACCTTCCCTCGATACGGCATTTTCTCGATCAATTTTCCCGCCCTTTTGCCCGCTGATCTTTCTCGGCTGACCTTTCTCCCGACGCTCACCTCGCCCGACTATCCGGTTTCGCAATACCGATCAGCGTCATCGTTACGGCCCCACCACACCCCGATCCTACCCTCCCCAGGGCGATGATTGCAAAGGCGAGCCCTTTCGCTTCAAGTCGTCGCTCATTTCTTGCCGCCTGCGGCAACTTATGATCAAGCATTTACCGCGTCTGCGACGACAACCCGTTTTTAACCCTCCAAGCCTGAATCCCGAATCCCGGGTACGACCCCATAAGTGTGTCGACCTTATGTTTTTGCTCTTGTGTGGTGGCGATGACTATGATGGGCGTGACGAGCCGGGTACCACACGAACCAATTGGGC
>JBEIRZ010000223.1:0-7171 GCA_040375695.1 Planctomycetaceae bacterium
CCTGACCGAAACCCCGAGCCTGACCGAAACCCCGAGCCTGACCGAAACCCCGGGCCCGACTAAAACCCCGAGCCCGACCGAGACGGCGGCGAGCGGATCGCCAGCGGCGGTCGATCGGGCAACCGCCGGGGAGCTCGCCATCGCCATCGATCGCTGCATGGCCGACGAAGAGCTCCGGTCCCGGCTGGCCGCCGCTGGCCGGGCGGTTGTCGACCGTTTCGGCTGGGAATCGATGGTCGATGCTTACCAAATCGTCTTAGAAAAAGCCTGTCGGCCCGTCTAATCGCGACAGCCTCCTTGACCCATACAGCCTTCACCAGCGCTGGCCGGATCGCCAAAGAAGGGCTTTAAACTTTTTCCAAGACTCAAATCTTGCCCAGCTTATCCCGATACCTCAGGACGTCACGGTAGCGATCGACGATGCGGAGGCCGGTCGCCCGTGGCAAATCACCAACTTGAACGAGCAACTTTGAATGATCGCCACGTTTCCCATCAGCATCGATTTGTTAAAGCTTCGTCGTTACGTCGAGCAAAAGCTTTGTGACATCGGGATGCTCGAACCTGACCAGTTCCCGATGACGCAGCGGCAGGTGATCAAAGCGGGCAGGATGTGCGGCGTCTACTTTTGCCTACACGGGCCGCGGAGCGTGAAGTTAACGGCGATCGCCGACTTCGAATGTGCCAGCCTGATCTGTTATGGCAGCGACGGTAGCCGCACGATGATCGAACGCTTGCCCGGGTAAATTTCTACCTGTCCCAATCCTCGATCCCGAGCGATTCGAGGGGGGCTTCCAACACGTCGTTGGGATTCGGTTGAGGCCGCACGGGGTCGGGTTCTTCGCTCGGGGTGGTGGCATTGGCGTCCTGCGGGTTCGGTCGCGACGCCTCGGTATCGGTTTGCGATGCGTTCGGCTTGGGATCGGTCGGTGTGGGATCGGCCAGTTGATCGGGGGGATTGGGCGGATTTGAGGGCTCTCTCGGTGTCAGTGGCCGCTGGGTCGGGCGGACATGGATCTTTCCGGCGATGACGTTGACGACTTCGACATGCGTCCCGTGGTCGATGGCGCCGCCAAGGCTGATCGCATCGAGCGATTGTTCGTCGATTTCGATGATGCCGTTGGGGAGGAGGTTGATCTTGGCGACCCCCACCTTACCGAGCCAACGGTTGCGATTTTCTTCTTCGAGTTTACGCCGCGCCGCATCGACTTCGGGGTCGATGTTGAGCATCCTCCGTCCGATCGGCGTGCTGGGCCAGAGCTTGAGCCCGAGCCAGATCACCAGCGGCACGCCGAAACCGGCGATCATGAGCATCGCCGCCCCCAGGGTGAAGCTGTGGAGGAATCCGATCACCACCGCGGCGAGCATCGCGGCGCCGGCACAGACCCCCAGGATCCCGCCGCTGGGGACGACGAGTTCCAACAGCACCAGAAAGAAGGCGAGGGCGAGCAGGCCCCAGGCATGAAACAAACCCACGGGCTCAACCCCCCAGCGGTTTGACGACGACGCGGTTGCCCATCACATCGACCACCCGCACGTCGACGCCGGCGGCGACGGGGGTGCCGTCGGTGACGACCTGGACCTGTTGGTCGCCGAAGCGGGCCCGTCCGGCCGGCATCAGCGGGGTTGTCGCCATCCCGATTTTGCCGAGGAGGTGTTCGTAATCGGTCAGCCTTTCGGCGCGGTCCAGCGCCTCGTCATCGGGGACAGCGAGGGCCAAGTTTCGCATCCATCGGGTCTGTGGCAGCAGGTATTTCAAAAACGACAGCGCCGCCATCACGACCGCGGCCGAAGCGATCAGCAGCCACAAGTTGCGGGTCATCTCGCCGAGCTGGTACGAATTCCGCGGGAAGACGAAGGTTTGGCTCGATAGGACCAGCCCGATCACGATCAGCGCCAACCCGCCGATGCCGAAGGCGCCGAAACCCGGCAGCACCAACACCTCGATCAACAGGCACGCGATCCCCAGCGCGAAGGCGAGGATTTCGAGCCACTGTGCGGTGCCGCTGAGGAATTGGATCCAAAAATAGAGGGCGAAGCAGACGAGCGAGATGAACCCGGGGATGTTGATGCCCGGGGTCCCGACTTCGATCGTGAGCATCACCATCCCGATCAGGAGCAATAGTGGTGCGAACCCGGTCCTGCCGCCGAGCCATTCGACGAAGCGGATGATCCCGCCGCCGGTCACGGGCGGGGGTGGTGCGGCAAGCCCCACTTGGGTCGCGGCGTCGGCGATCGTTTCGCTGAGCCCGTCGGCGAGCCCCAGCTCTATCGCGCGGTTCGCGGTGATCCCTTCGGCCAGCTCGACCCGTTCCCACTGACGCCACGCCTTGGGGTTGTTGACCGTCTCGGGATCGGCGGCGATTTCGTCCGGGGTCGCGTAACGCGTTTCTCCCGTGCGGCGGCTGGTGTAGCGGTAGACTTCGATCGCGGGTGAGAGCAACCCTTTGAGCAGCGCTCCCGACCGGCGTGAACGGGAAGCATTTTGAGCGATCGTCTCGCCGAGCTCTTCGATCTGGGACTGCGACGGGCTCGATCCCCCCGGCCCGCCGAGGGTCGCGCCGGGGTGAAGGTAGAGCGGTCGGCAGGCGGTGGCGATGAGGGCGGCATCCCCGATCGCGCGGCCCGACACGAACCCGACGCTCTTGCGGATCGGATCGTCAGGCCCGGCGAGCGTGCTGGCCAAACGGACGCTGCTCGCCAAATCCCCACCGGGGCTGTCGATATCGATCAGCCACATCGTCGCTTCTCCCGATTCGGCGGTGCGGACCAAGTCGCGTTCCCATCGGCGGGCGCGGTCCGGGCTGATCGCCCCACGGATATCGAGCAACCTGCCGATCGGTTCGGCCAGCGATGCGAAAACTTCGCTCGCCGAGCGGAGTTCTTCCAACCCTAATTCGCCGCGAGCCGCATCGGGCGAGTCAGCGATCGCCGCCGCGACCCCGGAAGCGATCAGCGGTTCGGTCTTCATGATCAGCGGTTGAGTAGCGGCGGCCCAAACGTCTTCACGCCAGCCCGGGTTTTGTTGCCGCAGCTCGATCAATTGCTCGCCGGCGATGAATTGGGTCTTTCCGTCGATCATCGTGACGTAAACCAATTCGATCGAAGGGCGAACGAGCGCTTCGACGATCGGCAACGGCACGCCTCCGCGTTTGGTGGCGAGCTCGCGGTAGGCGTCGATCATCATCTTGTCGCCATCGACGCCGGGCTGCGAGATCGTCGCGTCACCAAGCGAGGCGGCGGATCCGACCATCAGCAGGTCGCACGTCAAGACCGGCAGGATCGCGTGCCCGCGAAGTTCCCCGGGGACAACCGCGACGAATTTCAGACCGCGGACATAGGGCGATGTCATGCCACGGGCCAACCGCAACGCGTCTTCGAACCGCGTCGCCGCACCGCTGCTGGTGGCGGTGTCAAAGGTCAGCACGACCGTTTTGCGTCGTTCCAAAGGGGGCGGTGCATCCCCTGGCTTAGCCGCCAATCCGGCGAATTCGGCGAGCGGATCGACAGGTTGCTGTTTCGCATCCCCCCCAGCCGCCTTGGCCGCTTCGACCTCCTCCCGATGCGACTCGGCGATCTCTTCGAATTGGTCGAGCAACAAATCGACGACATCGGGGGTGATCGGCAGCGTGACCTTGACGTCCCACCCGGACTTGAGCGGATTCTTCGCCGGGGCCGGCGAAGCGGACTCTTGTGCCCGCGCGGCCGATTCTTGAGCCCGCGCGGTTTGTACCCGCGACGCATCATCGCCGGGCCACGAAAAGAGTGCGACCGCGATGCAGATCAAACCGAACGTGGCCGGCAAGGCACGGCGGGGGGATCGCCAAGGCGTGGCGTGTCGAAGTGACGCGTTTGTCGAAGATCCCGCGACGGACGAAGCGCGTTTCAGGGGTCCTTGGGGAGACATTGACATCCGGACCTTGGGACAAAGGGGGAGAAGGGCTTCTTCGGTTTCGCCACGCGGACATGGCCACCTGGCGACATTTGCTCTACCGCTTCATTTTACCCGATGGGCGATGGCAAGTCAGATGGCAAGCCCGATGCCGATAGCGATTCCTTCCGCTGGGTTGCCGATATCGGTGGCCGGGATCAGCCGGACGAGCGGGCCGTCTTGGGGAGCTTTTGTAGCTTCGGTCGTCGGATGCGCTGGGTATTGGTCGGGATCATGTTCCGCATCATCTCGAGTTTGCCGAAACACAACAGCCGGTCGCCCGGTTCGAGCCCCCGTTTCAGCCTCGGGTTGGGGATGACCGTCGTGCCGCGGTAAAGCGTCAGGACGTTGATATCGAGTTCCGCCAGGCCGGCGTCGTCGATCGATTTACCGACCAATTCGCTCCCGGCCGGGATGTGGATTTCGGCGACGCCATAACCGCGGCTGACGGTCAGCCGTTGGCGGATATCGATTTCGGGGAAATCGACTTGGGCGGCGAGGTAATCGATGATCGCGCCGGCGATGTCGAGCCGTGTCGCTTGTTCGATCCCTTCGAGCCCCGGCGACGAGTTAACTTCCATCACTTGGGGGCCGTCTTGCGCTTCGAGCATATCGACGCCGGCGACGCGAAGACCCATGATTTGGGCGCTGCGGACCGCGGCATCTTTGAAGGCGTCGTTCAATTCGATCGCTTCGGCCTTCCCCCCGCGATGGACATTGCTGCGGAATTCTTGTCCCTGCGCGGTCCGTCGCATCGCGGCGACGACACGGTCGCCGACGACGAAGGCCCGCACGTCCCGGCCACGGCTTTCGGCGACGAATTTCTGTACCAACACGTTTTGGCGGGTGCTGTGGAGCGTCTCGATGATCGCTTCGGCGATCTTGACCGTTTCGGCAAGGATCACGCCGACCCCTTGGGTCCCTTCCAGGAGCTTGATCACGACCGGTGCCCCGCCGACCCGTTCGATCGCCGGGAGGACGTCCGACTTGTTTCGCACGAAGGTCGTTTGGGGCATGCCGATCTGGTGGCGGCTGAGGATCTGCATGCAGCGGAGCTTATCGCGCGAATTGCCGATCCCGGTCGAGCTGTTGGCGGTGAAGACGTCCATCTGTTCGAACTGGCGAACGACGGCGGTGCCAAAATAGGTGATCGACGCGCCAATCCTCGGCAGCGCCGCGTTGTAACCGCTGAAGACTTTGCCGCGGTAATAGAGGTCGGGGACGCCGGCTTGCAGGTCGATGGAAAATTTGAGCGTGTCGAAGATGCGGGCCGGATAGCCGCGCTGCTTCGCCGCGTCCAGCAGCCGTCGGGTGCTGTAACACTTCGGGCTGCACGAGAGGATTGCCAGTTTCATGTCGTTCGCTACTTCTATTCAGTGTTCTGTTCGGTGTTGTTCGGTGCCCGCCGTAACATCAACGGGGACGATTCGTATTTTTGGTTAAGGGGTCCGTCGCGATCGTCGGGACGGCCTGCCTCCCAAATACGACTTGCCGGAATCGATCAGGAATCGGTTGCGGATCGCTTCCCGTCCGATCAACATCCGGAACCCCATCGCGTCGCGGTTGGCGAGCGTCAATTCCATCGGCACCTGATGCCCGTGCCAATCCAAAGTCGTCAAGATCACGAACCGTTCGGCCACCAAGCCGTTGCTGCTGCGGACCTGGCGACGATCCAGGATCCTCGCTTCGCAGCGTTTCGCTAACCGATCGGTTCGTTGCAGCGGGTGGACATCGAACCGCACCCAGGATTCGCCGCCACGCTCGAACGGCTCGATGCGAAAGGCATGCAGGCTGCTCGATCGGGCCCCGGAATCGACCTTCGCCTTGACCGACCGGATCCCAAGGTCGGGGAGCCCGACCCATTCCCGCCAACCGATTCGGGGCAAAGCATCGCGTTTCACCCGGCCTGTCCCCGCTGCACTATCCCAACTTTCTTGACCTCGACAACTTCCCGCCGACGGATCGTTGTACCTGATCGGGACGGGGTTTGATAAGATCGAGGGGTGGGATGGGGCGAGGAAGTTTTCACCTTGGCGGTAGCGGCTTCGCTTTGCCCCTTAATCGCCCCCCAATCCCGTCTCCAGGCCCCTCAGGGAAAGCACCGACCGCTTTTGACCACCATGCCTTACCCAATGATCGATCGACGCCGCTGGCTGACCGGGGTCGCTTCTTCCGCCGCGGCGGCGGTGATGGCCGGCGTGGCCAATGGCCCGCAGTGGCCGCTGGGATCGACCCGCGAGGTGCTCGGGGCCGACGACCCGTTCCGCTTCCGCTACTTGGTCGGTTCGTCGATGTACGGCTATTTCGACCTGCCGGCGATCCTGCCCGAGGTCCGTCGGACGGGGGCGACGGCGATCGACATTTGGCCGAAGGTCCACGGCGACCAGCGTGAAGAGCTCGAAGAACTCGGCGAAGATGCCTTCACGGGTTTGCTCAAAGATCACGGCGTGACGTTGGGGTGCATCACGCAGTACAAGCTCGGGCCATTTGGCCTTCGTGACGAGATGCGTTTGGCGCAGCGGCTCGGTTGCCGAACGATCGTGACCGGCGGCGAAGGGCCGAAAGGTTTGCAGGTGGACGAGCTGAAACAGGCCGTCGGCACTTTCGTCGAGAAGATGCGTCCCCACCTCGAATTGGCGGAAGAGACGGGGGTGCGAATAGCGATCGAGAACCACGCGAGCAACCTGATCGATTCGCCCGACGCGCTGAAATGGCTGATCGAGCTCCGCCCTTCGACCCATCTCCGCGTGGCGTTGGCACCCTACCACCTCCCTCAGGACACGGCGCTGCTGGCCAAATTGATCCGCGATTTGGGTGACGCGATCGAAGTCTTTTATGCTTGGCAACATGGCAACGGCGCGATGGCGGCCCAGCCGCGCGAGCAGGAATTGTTGCAACTGCCCGGTCGCGGCACGCTCGATTTCGGGCCGCTTATCGAGGCCCTGCGTGCGATCGATTACCAAGGGTGGACCGAGATCTTCATGCACCCGTTCCCGCGGGGCAGGGCGATTGCCGATACGGCCACGGGCGTGACCGACGAGATCTTGAAGTCGGCCGCTTACCTCGAATCGTTCGCCCGCCGATGACGACGCCGTTGCGCTGGGTCGTAGGGTTGCGCTGGGTCGTGGGGTTGCTTGGGGCCTTCGCGGTCACATGGGGCCTGGGCCGCTTCGGCGTCGATTCGATCCTGGTCCGCGACCGCGACGTGGCACTCGATTCGGTATCGCTCCGGCCGGGCGACCG
>JBEIRZ010000552.1:0-2428 GCA_040375695.1 Planctomycetaceae bacterium
TCCCAACAGTCCCACCCCAAGATCGAACTCTTCAAACTCAAGGGGAAAGGCGAAGTGCTCGTGAGGGGCAAGGCGGTTGGCAATCGCATCGGCGCCGGCCCCGTATGTGTCATCCGCGGCGGCGATGATTTGCACCGATTCACCCCGGGCGATGTGATCGTCGCCGAAATGACCGACCCAGATTGGGAGCCGGTGCTCAAGCGGTCCTCGGCGGTGATCACCGACCATGGCGGACGGACGTGCCATGCCGCGATCGTCTCGCGGGAACTCGGCATCCCCTGTGTCGTCGGGACCGGTGACGCGACACGCCTGCTGGGCGACGGTACGATCGTGACGGTGTCGTGCGCCGAGGGTGACGAAGGGCGTGTGTATGCGGGGCGGCTCGATTTCGACACGCAAGAGATCGATCCGGCGACGCTGCCACCCTCCCCTGTCCCGCTGATGTTGAACCTCGCCAACCCCGACCGCGCGTTCCACCTCGCGTCGCTCCCGGCCGCCGGCGTGGGGTTGATGCGGATCGAATTCCTGATCACGAATTGGATCGGCATCCATCCGATGGCGCTGGCCCATCCCGATCGCGTCGCATCGCCGACCGATTTGCAATCGATCCTCGCCAAGACGGCCGGTTTCGCGAGGCCACAGGACTATTTCATCGATCGTTTAGCGCTGGGCGTCGGCCAGATCGCCGCGGCGTTTTATCCGCGGCCGGTGATCATGCGGTTCAGCGATTTCAAGACGAACGAATACGCAGGGCTGCTCGGTGGCCAAGGGTTCGAGCCGGTCGAATCGAACCCGATGATCGGCTTTCGCGGCGCGTCACGGTATTACGACCCGCGTTATCGCGACGGCTTCGCCTTGGAATGTGCCGCGGTCCGCAAGGTCCGCGAGACGATGGGGCTCAAGAACCTCAAGGTGATGATCCCCTTCTGCCGGACATTGACCGAAGGACAACGCGTTCTCGATGAGATGGCCAAGAACGGCTTGGTGCGTGGCGAGCAAGAGCTCGAAGTCTGGGTGATGTGCGAAATCCCCAACAACGTCATCCTCGCGGACGGCTTCAGCGACCTGTTTGACGGTTTTTCGATCGGGTCGAACGACCTGACGCAATTGACCCTCGGCGTCGATCGCGATTCGGAGCTATTGGCTCACCTCTTTGACGAGAGCGACCCGGGGGTCAAGCAGATGATCGAACTCGTCGTCGGCCGCGCGCATGCCAAGGGACGCCGCGTGGGGATCTGTGGCGAAGCGCCGAGCAACGATCCCGAATTCGCCCGCTGGTTGGCGTCGATCGGGATCGATTCGATGTCGCTCAACCCCGACTCGCTCCCGGGCGTCGCCCGCCGACTCGCGTCACCAAGCCCGGCGTGATTCATGGTGACTCGGGTCGCATGAGCTGACGCGATCGAGCGATCTGCCGCGGGGCGATCGCGAATACGGCGGTCATTCCCCGATTCGGACGACGACCTTGCCGAAATGTTCGCCCGACTTCAGGTGTCGGTAGGCGTCCAAGGCGTGATCGAAATCGAAGACGCGGTCGATGACGGGGCTGAGCCGATTGGCGACGATCGCGCGGTTCATCGCTTCGAACATCTCGCGGCTCCCGACATAAATCCCTTGGATGGTGAGCCGGTTGAAGAGCGCCGGCAACGGGTTGATGGACCCACCGACGCCGCTGAGCACGCCGATCAACGACACCCGCCCGCCGAGCCGCGTGCAGGCCATCGACTTGGGGAGCGTCCCGATGCCGCCGAGCTCGACCACGTTGTCGACGCCCCGATCGCCCGTCAGCCGACGCACTTCGACGTCCCAATCAGGGACCGTGACGTAATTGATCGTCTCGTCGGCACCCATCGCGCGGGCCCGCGATAACTTTTCATCGCTGCTGGAGGTGATGATCAGCTTCGCGCCGGCCCGGCGGATGCAGGTGAGCAGCTCGCACGTCAACCGGCGGCGTAGTGCCGCGTCGGTGCCGCAATGGTGGGCCAGCATCGCGTGGAACCCCGAGACGTCGTAGCCCACAAGCGGGACCGGAACCGTGTCCCGGGCCAGTGCCAGCACGTCGAGTGACGTCAACGCCGGCTTCACGATCACCAGGTCGGCCCCCTCCGCGACATCGACGGCGATCTTGCGCAGAGCCTCGCGGCTGTTTCCCACCTGGATCTGGTGCGTCGCATGCCGGCTCTCTTGCGGCGTCGACTGCGATGCCGCCTTGAACGGGCCGTAAAACCCCGAGGCAAACTTCGCGCTGTAAGGCATCAGCGCCACGTCTGACAGCCCGGCGGCGTCGAGTGCCCGCCGCAACGCCGCCACCACCCCATCCATCACGCCGGAAGGGGCGATGATGTCGGCTCCCGCCCGGGCCAGGACCACAGCCGCCTCGGCCAGCACCGCCACCGTCGCGTCATTGTCGATGCGTCCCTCGCGCAGA
>JBEIRZ010000629.1:0-1807 GCA_040375695.1 Planctomycetaceae bacterium
CCTGACCCCTTTGTTTTTCCTGACCCCTTTGTTTATCCGGATCGGAAGCGAGAGCGGCGTGCGTGCGCGACGTGCGATCACACGACACGACTCAGGGCCCCATTCGGAGTCGTACCCGGGATTCGGGATTCGCAGTTTGGGGTCAATTCGGAGACAAGCCTGTTAAAGGTTAAAAACTTGCCCGACCACAACAAAGGGGTCAGGCCTCTTTAGCATTTAAAGAGGCCTGACCCCTTTGTTGTGGTCGGGGGCATGCCCGTTGCCAAGGGGCGGGATGCCCGTCAGGATGTTGTGCCGACGGCCACACGGCGCCATCGCGGCTGAACCCTTCCACCCAATCGGTAGTTTTCCCATGACAACCTTGACCGCCGAAGTGATTTCGATCGGGGACGAAATGACCAGCGGCGCGAGGCTCGATACGAATTCGCCGTGGCTTTGTCAGCGGTTGGGGGAGTTGGGGGTGATGCCACGCTTCCAGACGATGGTCGGCGATTCGCTGGACGATAACGTCGAGGTCTTTCGCAACGCGATCTCGCGGGCCGACATCGTGATCGCGACGGGAGGGTTGGGCCCGACGGCCGATGACCTGACCCGCGACGCGTTGGCGATTGTTGCCGGGCGGCCGTTGGTCCTGCACCCGGAATCGCTGGCCCACATCGAAGCGTTGTTCGCGAGTCGTGCCCGGCCGATGCCGCCGCGGAACAGGGTGCAAGCGATGCTGCCGGAAGGGGCGCTCGATATTTTTAACCCCAAGGGGACCGCGCCGGGGATCGATGTGACGATCCCAACAGAAGGGGAGACCGCGTCAGGCACGGCAAAGTCGGGGGGAAGGTCTTCGCGGGTCTTTGCGCTGCCGGGGGTGCCGGCGGAGATGAAAGAGATGTTTTATGCGACGGTCGCGCCAAGGATCGAGGCGGAGCTGAACGCACGGGGCGGGGGCCGGAGGGTGATCCGTCAGGCGGTTGTTAAATGTTTCGGGGTGGGGGAGAGCGACATGGAGGCGATGCTGGGGAACATGATCGCGCGGGACCGGGTGCCGAGGGTCGGGATCACGGTCAGCGCCGCGACGATTTCGTTGCGGATCACCGCCGAAGGTGAAGACCAGTCGCGATGCCAGGAATTGATCGAGTCGACGCGTCGGGAGATCGTCGAGCGGGCGGGCGATTATGTCTTCGGCGAAGGGGAAGACTTCGAATTGCACCATGCCGTGGCGGCGATCCTCCAGTCGCGTGCGGAGCGATTGGCGACGATCGAGACGGGGCATGGGTCGGTGTTGGCCGGGTGGCTATCGGGGGTAGCGCCGCGTCACGTGTATGCCGGGGGCGAAATCATCGCGCGGCCTGTCGGGGGTGAGCAGGAGCTTCGCGAGCGGTTGGTCCGAAGCGATGCCGATTGGTTGCTGTCGGTCGGCGATTATCCCGACTTGGGGGGCGACGGCGACGGGACGGGGAAGGTGCGGATCGCGCTGTGTGGGCGTGGGGCCGGTCGGTATTGGGAGGCGACGCAAACGATCGGCGGTCACCCCAGCATCGTCCACCCGCGGATCGGCAAGACGGGGCTCGCGTTTGCGCGTGCGAAGCTGCTCGGGCTTGGCGGATGACAAGTAACGCTGGCAGTGCCGTGCAAGCGCCTGTGAGGCATGCGGCCGGGCCGAATTCGGCCCGGCGACATGAACGATCGCCGGTGCGAGGATCGGTGGGCGTTAGCGCTGGGGCCGGACGACGACCTTCATCTGTTCGGGGTCACCGGCATGGAGGCGGGCGAACCATTGGGGGGCATCGGCGAGTGAGATTTGGGCGGTGATCAG
>JBEIRZ010000429.1:0-3748 GCA_040375695.1 Planctomycetaceae bacterium
AATTACTTAGCGGCGGTAAGCTTGACTTTCGACCATCCGCAGCAATTCGCTGCTGGGCTGTGCCAAGGTCATCACACGGGAACCGGCTTGCGGGTTATCCCGATCGCGGATGATCACGATCATCTCCTGGTCGTCGGCGAGATCGTTGAGCGAGGCCTGCACGCCATGGTCAGCCGCACCGACGCTTGCGAATGCCTGCGGCAATTGGGCTGCCGCCGGTTGTGCCGCTGGGGCGGCGGGGATCAGATTCGTCAACGACGCGAGCGAACTCGGGTCCCCACCTTGGGCCTGCGGGATTGGGGCCTGCGGGACTTGAACCTGCGGGATTGGGGCCGCGGCGAGTTGTGTAGCGGCGTCGTGATGATAGAGCCGTGAGAGTTGGACGCGATCGAGCTGCCAATGGACTGCCCCCGGGCCGGCGTAGATCCCGATATCCCCTTTGTAATCGGCCGAATTGCAAACGCCGATCAGGCAACCGTCGCCGTCGAAAAGTCCGCCGCCGCTCCGGCCATCGATCGGGGCCCCCGAGATCTCGATGTTCGATGCCCCTTTGTCTTGGTTGTATTTGTTGACCCCGGTCACACGGGTGTCGCGCCGTGACGGGTTGTCGCCACGATCACAGCCATAGCTGAAAACGCCGCTGCCGACTTCGGGAAGTTTCCCCGCCCGGATGATCGGGACGGGCTGGATCGGGAAGCCGGGGCGGATCGAAACGAGCGCCACATCACGATCGTCCGCGTCGTAGTCGATCAATTGTCCGGGGATCGTCTTGGCGCTGCCGTTATCGAAAACATCGACCTCGATCTTCCCTTTCCCTTGGGTATCTCGGAAAAGGTGTCCGCAGGTCAGCACGAGGGCCTCGTCGCCGTGGGTGTCGATCACCGTGCCGGTGCCGACGCCATACCCATGGCCATCGAAGACACGCAGGCGAACGGTCGCGGCTTGGGCCCGGCGGATCCCGTCGCTCTGTGGCGATTCGGGACCAGAAACCTGCATCGGGTCGTAAGCGGGGTGCGTCGCCGAGGCCTGCGAAACGGCGCCGTCGGCCGCGGCCCCGGCTGGCCTTCCGGCAGGCATTGTCGGTAGTGGTGCCAACCGCGTCTCAGGGCGTTCGATCGCCGCGGCGCTGGTGTTGACAAAGTCGGATGGGGGCGTGATCGATAACGCTTGGACGAGTTGTGGGAGCGGCTGGACCCCGACGAGCCGCGCCTGTTCCTTACCCCCGGAGATGACGACATAGGTCGGGGTTTCACGGACGCCGTATCGCTTGACCAATTCGGGTTCCCGCGAGACTTCGACCTGACGCACCGCCGCGCCCATCGATGTCAATTGGCCGATCACGGGGCGCATCGCCTGACAGGGTGCACACGACTGGGAAACGAACGCGACCAAAACGGCGTCATTCCCAAACGCGTTGGGGGCTACCGTCCCTAGCAAGCCCAACAGCAGAATCAACGGGGTCAATATCACTCTGGCCACGGTTCGTCCCTCCCTGGCACTAACTGCCCGAACTCACTTCGTCGCGCCATCCTTGACGCGAGCCGTACCCGGCCTCGGGATCCTGCGATATCTGGCCCCGGCGACACAACCCCGAAACTTGAGCGAAAATCCGAAAAAATCGAAGGGGGCCAAAAAAGCCCGATAAAACACGGCGAAGCGGTTCTACCGGAAGTCGCAAAAAGGGCCCGTCCCCCACCCGATCGGGGCGGCGGGTCAGGCCGGGAACGATTTCTCGGATTCGATCCGGTTGATGGCGCTGAGCATCGCCAAGATCGTCGACTCGACGGTGTCGGTGCTCGCCCCGACGCCACGGTAGCTGCGTCCTTTGTATTCGACTTCGAGGTTCACTTCGCCGATCGCGTCCTGGCCGAGCGTCGCGCTGCGGACGTTGTAATCTTTGCAAGTCAGCTCGATGCCGGTGATCCGGCCGACCGCCCAGAAGGCGGCGTCGATCGGACCGTCTCCGAGCGAAACGGTTTCGGTCTGCTCCTTGTCACCGTGTCGCAGCGTCAGCCTCACGGTCGGCGTCTTTCCCTTGGCCGTCGTCACTTCGTAATCGACGAGCGACCATTCCGGGTCCGAGGTGGTACTGATCTGTTGTTGGATCAGCGCGATGATGTCGCCGTCGTAAATCTCTTTCTTTTTGTCTGCCAACTCCTTGAACCGGTCGAAGACCTGTTGCAACTGTTCGCCGCTGAGCGAGTAGCCGAGGATGCGGGCGCGGTCGGCCAGCGCCGCGCGGCCGCTGTGCTTGCCCAGGACCAAGTCGGTTTTGCTGAAACCGACCTCTTCGGGAGACATGATCTCGTAGGTGCTCCGTTCCTTCAGCATCCCGTCTTGGTGGATCCCCGACTCGTGGGCGAAGGCGTTCCGACCGACGATCGCCTTATTCCGCTGGATCGTCAGGCCGGTCGTTTTGCTGACCAAGCGGCTGGTGGGGACGAGCCGGGTCGTATCGATATGGGTCAGGGTGTGATAGAAATCGCTGCGGGTCTTCATCGCCATCACGACCTCTTCCAAAGCCGCATTGCCGGCCCGTTCGCCGATGCCGTTGATGGTGCATTCGATTTGCCCCGCGCCGGCGGAGACCGCGGCGAGGCTGTTGGCAACGGCCATACCGAGGTCATCGTGGCAATGGATGCTGATCACGGCGCGGTCGATGTTGGGGACCCGCTGGCGGAGCATCTGGATGCGGTCAAAGACTTCGCTCGGCGTGGCGTAGCCGACGGTGTCGGGGATGTTGATCGTTGTCGCGCCGGCTTCGATCACCGCTTCGACGACGCGGCAGAGGAAGTCATGTTCGGTGCGACAGGCGTCCTCAGGAGAAAACTCGACGTCGTCGCAATAGCTCGCGGCGCGGCTGACCCCGACGACGGCCCGCTGGATGATCTCGTCGGGGGTCATCCGGAGTTTGAATTCGCGATGGATCGCGCTGGTCGCCAAGAAGACATGGATCCGTGCTCGGCTGGCATGTTTGAGCGCCTCCCAAGCCCGGTCGATGTCCTTATCGTTGCAGCGTGCCAACCCGCAAATCACCGGGCCGCGGATGGACTGCGCGATCTGCCGGACCGACTCGAAATCGCCTGGCGAGGCGATCGGGAACCCCGCCTCGATGATGTCGACCCCCAGCTCGGCCAAGGCCTGTGCGACCTCGAGCTTTTCCGTCAGGTTCATGCTGCCCCCGGGGGACTGTTCGCCATCGCGAAGCGTCGTGTCAAAAATCCGGATCGTTCGCGGCTCTTGCGTAGACATGTGAGTGTAGATGGGGAGTGTTGATGGGCTGGGGTGACGAAATCTTGTCAGGGGAAAAGGGTCGGAAGGCTCGCTCGCACGCTAATAAAAAACCCCGGGTCATCCGGGGGCCGGGCGACTCGGGGTTGTGGTCTTCGCACTTGATCGACCTGCTCGCCGCAGGCCTGATGCTCACCCGATCCGGGTGGGACCGACCCCAACCCTGTCGCCCGCTGACAACGGCAAGCGGGGCGCCAGCGACATTCGCCCTGGCAGCAGTAGCTCTGGCAAAACCTGCGCTAGGGCTAGTCCACGGCCGAAGCCGATCAGGCCCAGGTCAGACGGCAGACCCGGGTCAGATGGCGAGGCGAGGGACGGTCGGATGTGACAGTGAATCATAACCAATGGTCTAACACCGGACCTGTAGAGCGTCAAGCTGTGGGGCGTCAAGTCAGCTGCCACTGTGGCCACGGCGGGGCGATCGGTCGCTGGCGAAACGCCATGAAATGTCACGGCA
>JBEIRZ010000463.1:0-3332 GCA_040375695.1 Planctomycetaceae bacterium
CCGGTTGCCAGATCGAAACCCGCTTCCCGTCAAAGTACTCGACCCTCGGATAGGCGATGTCGGACAGCCCCGCCGGGATCCCCGCGGGGTCCGTTGCGCCGACTCGGTCGTCGAAGGTGAGCAGCTCGGCGGTGCTGTGGATCGTGATCGTCGCTGCCGTCAACGCGATATGGCCCGAATCACCGATCGATCGCGCCGAGGGGTTGGTGACCCGCGTCGAAAGGGTGACCCCGGGATCGACTACGATCGAATCGGCGCTGATCGTGATCGGGGCGCCGCGGGTGAAGACGTCGCCCGAAAAGCGATACTCGCCTCCCCCTTTCGATTCCAAAGGGGTAGGGACCGCCGGGGTAAAGTTGGCGATCGTCATCTGGTCGGTCTCATCCAACCCGATCCGAACGATTCTCGATGCGTACTGAGGCTCGATCGTAAATGTCCGCGTCTTCGAAACGAACCCCGGAACGGATTGATCCCACAGCAAATGAGAGGCTGTCTGCAGGTTGATGACTAAGGTCGATTCCGTTTGAGACAGCTCCAACCGATCGGCGATGGCCGACCCGTGGATGCTGAGCTCCCCCGGGACGCTCGCGTCCATCACGAACGGCCGCTCGATCCCCACGAACGAGATCCCCGCGACACCCGCGTAGAGTTGGCCGGCCGCGATCGTTCCGCTTCCCGCCGTGGGGATCACGATCGCCAACTCGCCAGGCTGCGCGGGGTTTTCGATCACCAACCCGTCTCTGCCGTTGGCCCCGCCATCAAAGCTCCCCGTCAATCGCCCGCCGGCCCGAACGATCAAGCCGTCTTGCGTCGTCGCCGCACCTTCCAGGTTCGCAAAGCCGGTGAAGTCGATGCGATTACCGAGCCCCCATTCGACATGGCCGGCGTCGATTCCGGTCACTTCCCAAGTCGCCCGCGCGGCCGGCCCGATCAGCCGGCTGCCGGCACCGCCGGCGATGACGCTGTCGATGTTCCGCACCCCATCCGGTCCGGTCGCTGACACCGCCGAGTCGTCCAATCGGATCGTGATCGCGGCGCCCTTGGCCGAATAGTCGAGCGTGTTTTCGCCGGCCTGGCCATCAAACTGGCCAGTGATGTCCCCCGCCGGACCGACCAGAAAACGGTCCGACGCGTCTCCACCCGTCAGGTTTTCAATACCGATAAATCCGACCGCGCCTAAATCGAAACGACTGGTCAGCGTCGTGGTGCCGGTCGACCAACTCGTGGCCGACCCCAATGGGACGACGGTGGGTGCCGCTTCCAGTAACTGGATCGTCTTGGTGTCGACCACCAAGACGAAATAGGTCTGCCCGGCCACCAGCAAACTGTTGTCGCTGCAGCCGCTGGTCGAGCACTGGAATTGATAAGTCACCTGATCGCCGTCGGAGAGCCCGTGATTCCGATCCCACGTGATCCGATATTCCAAACCGTCGATCCTTTCCTTGCCGTCAAACGTTAACGGGTAGGCATCGGAGCTGCGTGTCAAGCTTCGCGTTCCCGCCGTCCATTCGGCCTGGTTGATTTCTGCGATCACCGGCTCGGTCAGGGTCAAGCGGAACGAATCTTCATCGACCGCCAAGACGAAATAGTCCCGCGGGGTCAGCCCGCTCGTGTCGGAGGTGAGCGTCGTCGCGTAGGTGACCTTCTCGCCCGTCGAAAGCTCATGCGCCACACGGAATCGCAGCGTATCCGTCACCGGGTCGACGATCGTGTCGGCGTTCAGTCGGACCGTGGTGATCGCAACCGAATCGACCGTCCCGGCGTTGACCCCATCGATCTGCCAAACGTTGTCACCGAAATAACCGAACAGCGTGTCACGTCCCGATCCCCCGATGACTTGATCGATGTTCAAGTTGCCGACCCCCAGCGGGATCTCAAGGTCGGTGGTGTAGGCCGCATAGTCGAGCGTATCGACCCCATCACCGCCCCCGTCGATCATGCCGCTGATCGTCGCCTGGTTCGAAAAGATGAAGCGGTCGGACCGCGATCCGCCCCTCAGGTTCTCGACGTTGACGAATTCGAGTCCCGTATTGAGCGTCCCGCGATCTGCCCCCGTGATGTGCCATTCGTTGTCCGTCTGCAGGCTCAACAGGTATTCGCTCCCTTGGCCGCCGTCGAAGTCGATCTCGACGGCCGACATCCCTTGCAGGGCCCCCACGAACAACCGGTCGTTCTGTGCCCGCAAGAAGATCTTCAAGCTCGTTGCGGGCTTCGCGAAATCGAATGAGTTCACCAGAGCGTCGGTCGCGAGGTTATAAAATTGCGTCTCCGTACTGCTGATCCGAAGCGTGTCACTATTGACCGATTCGATCTCGTATTCGTCCGCCAAGCTGCTCCCAGAAATCACCCTCGCCGCGGCTGTGCCGCCGACGATCGGTTCGATCCCGTCCACGGCGATCGACTTGCCGAAGCGGGCCACGGTCAAGGCGGTTGCGGAGGGGACATTGACGATCGCGTATGCCGATTCCGCACCGTCTTGGGCGATGACCAACCCGTCGACCCCTGACCCGCTGCCACCGCGAATCGTCCCGGTCAACGAACCCCCAGACTCGATCACGAAATCGTCGCTCGCGCCGCCCGTACCGGTCAGGTTTTCGATCGCCGAGAAATCGATCGTCTCGGAATCGAATTCGAATTCGATCGTCCCTTCGTTCGCCCCCGCGATTCGCCACACCCCGTCGACCGCATGTCCCGTCAACGTGTCGATACCCTGCCCCCCCGTGACCCCTCGAATTGATTTCGCGCCGCCCGTCCCGGTCGCCGTCTGCTGCGCCAAGTTAACCGATACCGGAGTCGTGTAGGCGTCATAGTTCAGCGCGTTATTGCCGCTGCCGCCGTCGATCATGCCGACGATCTCGGCCGTGTCGCCGAATGTGAACGAATCATTCCCCGTGCCGCCCGTCAGGTTCTCGATCGATTCGAAGCGGATCACATCGTTGACTTCACCCGACCCCGCGCCGGCCCCGGATCCGGTGATCCTCCAAGCGTTGCTGATATCGCCACCGATCAGGGTGTCGCTACCGCCGAGGCCATCGATCTGGACCGTCGTCACGATCGACTGATCGGCGAGCTCGAAACGGTTGTCGGCAACGCCGCCTGTCAGCAGGACCAATTCGAAACCGCCGATGCCAACGGTGTGCGTGCCGACGATCAGCTCCGTATCGCCGAACGAAAAGTCCGCGTTGGCCGTCACCGAGAGCGAGTCATTGCCTGCCCCCGCGAAATCGATCGTCACTTCCGGGAGGGTTTCGATGTCCAGTCGCAGCGCGTCGTCAGCATCGGTCCCCACGATCGTCAACCGCCCCGCGGCCGAAGCCGCCGTGGCCGAAGCG
>JBEIRZ010000493.1:0-3010 GCA_040375695.1 Planctomycetaceae bacterium
ACCGCCGCGTTCAAGTTGCCGATGCTCAATTCCAAAAAGACACTGGTTGATAAGACTTCGGTCCGCATCCGCGTCGCCCCGGCAAACACCAGGATCGGGCCGAATTCGCCCAACGCCCTGGCCCACGCGATCGTGAAGGCCGCGATCAATCCCTGCCACGCCTGCGGCAACGCGATCTTCAAAAAAGCGTCCCCGCGTGTGCAGCCCAACGTCCTGGCGACCTCTTCCGCCCGCGGGTTCATCTGCTCGAACGTCACCCGCATCGTCCGCACCGCAAAGGCACACGACACGGTGAACTGCGCGAGCACCACCGCGGGCCAGTGGTACGTCACCGGAAACCCGACCGAGCCCTTTAACCATCGCTCCAATTCCCACCCGCCCAGCGGCAAATGAAACAGGATCAATAAGCTCAACCCCAACACCAACGGCGGCAACACGATCGGGATGTCGACGACCGTATCGACCAACCAACGCCCAGGGAATCGGTACCTCGCGAGCAGATAACCCAGCGGCGCCGCGACCCATACCGACGCGATCGCCGCCAACGTGCAGGAGAGCAACGTCAACCGAAGCGCCGAGAGAATCTCGGGTTTCTTCAAAGCCGATAAGAACTCGCCCCACGAGGTAAAGAAGAGGTCGGCGGCCAGCAACAGCACGACGAGCAACACAAAACAGGACGACAACCCGCCCATCACCAAAAAGAAGGGTGCGTCCGAACGACGTCGCAAGCGTACCGGACCATCGTCCGCACCCCCGCCCTTCACATCCCCGCCCTTCACATCCCCGTCCGCCAGACTCGATGGCGCAAAGAGCGATCTCGCAACCCGTGTTTCAACACCCCGCGGTCCCGCTGACGCATCGACGCCGCTCTCACTACCCACCCGCGATTGGCCCCTAACGTTCATTGCCCCTCGCCGCGTCCGAGTCCGCATACCACCGAAACCCTTCCGCCAAAAATGTCTCTTTCGAATCGGCCGATCGAAGCCTTGCGAACAGCCGTTGGGTGAGCCTCGGGTACTGCGAATCGACCCCGACCGCGAAGGGCTGTACGGCGATCGAACAGGGGATCCCTTCGATCCTGATCGCGTCGAGCGTCTCGGCCGCGCCCGCCGCGTTGCTGAGGTAGGCCACCGCCGCGTCGAGCCCCCCGGCGCGTAATTGGTTGACGAGCATGTCGCCGGTTGGCGTCTGCACCGTCACATTGGCCATCACTTCTTGCTGGACGCCGCTCTCGCGCAGCGTGTTCTGCGTTATCCAACCCATCGCACACTGCTTTTCATGCCCGATCCCGAGCCGCACCCCGGCCTTCGCCAGATCCTTGAGCGTCCGGATCCCGAGCGGGTTCCCTTTTCGCACCAAGATCACCAGCTCGTTCTGCGAGACGTCGACCGGCTCCGGAAAAAGCTCCGGGACGCTGTTCATGAATTCGCGGTCACAGGCGAAATAGGCATCCGGCCGCTGCCCCGCTTTCATCTGCGCGACCAAAATCCCGCACCCGTTGTAAACCCGCGATACCCTCACCCCTTCACGCTCCTCGAACGCCGCAATCGTGTCATCGATCGCCGGCCGCAACATCGATCCGGCAAAAATCGATAGCTCGGGCACGTCTCCCCACACGTCCCCACGCAGCACCGCAAACCCGTTCTCGGCATACCGCTTCAGCCCCCGATCACGGGCCGCGACGTACCGGGCGAAATGCAATGCCGCCGTCGGCCGTTCGCCCGATCGCAACACCCCCACCGAAACTTCCGAGATCGCACCCTCCAGCTCCGAGACCGTGACCCCTTGGAGCATCGGGTACATCGCCAACACCGCGTCATACACGATCGCCGCGTCCGCCGCCCCGACCACCACATCGTTCGCCGCCTCGTTGACCGTCGTCCGATAAGCGTCCGTCGCACCGTCGAGCCTTTCCCACAGCCCGAGCCCCTTCAGTCGCTCTCGCGTGACTTTGCCAATCGCCGCCGCGTCCGGGTTGGCCTGGACCAGCTTCAAATCATCCGCGAGCAGATCCTCGAGCGTCTTGATCCCCTTCGGGTTCCCCCGCTTCACCGCGATCACGCCCCGCATCGTCGCTAGCGGCAAGACCTCGTCAACCAACCCCTTCTCCTTAGCCATCGCGATGAAGCTCGCGTCAGCCGGCAGGAACAAATCCCCCGTCCCGCTCACTTCCATCGACGACAACAGCGTCTGCGATGCGCCATATTGGACGCTCACCTCACGCCCCGTCTCGCGCCTGTAATCCTCACGGATCGCCTCGATCGCCGCCCGATTGCTGGCGGCACAATAAAGCAACAGCGGCTTCGCACCTGCGCCGCCCGAACCCGCGGCACTAGCATCAGCGCTCCCTGGCGACGCTCCCTGGGTCCCGGCGATGCCACGCGATTCGCCCCGTGCCAGCAGCAACAGCAGCGCCACCGCACCGACCAGCGATCCGATAAGTAACCAATAGGTTCGTTGCATCTTCGAGCCCGCATCGCGACCAACGCCGCGCCCATCACGACCAAAAAAGGCCTAAGCCTCAGGATCCGCACAAACGCTTTGTCACGGCCGCGACGGGCCCTGAACCTTCTTGCCAGGAGGGATCGTTAACAGCGTCGGGGCCGTGTCAGGATCGAACTCCTTCGCCGGAGGTGGCGTTTCCCCTTCCTCGCCGAACAATTCGCGATCCCAAGCGGTCGAGACCAACAGGTCGAACCCGGGGTTTTGCTCCTTCACCTGACACGAACAGGCCCCACACAGGTATCGGGTCAAATCGCCGATCAGCTCCCCGTCCAGCCGATCCCCTGGGATCACTTCCAACGCCCGACCCCGCCCGAAGACCGGGACCAACAGCGGTTGACCCTGCACGCTCGCTTCCGGGTGAAACCCGCGGAACAGCCCCATCAAAAAGCTTTCCGCCGGGTCGTTGGGGTCGACTTCCAACAGCGAAAATTCCATCAGCAGTGGTACCTCCGCATACAGCTCGGACCCCGGCAACCCGAGCCCCTCCGGGAACTCGACCGTGCGG
>JBEIRZ010000464.1:0-3291 GCA_040375695.1 Planctomycetaceae bacterium
CTCTGGGCCGGCGCCCGGTTTTCGCTCCCGGCGATCCTCCGCATCGCCCCGACGAACTGGGTGACGATGAACGTTGTCGTCAAATCGGCCGCGGCCAAGCGAAGGTAACCCCGCGTCAAATCGGCCTCCCCCCACCCCAGACCACCCTCCAAAGGGGTCAGGAACCATCGATAAACCCCGGCCCGGGCGAGCTCCTTTAGCGACCCCGCCGGCCAATCCCCCACACCTCGCCACAGCCCCGCCGAACCAGCCAGCGTCTCGCAGAGCACGTCTAGCCTCACGTCATCCGGGGCCAGGATTTCTTCCCCGTGCGCGGGCCCTGATGGGTGCGCGGGCCCCGATAGGTGCGCTGGCCCCGATAGGTGTGCGGGCCCCGTTGGGTGCGGTTGGTCAGATGCGGTCATGAAGTTTTCAATCGGTTGAAGGGCAAATTCCGGTCAGGACAATTCCCCGGTAGGAACGGATGAGACGAATGAAACGTCGGCGACCGATATCGCGTCCCTGACGCCGCCAACCGAAGATTCCGCCCAAATGGTCACCCCTTTCCTGACAATCGCTCTCACGAGCTTTCGAAAATCGTTATCCTTGATTCGTCGGCGGGGGATCCGTTTGGGGGGCAAGTCGGTGGCCGGGTCAGGCGGGCTTGGCACACGATCGCGCCTTTTCGTCCGATTTGTCCATCCAAACTGTCCATCCAATCTGTCCATCGCATTCGACGACCGCAGACAATGACTGGACACGATCCGAATGATCGGACACGATCCCTATCATCGGACACGATTATCGGGCACGGCCTCCCCGCACGCGACCTTCACCGGGCTTGGCCTCGACGGGCAAACATCCCGAGGGACCACGTTGCGGTGACCACCATCGATGCTTCATCAAGTCATTCATCACCGGCGATCAGTTTAACCTAACGACATGTCGATCTCTGTACCAAAATCATCCGCCCCAGACGGCGGCGAATCCGTCTCCCCAGAAGCCAACGCCGTCTACGAGAAGCTCTGGGCTCTGGCGACCAATCTGTGGTGGGCTTGGCACCCGGAATGCGCCCAACTCTTCCGTGAAATCGACCCGATCCGCTGGCGGCAACTCGATCACAACCCCGTCGCGCTGCTCCGCGAGATGACCCCCAACCAGGTCTCGCAACGGGCGACCGAACTCGTCCTGCAAAGCCGCGTCAATTACCTCTACCGCCGCCTCCAAGAATACATGGCCGACACCCAAACCTGGGGCGCGACCAACGCCGGCGTCCTGGGGGCCAAACCCGTCGCGTATTTCTCCGCCGAGTTCGGGATCCACGAATCGATCCCGGTCTATAGCGGCGGCCTCGGCGTCTTGGCGGGGGACCACGTCAAAAGCGCTTCGGGCCTGGGCGTTCCGCTCGTCGCCGTCGGGCTTTTCTATTCGCAAGGGTACTTCCGCCAATACCTCGACGAGTCGGGGTTGCAGGGCGAAGACTACATGAATACGAAGATCGAGGACCTCCCGATGGACCAGGCCGTCGGGCCCGACGGCCAGCCGGTGATGGTGACGATCGAAACCCGCACCGGCGAACTCCAGGCAAAAGTCTGGCGGATGCAGGTCGGTCGCGTCCGCCTCTTCCTGCTCGATTGCAACGTCGCCGGGAACAGCCCCGAAGAACGCGAATTGACGAGCCGCCTTTACGGCGGTGACATCCGCACCCGCATCCGACAAGAACTCGTCCTGGGCGTCGGTGGCGTCCGCGCCCTCAAGGCGCTGGGGATCCACCCCGGCGTCTACCATTTCAACGAAGGGCACAGCGCCTTCGGGGCGCTCGAAGTCGTCCGCCAACGGATGATCGACGATGGCCTCAGCTTCGCCGATGCCGCCCGCCAAACGGCACGGATGAGCTGCTTCACCACCCACACCCCCGTCCCCGCCGGCCACGACCGCTTCCCCGCCGATCTGATCGAAGAACACCTCGGCCCCGTCCGCGACGCCATGGGGATCTCGCACGACCAATTGATGGCGCTGGGCAGGGTCGATTCGAGCAACGTCGGCGAGACCTTTTGCATGACCGTGCTGGGGCTCAAGATGAGCCATTACGCCAACGCCGTTAGCAACCTGCATGGCGTGATCAGCCGCCGGATGTGGGCCTCGATGTGGCCCGACCGCAGCGAAGAAGAAGTCCCCATCGGCCACATCACCAACGGCGTCCACGTCCACTCGTGGCTCGCCCAACAGATGTGGCAACTCTACGACAAACATTTCCCCGTCGGTTGGGCCCGCAAGGTCCAATCGCCCGAAATTTGGCAAGCGATCCACGAGGTCGATTCCGGCGAACTCTGGGAGACCCACAACTCGCTCAAGAACAGCCTCCTCACCTTCGCCCGCCGCAGGCTCAGCCGCCAAGCCCGCCGACGCGGCGAGAGCGACGCGGCGATCGAAGCGGCTCGCAACGCCCTCGACCCGAACATCCTCACGATCGGCTTCGGCCGCCGCTTCGCGACCTACAAACGGGCGAACCTCCTCTTCAGCGAAGTCGAACGGATCGCCGACCTCCTGTGCGACGAGAAACGCCCCGTCCAACTGATCTATGCCGGCAAGGCCCACCCCAAGGACGAACCCGGCAAACGCTTCATCCGCGAAATAGCCAACCTCCGTCACGACCCACGCTTCGCCGGTCGCGTCGCTTTCATCGAGGATTACGACATCAACGTCTGCCGACACCTGATCCAAGGGGTCGACGTGTGGCTCAATAACCCCCGCCGCCCGCTCGAAGCCTCCGGCACCAGCGGCCAAAAGGTGGTGCTCAACGGGGGGCTGAATTGCAGCATCCTCGACGGCTGGTGGGCCGAGGCTTACAACGGCCACAACGGCTTCTCCATCGGGCTCGGCACAAGCCACGTCGATGACGACATCACCGATGCCCGCGACGCCGCCGCCCTCTACGACACCCTCGTTAACCAGGTCATCCCCTGCTTCTATGACCGTGATTACGACGGCCTCCCCAAGGCCTGGATCCGGATGATGAAGCACAGCATCAGCACGTTGGCTTGGCGGTTCAGCAGCCATCGCATGGTCGCCGACTACACGATGCACAGCTACCTCTGGGCAGCCGGCGGCGTCACCTGCGACATGCGCCGCGGCTAACCCCCCACCATCACCCCCGCATCCTACCGGCACGGCGCGAGCCGTCCGGTACTGCCTTCGACACAGAGATAAACATGGCGCACCCCTTTCCCAGGCCGAGCCATGACTCATCCGGCCTCGTTGGGGTCGTACCCGGGATTCGGGATTCGGCGAATCGAACGCGCAGCGGGTTCA
>JBEIRZ010000499.1:0-2956 GCA_040375695.1 Planctomycetaceae bacterium
GGCGGGGTTGACACGCAAACAGGCCTATGACTTGGCCGCGGGGGATTTGGAATCGGTCGCCGATCCGGCCGAGCGGGCGGCGCTCCGTTTCGCCCGCAAGTTGACCGTCGATCCGGTCCAAGTGGTGGATGGCGACATCGAATCGCTCGGCGAGCATTATTCGCCGTACCAGATCGCCGAGATCATCCATGTCGTCGCGACTTCGGCGATGCTCGATCGGTTCACCGAGTCGGTCGGGTTGCCGGCGCTTTGAGGCAGTGGGCCCTGGCGATCGCGGTGAAGCTATTTGGTCACCGCAATCGATTTGCGAAACAGGGTGAGGCTGTAATAGAAAAAGCCGACGCCGACGGCGGCCACGATCAGGAATTGTTGCCACACGGCGTTCCACCCCCCGCCGCGGTAGATGATGATCTGCGAGAAGCTGACGAAATGTCGCGACGGGAGGAGGAAGGTCAGGTATTGCAGCCAGGTCGGCTGGCTTTCGACGGGGGTGCTGCCACCTGAGAGGAGCTGCAGCACGACGATCACCAGGATGATCAAGAGGGCGAACTGTGCCATCGATCGGGCGATCGTCCCGAGGAAGATCCCCAGCGCGGTCGCGAAGAAGAGGTAGAGGATCACCCCGGCGAACCAGAGCGGGACGGAGCCGGCGAACGGGACCGCCAGCGTCTTGTGCACGACGAGGTAGAGCGACGTGGCGGTCGCGATCAGGATCACCAGGCCGTTGGCCCAGACTTTGGCCAGCGCGATCTCGAACGAGTTCAGCGGCATCACCAGGAGGTGTTCGAGGGTGCCGTGTTCCCGTTCGCGGATCACGGCGGCCCCGGTGAGGACGACGGTCAGGAGTGTGATTTGGTTGATGATCGCGACGACGCTTGTGAACCAGGCCGAGGTGCCATTGGGGTTGAACATTTTGCGGACGACCAGTCGGACCGGTTGGTTGTCGACCTTGTCTTGGCGACGCATGAAGCTGGAGATGCGGTCATTGAGGATGTTCTTGATGTAATTGGAACCGATCCCTGCTTGTTGCATCGCAGTCGCGTCGATGTTGAGTTGGATCTCGGGTTGCCTTTGGGCCCGCAGGTCGTTTTCGAAATCCGGCGGGATGTCGACGACGAACATGAAGCGTCCCCTGTCCATCGCGTCCTCGACTTCTTCGGCCGCGATCAGGGCGGGGCGTTGGAAGCGGGGCGGATAGAAGGCGTTCATCATTTCCATTGACAGGGCCGAATCGTCCTCATCGACGAAAGCGATCGAGGCGTTGTTGACCTCGTTCGACGTCCCGGTCGCTTGGACATAGATCGCCATGGTGAAGGCGTAGGCGACGAAGAGGACCATCACGACGTCGCTGCAGAGGCTCCGCAATTCCTTGAGGCCCAGCCACCAGATATTCAACAGCGAGCGCATCGGTTTAAAGCTCCTGTTTCCGCAGCCCCAACCAGCTCACGGCCCAGAAGACGGGGACGCAAGCGGCCAGGAAGAGGATGTCGGGGATCATCAGTTGGGGGTCGATCCCTTTGGTGTAAGCGCCGACGCTGGAATGCATGTAATAGGTCGTCGGCCAGACGGAGCCGATCAGCCGCGCGCTCCCTTCGAGGGTCGAGACGGGTTGCATTAGCCCCGAGAACTGGATCGTGGGGACCATCGTGATGATCGCGGTCACGAAGACCGCCGCGACTTGGCTGCTGGTGAAGGTCGAGATGATCATCCCGATCCCGGTCGTTGCGGCGACATAAAAGAAGGTGCAGATCGTGAGGGTGAGGAAGCTCCCTTTGACCGGGACGCCGAAGACGAACATCGCCATCGCGGCCAACACGAAGAAGTTGATCATCCCGATCGCGATGTAGGGGAGTTGTTTGCCGATGAGGTATTCGAGTTTGCGGGTCGGTGTGACATAGAAATTGATCATCGACCCGAGTTCTTTTTCGCGAACGATGCTGACCGTCATCAGGATCGCGGGGATCAGGACGAGCAGCAGAGCGGGGACGCTGGGGACCATCGAGTAGATGCTCTCGAAGGTCGGGTTGTACATGAAGCGGTCTTCGATCTTGGCGGTGTACTTGGGGGTGGCCGAGGCGAAGATGCTGCCGGCATCCTTGAGCATTTTGTTGTGGACGCCTTGGACGTACTGGGCGACGGTTTCGCCGCGGAAGGTCATCGCGGCGTCGACGTCGCCGAGGACTTCGGGGCGGGCCCCACGCCGCAGGTTACGGCCGAAATTGGGGGGGATTTCGAGGACCAACGAGATTTCGTCGGCCTGCAGGCGTTGGAACGCTTCGTCGGCGGATCGCGGGTCGGGGGTCGGGACGAAGTAGGTTGAGGCGCCGCGGAATTGTTCGATGTAGGCGCGGCTTTCGGGTGAACGGTCTTCGTCGACCGCGGCGAAGCGGATGTTCTCGATGTCGGTCGTGATGCCGAAGCCGAAGACGATCATCAGCACCGCGGAGCCGATGAAGGCGAAGGCGAGTCGGACCGGGTCGCGACGGATTTGGTTCGTCTCGTTCGCGGCGTAGGCCAACAGCCGGCCGAGGCCGAGGCCCGATGTCGGGGCGTGGTGGGTTTGGGGTGCGGGTTGGGCCGTCGGCTCGGGGAGCGGTGTATCCGTCGCCGGGCTTGGGGTCAGGCCCGGGATTGGGGTCAGGCCCGGGATTGAGGTTGGCGCGTGTGTCGGTTGGGGTGGAGGCGTTGAGGTTTGGGACGGTTGCGGTTGGGCCTGAGCGATCGCGTCTTCCATGTAGCCGATGAAGGCGTCTTCGAGGTTAGCGGCCCCGCGGGCATCGATCAGTTTTTGGGGGGCGTCGCAAGCCAAGACGCGTCCGGCGTGCATCAGCGAGATCCGGTCGCAGCGCATCCCTTCGTTCATGAAGTGGGTGGTGACGAAGATCGTGACCCCTTGTCGGCGGGAGAGGTCGATCAGCAATTCCCAGAAGCTGTCGCGGGCGACGGGGTCGACCCC
>JBEIRZ010000368.1:0-4513 GCA_040375695.1 Planctomycetaceae bacterium
GATTCGCCTGACTCGCGACCCGACGCGGCGATCTCTTCCGGCGAGAGTGCCCGGTCATAGAGCGAAGCCCGATGGAGTTTGCCGGCGAAGGATCGGTTCCCGCCGACGGGACGATGGCGCAAGCCGAAGAGGACTTCGCATTCGTTGGCGCCGAAAGGTTGCAGCGGCCCCTTGCGAACGTCTTTGCCGTAGCGGACGCCGTCGCGATAGGCGAGGATCGTGCCGTCTTCGAGATAGACCCACGCTAGGTGCACGGTGCGGGTTGTCGCTTCGGATTCGTCTTCGCCTTCGAACGATGCGGTGCGGCTGAAGTTGTTGCTGCCGGGCATCCATTTCTTCGGCTGTTGCTCGCCGTAAACGATCGAATCGAAAACGTTCCCGGCGGTGTCTTCGATCGTCATCACCCCGCCGCCGCGCTGGTCGGGGTTGGCGACTTCGACCCAGACCTCGAGCGTCTTGGTCGTGATCGGTTGTGCGATCGGCGGGGTGCTGACGAAGCCGGAGCCGTCGAGCAGCAGGGCACCGTCCTCGACCTTGGCGTTGCCGTGCGCGACGCCGTGCAGCCCGCCGAACGAATCTTTCAGGTCGCTTGCGAAGTCCCAGCGGGCGATCGGCAGCGGTGCGGGGGTGGTTGGTGGTGCGGGTTTCGCGACGCGATCGGGTTGGCCGTCGCCATTTTGGGAGGGGGCTTGGTCGGTACGCTGTGCATCGCGGATCGCGGCTTGCGCATCGCGGATCGCTTGGCGAGCGTCGCGATCGATCGTGGCGAGCGTTTCGCGGAGGGTGCGAAGTTCCTGGTCGAGTGCGGTGAGTTTGGTGGCCTCTTCGGGGATCGTTTGGTTCGTTTCGCCGTGGCCGATCCCGCCGATGGTGGCGGCGAGTTGGTAATAATCGCGCTGGCTGATCGGGTCGAATTTGTGATCGTGGCAGCGGGCGCAGTTGATCGTCAGCCCGAGGAAGGTTTGGCCCAGCGTCCCGAGGACCTCTTCGATCTCGTCCTCGCGAGCCAGTGCCCGCATGCGATCGCTGCCGCCGACGACGGTGTTGTGAACCCCGGCGACCCAAAAGCCGAGCGCCGCTTTGCCATCGAGCTCATCGGTCATCAGGTCGCCGATCAGTTGCATCCGCGCGAATTCGTCATACGGCATCCCCGCGTTGAAAGCCTTGATCACCCAATCGCGATAATGCCAAGCGTGTTCGCGGGGAAAATTCCGTTCGAACCCGTCGCTCTCGCCGAAGCGGACGACGTCGAGCCAGTGTCGGCCCCAGCGTTCGCCGTAGTGGGGCGAATCGAGCAGCTCGTCGACCAGCCTTGCGTACGATTCGTCGGCAGGGTCGGAAGCGAACGCCGCGATCTGCTGTGGGGTTGGCGGCAGTCCTGTTAAATCGAACGCGACCCGGCGGGCCAATTCGCGCGGGGTGGCTTCGCGGGACGGGGTCAGCCCGGCGTCGTCAAGCCGATCGAAGATAAATTGATCGAGCGTTTGTCGGGCCCAATCTTGTCGGGCCCGCTCTTGACGGGTCAGAGCGCGATCGGCTTCGGGCCGTTTGGGGTTATCGGCCGCGTTGGGTGAGTGGGCTTGGATCGGCTTGAGCGACCACCAGTCGCGGCCGGCGCGGGTGGAGGTCGAGATCGCGAAGGGGTCGATCGGGCCGCCGGACCAGTTCGCCCCTTCTTCGATCCATTGGCGGAGCGTCGCCTTGTCGGCATCTGCGAGGGGGTGTTTGGGAGGCATTTCGTCGGCGGAGACTTGACGCCACAGGAGGCTCGCATCGGGGTTACCGGCGGCGATCGGCATGCCGCTGTCTCCGCCTTGCGCGAAGCGATCCGGTTCGATCAGCGACAGCCCCCCCTTGGGCTCGGTCCCGCTGTGGCAATCGATGCAATGCGAGACGAAGATCGGGACGACCTGCCTTGTGAAGTCGATCCGATCGGCCGCAGCGGCCGCGCGGTGAAGGGTGAAAGTGATCAGAAGCGGAAGGAGCATCGCGACGCGGGGTAGCGAATCGATCCTGTGGGGGGCCAGCAAGGCGATCCTCCGGTTCGATCGGGGGTGGGGTGGTGATCGGCGAATCCGCATGGGTCCGGCCTTATTTCCCGATTGGGAGAGGGGGGGCTTGGAAGGTGGCCGAGTCAGAATCGATCCGTAATGGAGACGATCAACGCTTTAGCTTAGCACCTGGGGAGGCCATCGCAACCAATCGGACGATCGGCCTGCGAAGGGAAGTCCGCAATCTTGCGGGTGGTCTGCCGGCTGAGGTGGGTTGGGTGGGGCACGAAAAGTTTTCAGATTTCTATTCGTTCGTCTGGGGGTTTTTGGTAATCTCTGCGGGGCTTTGGGCAACGTCGTCCGCGACGGAGGCCAAACTTGCAGGTTTCAGACCAAGGATGATCGGGACGGATGGCAAGATGATTCGACGGGTGCAAAGGAATTTCGGTCGTTGGGTGGGATTTTTGGCCCTAGCGGTCGTTGTGGCGGGATCGGTCGGCGGCGGTGATGCCACGGTTCGGGCCGACGATTGGGCGAAGAAGATGTTCGTGGAAACGAGCCACGATTTCAGGACGGTCGCGAAGGGGGCCCCTGCGGAGTACCGTTTCGAGTTTAAGAACCCTTACAAGGAGGCGGTACGAGTCGCGTCGGTCAAGGCGAGCTGCGGTTGCACGACCCCCAGCGTCACCAAAAACGTGGTGGAGAGCCAAGAGACCGGGGCGATCGTTGCGAAGTTCAATACCGAGAACAACATCGGTAGCAAGTCGGCGACGATCACGGTCGTCTTTGACAAGCCCTTTTACAGCGAAGTGTTGCTCAAGATCCAAGGGAAGATCGAATCCGACGTGACCTTCACGCCATCGGAGATCAACTTTGGCGAGATCGCACCTGGAGAGGAGCGGGTTCAAGAGGTAGTGATCACGCACCGCGGGCCGGAGTTTTGGCAAATCCGCGACGTGCTGAGCAATTGCAAACACGTCACGGTCTCGATCGATAAGCCCGTGGTTACGCCGGAAGGGACTCGTTATCGGATGTTGGTCAAGACCAAGAACACTTTTCCGCCGGGGGCGATCCAGGAGCGATTGACGTTGATGACGACGGAGCAGCAATTCGATTCGATCGACTTGGCGATCAACGGCCGGGTCCGATCGGGGTTAGAAGTCAGCCCCGCGTCGTTGGGGTTGGGGACGCTCAAGCCCGGCCAAATGGCGGAAAAGAAGCTCGTTATCCGCTGTGACTCGCCATTTCAGGTATTGAGCGCGAAGTCGGACGATCCGCGATTTCGTTTTGAAATCCCGCAGGGCAAGAACAAATTGCACTTCGTCAAGGTGACGTTCGCGGCCGACGAGGCGACGGGCAACGTCTCCCGCGAGATCAAGATCGAGACCGATTTCGGCGGGGGCCGCACGGCCGAATGTCTCGCTACGGTTCAGATTGACCCCCATTAAACACGACCGATCCGTCACCGAAGGGGCCGATCATGGGCCTGCGCAGCCGATGTTGACCGACGCGACGAGATCCGAATCGATATCTGGCGTGCCGCCAAGCGAATCGGTTGCTGGTGAGTCGCCGGGTGAGTTGTTCGAGCCCGCGGCACCGAGTCGGTTTGAACGCTGGGAGCATTGTCAGGCGCCGCTGCTCGGTGAGCAGGAGTGGGCCAACGCGTTGACCCATGGCGGTGCGGCGCTCGTCTGGGCCTTTGGCGCGGTGGCGATGAGTTCCGCGGCGATCGGCAAGGATTTCGCAACGTCGTTCTGTTGTCTCGTTTTCGTCGCCTCGGCGGTCAGCGTCTTCGCCGCTTCGGCGTTGTCGCACCAATTGATCCATGACCCGACGCTGTTGCGGAGGCTAAGGGCGTGGGACCAGGGGTTGATCTACGCGATGATCTCGGGGACGTACACGCCGTTGATTTGGCAATTTTCGGAACCACGGTATCGTTTGTGGTTGCTTTTGGCGATTTGGTTGGCGGCGGGTTACGGGCTGTATTCGAAGGTTTTTGTCGAGCATCGGGTCGATTCGATCGGGACGGTATCGTACCTGTTGTTGGGGTGGCTGCCGGCGATCGGGCTGGTGGGGCGGGTCCCGCCGCAGGTCCTGTTTTGGATGGGGACGGGCGGGGTGATCTACACGATTGGCGTCATTCTGCTGATGAATGACCGGCGGTTCCGGTACCTGCATGCCGCTTGGCACGTCTCGGTCTTCGTGGCGGCGAGCTGTCACTTTTGGGCGATCTATCGCTACGTCGCGGCGGCATGAGCCGGCGCGGGGTGGGAGGCGGCAAGATTCACGGGGCTTTCTGTGGGGGACTTTCTGGGGGGACTTTCGGGGCTCCGAGGGGTTAATAGGTCGGGTCGGGGCGAGCCCACCTTGATCTGGCAGTTTCTCGGAAGCGGCTGCCGACTTTTTCGGGTTGAGCCCATTTTTTCAGCGATTTACCCACTTTACGGCCGGATAAAAATGGAGACGACGGGTCACTTATTTACCGAACGTGATCGCCGAACCACGGCCTCGCGATCGGCGTA
>JBEIRZ010000531.1:0-2641 GCA_040375695.1 Planctomycetaceae bacterium
GCACGCGCTGGCCGGTCGCAAATCTTCTCCCGCTGAATTGGATGAGATCCGTCGATTGCTTGATCAGCTCGAACAGCCCACCTGCAATCGCGGCAAAAAAAAGTGATCGGGCCGGTTATCCGATGCGAACGCCCATGACATCACCTGCCCACCAAGCAACATCTGTCTTTCGTTGCTTGATGCCACCAACCCGCAACAGCCTGCGACCGAAAAGCCCTTGATCAAGAACCAGCCATGGATTCGCCACTCGCTGACCCGCAGTTCTCCCTGTTCTTGTCACCACCGTTTGCGATTCGGATCGGTTGGGTCTGCGTGCACTCAATCTGGCAAGGCCTGTTGGTTGCGGCAATCCTTCACGTCGCACTCCGTCTGATCCCGCGCCGTTCGACATCCGAAGTCAACGCCCGCTATCTCTTGTCGCTCGCGGCCCTTGTCGCCCTCCCCCTGTTGTCGGCCCTGACCTTTTTCGCGAGCCACGCGAGCCCAATCTTTACCGGCCAGGTCGAACAGGCCGCATCGGCCACGCCCTCGACTCTGCGTGGCGATTCGACGCCAGCATCCCCTGGGGGTGCAACGGATGGGGCGCTGACAAGTCGCCTGGGGTTAGCCCGGGTGCGACTCGATCGGCTCGAACCATGGTTGCCCCTGGTCAGCGTCGTCTGGTGCGTCGGTGCCTTCCTGGCGGGACTGCGGATGGTCGCCGGCTGGGCGTTGACTCGTCAACTCGTCGCGCGAGCGAACGTGTCGACGGAAGATCGCTGGCAAGCGCGTGTCTCGAATTGGTGCGAAGAGCTCGGGGTCAACAAAGCGGTCCGGTTTCTGGTTTCCGATGCGATCGATTCCCCGCTGGTGGTCGGTTGGCTCAAGCCGGTCATTCTGTGGCCAGCAGCCGCGTTGCACGGGATGACGCCCCAAGACGTCGAAGCGATCATCGCTCACGAATTGGCTCACATTCGCCGCGGCGACGTGTTGATCAACCTGCTGCAGGCCTGCATCGAAGTCCTCTTCTTTCATCACCCGGCGGCGTGGTGGATTTCGGCACAGATCCGTACCGAGCGTGAATACTGTGCCGACGACCTCGCGGTTCGGATGCTCGACCAGCGTGAATCGGGGACGAAGCTTTCTTACGCCCGGGCACTCTTGGCACTCGAAGAACATCGGTCGATCCCGCTCCTGTCGGTGGCCGCAAAGGGGGGCAAGCTGCTGGACCGAATCCGCCGCTTGGTCGGCGTCGAAACGACCGGCCACTCGCCCGCCAGGCCAATCGTCGGTGGCTTGGTGACAACGACCCTGCTCGGGCTCTTGTTGGCCGGCGTTTTTGTCGCGCGGCCGTCGCGTGCGACCGGGACGCGATCCGTCATGAGCCAACCGATCGAATCTGCCGAACCTGACTTCGGTGCCGATACGATCGCGGCCCAAGCCCGCCCGAATTTGCCGATCGATTCCGACATCGAGGCGACGCTAATTGCCGAAGCGATCATCAACAGGCTGACCAATGCGAGCGTCCCTCCCGACCCGATTCGGATACTCAGGGCAGAGCTCTGGCAGGCCATCGAGGCCGGCAAGCCTCTGACCTTGCGCCAAGTCGAGGCACGACTCGAAGATCTCGGCATCCCGTCGCAGAAGTTGCATGCCCCGCCCGCGGGAATGGCGTTTGACGCAATATCGAACGGTACCCAGGCCGTCGTCGATCCGAACATCATCAGCGAACCGATCGCCATGGCGGTCACCGCTAGGCTCGCAAACGCCGGCGTCGAACCCCCAATCCTGACGGCGATCCATGACGTCATGTGGGACGCGATCCGCGCGGGCAAACCGATAAGTCTCGAGCAACTCCACGCCCGACTCGAAGCCCTCGGAGTCCCCGCAGAGACGCTGCACGCCCCACCGGTCAATCGACCACCGGGCGTCCCCCCATCGGTCATCGCGCCACTCGGTGCGACCCATGTCGATCCGAATATCGTGAGTGAGCCGATCGCCTTGGCGGTCGTTGCCAGGCTTGCAGACGCCGGCATTAAAGGCGAGCGTTTATCGAAGATCCGTGATCCCATGTGGGAAGCGATCCGCGCGGGCAAACCTTTGAGCCTCGAACAGCTTCATGCCCTCCTCGAAACCATCGGCGTCCCCGCAAGAACGTTGCACGAACGACCGTCACAACGTCCCGAAGGGCCACCGGCCGGCGAATCATCACCACAGGCTGAGCGTCCGAAATCGCCGCAGCCGCACCGCGGCATGCAGACGAAGGTGACCGAACGTTTCGCCGATTCGCTGCTGGCAAGGGTGTCGGGACTCGGGGTCAGTTCCGACGAAATCGAAGCGATCCGCAAAGAGATCCGTGATTCGATCGCGAAAGAGACACCCCTTGATTTCGAACAGTTGCGAACCCGCCTCCTCGAGTCGGGGATCGCATGGGATCCGGTCAGCTCTCGACTCGGTAGGCTCGACCCTGCAAGGGACAAGTAAACCTCATCCGCCCCCGTGGCGGATCTTGCTGAAGATCCTTCAGCGCAATGTTCTTCAAGCCCATCGAAGACACCACACCTCCCGTGGTGGATCTTGCTAAGACGCGCCCGACAAAAGTCTCTGAAGTTGGGTTTTCAATTACTCTTAAATGCGCTAGGTTTCGCTTACTTGTTCCACC
>JBEIRZ010000543.1:0-2508 GCA_040375695.1 Planctomycetaceae bacterium
GAATTTCGCCTTCATGGCCCGGGTGAAGGGGATTCGCCCGACGCGAGTTTATAGCCCGATGCGAGTTTGTAGATCGGGCCTCGGGGGGAATAGGCATCGATCGCCGATTTGCCCGTGATCCCCTCGATGATCAGCGTCCCTTCGGCGAAACGGATCGCCTCCACGATCACCGGCTTGTGCGGGTACTTCGGATGGTCGCTGGGGATCGTCACCAAGGCGACGTTTCCGGTGTCGTCGGACTGCCAGCGGATGTCGAGGCTTCGCTTGGCCGCCTCCCGCGTTAGCCCATCGATCAGGCGTCCGATCGGGAGCGGCAACGCGCCGGCCTTGAGGTTCATAAACCGGAGCGCCAACACGTTCGGTTGAGGCGTTAATTCGGCGGTCAATTCGACCGAGACGACGGTGTCGAAATGTTCGTTCCGGAAACGGGCCGCGGCCAAGAGTCGACCCTCGCGAATCACAACCCGCGGATCGCTCACACCCTGCGGAAGGAGCGACGGGTAATCGACCATCAGTTGCTGGATCAACCACGCGTTGATCTGGTCGTCTGTGAATTCGGCGTTCCAGCTACCGGGACGACTGGCGTCGCCGCGCAAGTGGGAGAATTCTTCTCGCAACACTTCGACCTCGGCCGGGACATTCGGCGGCGAGGCTTGGACCGCGGCTTCATAAAACTCGGGGACGTATCGCGTCGTCTGCCACAGCCAAACGGCAACGATCGATCCGATCGCCATCAGCGACGCCACGATGATCGCCATCAATCGGATCCAGCGTTTCATCGATGTCGCTCCACGGACGCCACGACGATCAAGATGCCCTTGGGGATTTTCGCCGGCGCCAGCGCCAAGGCGATCACTGCCAACCCCTTCGGCTTACCAAACGTTAGCCCGGAGCGGCAACCATCCCCGCAATCGCTGCAGAAACCCTCGCTCGCGTTCCGTTTGTGGCGGCTTGTCCGTTTTCTCCTTCGGCCCGGCCGCGCCGGAGGCGGTTGGGACCGCGCCCTCGGCGGTTGGGGCCGCGCCGCTTTGCGACTGGTCCGTCGAGTCGGCTTGGCCCCTCAGGCCGGCTCGGCCCTTCGAGCCATCCCCTTGTGCGGGTTCGGTGGCGTACGAAGCGCGGGCGATCGATTCCTTCGAAAACGGCGCCGCAACCATCTCCCCACTGGGATCGGTGTCGTCGAGATCGGGATCGTCGGCGAGTTCACCTTCGGAAGGGGCCGGCTTGTTAGCGACCGGGTCGGACCACACCTTCGGGTCGAGCGGCTGCGCGACGGCGAAGACGTTCGCTTCGGGCCTGCGGAGCTTGACCGACCAATGCGAATCGAGCAACCGGCTGGCAGGGAGAAAATCGCCGCGAGCCGCGCTGCTGGCGGCGAGGTAAACGAGATGATCCCACTGCGTCCGCTCACCACCCGTTAGGAAACCGTCATAAAAGCCGACATCGTCGAGCCACACCATGCCCGGTTCGGTCATGTCAACCGTCAGCCGCAACGACTCGACAGGTAGGTTCGGCAACCTCGCGATTTCGATCCTTCCGACCGCATCCCCCCATTGGCCCGTCCTGGGGACCGATACGGTTTCGGTCTGCCGGATCGGCGTCCCGCCGACGGTCCCTTCGAGCGCCAAGCGGACTTCGAGCGGCTTCCCTGGTTCGGAATCGTTCTGGGGTAAGGCGAAGAGTTTCACGGCGACACCGAGCCGGCCCGTCGTGGGTGGGCTGAGCACTTGGCTAACGACCCAAGCGGCGCTAGCGCGGTCCGATCCGTTGGTTAGCCGCAACGACCGTTTCCCTTCGGCCGCGACGGCCGCATCGACCTGCACGCAATCGGGCGGGTGCTGTGCCGCCAACCAACCCGGGATCCCGTGCGGAGTCGCCTGCTCGAAGCCGAGATTGACCAACCCATGGATCGGCTCGTTCTTGGCGAACTGCGTCGAAAGGTCGAGCGCGTCTTGCACGCATTGGCGGATGTTAGCGATCTGGCCAGCGCTGCCGGCAAACCGGACGTCGCATTCGACAACCTTGCACCCCGCTCCGGGGATGCGGATCGCGGCCAATTCTCCCGCCGCCAATTCGACCCGCCAAATCTTCCCTAAATCGATCGGTGCCACAGAGGCAACATGGGGGCCCGCGCTCGTCACGACCGAAGTCGCGGTCGGTTCGATCACCATCCCTCGGACCGGTCCCGCATAGACGACATCGACGGCGACCGGCCATCGGGTTACGTTCGTGACGTAGTAATACGCATCCCCTTGGTATTCGCCTTCTCGCAATCGGACCGAGCTTTGGGCCATGTCGGTCAACAGGACGTCCTGCATCAAGACCGGTGGCAGTTGGGTATACCGCCGGAGCGATCGGCGACGGATCTCGCCACCGTCCTGGTTCACCCCGCCGCCGCCAACCGCGATCGCCAATCGGTCGCTGCGGGTAAGCAATTGTCCGCTCACGACCGACGCGTCGATGTCGTCCAACAGCGCGCTGAAACGGTTCGAACCCTCCGCCATCGCC
>JBEIRZ010000407.1:0-3944 GCA_040375695.1 Planctomycetaceae bacterium
GGCGATGGACAAGGCCGCGGCGGAAAAAGCCGTTGCCGATAATCCGGCGCCCGCTGCCGACGGGGTAACTCCTGGACCTGCTAGCCCGACCGAAACTACGCCCCCCGCCGACAAGCCTGCTGAAGATAAGCCTGCCGACGATAAGCCTGCTGAAGATAAGCCTGCTGACGACAAGCCCGCTGACGATAAGCCTTCCGACGACAAGCCCGCTGACGACAAGCCTGCTGACGACAAGCCTGCCGACGACAAGCCTGCCGACGATAAGCCTGCCGAAGACAAGCCTGCCGAAGACAAGCCCGCTGAAGATAAGCCCGCTGAAGAGCCAAAGGGTGACGCGGAGAAGCCGGCAGATGCGGCGGACGAGAAGCAGGAGGGTGAAGGCACGTCGTGCGGCGATGATCCGGCATCCGAAGAGAAGCCTGCAGAGGATAAGCCCGCGGATGAGATGCCCGCAGACGACAAGCTTGCTGAAGACAAGCCCGCAGAGGATAAGCCCGCAGAGGATAAGCCTGCAGAGGATAAGCCTGCAGAGGATAAGCCCGCAGAAGACAAGCCCGCAGACGACAAGCCTGCTGAAGACAAGCCTGCTGATGCAAAGCCTGCCAGTGAGGAACCGGCGGCTCCCAGCGCAGCGACGCCCGAGACTCCCGAAGAGAAGGCGGAGCGTTTGGAGATCGTTCAGGAGCAGATTACGAAAGAGAATCAGCGATTGATGGACGAGCGTAAGGAGAAGATCGAGGCGGCACGCCGCCGGGTCCGCGATCTGAATGGGCGATTCGCTCAGTGGTATTACGTGATCCCCGAATCGACGTACCGGAACCTTCAGCTGACTTTGGATGACCTGATCGAAAAGCCGGCCGCTCCGGGGGCTGATGCCAATTCGCCGGGCGGTCCGACCCCTGCCCCGACGTTTCAGATCCCTGGGATCCCCGGGGTGAACTAAGGCCGGGAACGATTGTTAAAGGCTCTTCGCGTGTAGAGATTGCTACCCGAAGGGCTCGGTGCACGGGGTGAAGCCCCTATTGGGGGCGGCGTATCAAGCGACCGTTTGCCTTTTGACTTGCGTTACTACATCTGTAGTCACAGAGGTGCGTTTAGATGACTACAACTGTAGTCACGGACGGTCTATTTCGATGACTACACTTGTAGTCATTCATCTCGATTCGCTTTTGCAGTGATCGTTTGTTCGATCGAGCCGATCACTTCGCGATAGACGACCAGCATGCGTGGTGAGGGATTCCACAGGCGGGGTTTGGCTTAGGAGTTACCGCGGCTCGTGGAGTCGCGTCCGTTTCGGGGAATCGGTTTGATCAAGGTGCGATTGCGCCGCTGATCGGCTGGGTCCGTTTGGCGCCTGTGAAGTCGGTTTCGAGCAGGTATTTAGGGTCCGATTTGGCCAGCGCTGCGGCGGCGGAGGGACGTGCGTCGTGCCGTTGGCCGTCCCAGGTCAGCCCTTGAAAGTCTTCGAGGCCGCGGCCTGGGAAGACGCCGGTTTTGGGGGCGTCGCCGAGGATGACGTTGCCGGTGATCGTTACGCCTTCGCGGCCGTTGGGGAAATCGATCGCACTTTTATCGCGCGAGTAGAGGATGTTGTTGGCGAGGACCATCCCTTGGCGTCCGTTCCACGAGCCGCCGCGAAAGGCGGGTCCGGTGTTGATGATCGTGTTGTGGATCACCTGCAGGTTCAGCGTCTTTCCTTGGTGGTCGGTGCTGGTGAAGCCTGACCCTTTGCCGCTGATCAGCACGTTGTTGCGGACGATCGCTTCGCCTTGGACCTGCATCGCGTGATCGGCGCTGCGGCGGCATAGGTTCCGTTCGATCACGTTCACTGGCTTACCTGCGGTGCCATAGACGGTGATGCAGGGGTACTGGGTGTCGTGCACGTCGTTCTCTGCGATCAGGTTGCCCCATGATCCTTGTTTGACCTCGATGCCGTCCCCCTGCTCGCCCATGCAATCATGGATGTGGTTCAGCGCGATCACGCTTTCGCTCATCACGAACTGGCCGTTGTTCGCGCCAAGGTACATCCCTTCGCCATGCCCGCCGCCGTGATGGAGGTGGTTGCGGGTCAGGAAGAGGCGTCGCGAATTGGCGCTGTTGGCGCTCAGGCAGACGCTGCCGGTGTGGTGGATGTGGCAGCCGTCGACCCAGACATCTTCGCACTGTCCCAACCGCAACCCGTGGCTTCCTCCGGTGATTTCGACCCCGCGTAGGGCGAGGTGGTGCACGGGGATTTCCTGACCGACATTAACGACGTTCTGTTTGTCGTCGGTGCGGGTGAAAACGACCTTGGCCCCCGATGCGGCCTCGATCCAGATCGGCGCTTCGGCGGTGCCGCTGACGGTGATTTCCCACCGTCGTTCCATGACATAGGTCCCTGCGGCGATCACGAGCCGGTCACCCGGCTTGAGTGCCGCGACGGCCTTGGTAAGCGCATCGACCTTGGTGTCGTTGAAAGGGATCGATCGAATGGGCTTCGCCTTCGCCCACTCGGGGGCGTAGCGAAAGTCTTGGGCGGGGAGGGTGCTTGGCGATGCCAAAGCGGCGATGAGGGTGACGCAGCTAAACGCGGCACGCAACGGGCGGGCACAGAAAGGGCGGGCACAGAAAGGGCGGGCACAGAAAGGCCGGGCACAGAAAGGGTTGTTCCGAGTCCGAGCGATACGCATGCTTGTCCCTCTGAAAGGGCGTGAGGGGTTGATCGGGGTGTTTGCCGAACGCTTATGGTAACGCGCATGCCAAGGCGGGAGGGTGGCTTATCGATCGAATGCTAGGCCAACGATAAGCGGCACGAAAAAGGGGTGTCAACCAGCGGGTGACTTCAGCGGGACAACCCTTTGGGGAGCCCTTCCAACCGTTCGATCGCGACGATTTCGTGATGGAACCACGGGGCCGCGCTCCCCTTTTTAAAAATCGACGCTTTCGCGGGGTAGGCGATGCCGTTGGTTTTTTTCCATTCGCTGTAGCGATAGATGTCTTGTTTCCAATCGATCCGAACGAGCCGATGGTTCTCGGCGTCGAAGAACAGGTCCATGGCCGGTTCGATCGTTTTGGAGACGCGAAGGCCTAGCGTGGCGCGACCGTTCTCGGTGATCCCTTCGACCTTTTCGATGGAAGTGGCCGGGTCGAGCAGCACACCGAGGGTCCAACCCCAGACGACGAATTTCGCCGGTTCGCCGGTCCGGTCCTTGCCGCCGAGCCACCAGTACTTGGGCGGTTCGAGGATCGATTCGCGAGGCGTCGATTTGTCCGGAGCGGCGGCTTCGGCGCCGGCGTTGTAGCGTTCTTGCATCCGAAAGAGCGTCAAGACTTTATCCTTGCCGCCGATGGCATCGAACGCCCGTTGGGCGATCTGGTCGGGGACCGCGCTGGCGTCTTGAGCAAGAGCGAACGGGGCAAGGGCGACGGGGGCAAGAGCAAATGGGGCGACCGAAACGAGGACCGCGAGAGTGACGAGGGCGTCTCGAAGCTTGATGTTGGTCACCGTATCGGTCCTGCGAACTCTAGAAGCCTTGGTCGGCTAGCGATCCTTTTTCGGAGTGGATCGGTAAACATGACCGAGGACGGCGTCTGACCAAGTCGCTTGGAGGTTGATGGTATCGACGAATTCGAGCCCGCGATGTTTGCGTGAAAAATTCTGCAGGGTGATCAGCGTCACGGGTCGGCTGGAGTTGCTAATCTTGGTCGCCAAGGTTTGCATCATCCGGTCGTTGAAACAGGTCGATGCGACATAGACGACGGTCGCCCCTTTGGCGTCTGAGTCGAAGAAGTTTTCGTGGCGAAAGGTCGTCTGTCCAGCCAATAGTACGCCTTGGGCTTTGGCCTCTTTGAGGACCTTCTGCGCCGCCTCGTACCGCGAGTGTACGATCTCGATCCCGACGCATTTTTTGACCGGGACTGTTGCGGCGACCTGCAGCACGAGTTTCCCTACGCCGGAGCCGAAA
>JBEIRZ010000622.1:0-1845 GCA_040375695.1 Planctomycetaceae bacterium
AAACCACCGCTCCGGCTGGCAAGATGCCTGCTAACCTGGCCTCCCCGTATACGACGCCGCGACGCAGCGGCTGGGTTGATCGGCCGCCAGCCTCAGGGGCAAAACGGTCAAATCGGCAATAAAATGCCCCCACGAAACGACCGGTTGCAACTTCCCACACGTCTGGCCATGCCGTTCGAGCGGGTGTTGGTCAAAATAAAGCGGACGATGGACCAACCCGGTCGGCAACCACGAGGCCGCAGAGCCATCCCAATCCCCCCGACCTAACGCCTCTTTCGAAGCCGGCCTCGTCCCTGAAAAGAGGCTCGCCGAACAATCGGGGGGCAACTCGGGCTCGTTCAACCTCGGGTCAACTTCGATCTGGTGAAGCGGCTTGAAGGATGGCAAACCCCCTTCGGCCGGGCAGGGCGCGAGGGCCCCTCTTAGCGCAGCGCCACCGCTTAGTGGCTGCTGTGCGATACCCTCCGACCACGGTGCTATCGCGATCACCAGGGCGATGCCCCAAACGGACCGGGCTCCGAAACAATCTTTCCGATGAACCCTGCCAGACATGCCATTCCCCCGGTTCGCAAAATCGCCGATCCTTCGTGCGATCGAGAGTCGTATCGGCACAATCCGAACCCAGCTGGCATCTCACCGCCCTTCCCGGCACGACCGTCGCACCCCGAACAAGCGGCACGACCCGAACGGATCGACTAGACCGATGGCGTAAGCGACTCGAACGTTTCCCAGTTCTTAAAGACCGCATCATTGGCCGCAATCTTTGGCGACGGGGTGATCAAAGTGTCGCTGCTGACCCCACCGTCAATCAGCCGGCTCGCGAACTGCGTCGGAGTGACACTGCTGAGCGTCAACGTGTCATTACCGTTGCCAAGATTGATGCTGAGCCGCGACCCCGTCCCACCACTACCCGTGAGTCCATAGATCTTGACGAAATCGAGGTTGAAACTCGTATCAATCAGCAGACTCTTGGTCGTCACCGTATGCAACCAAACGTGATCTTGCTCGTTGAAGGTATTGATCGTTAGCGTCCCACCGACCGTGACGCCACCTAGGAGCCCGCTGTTGTCGTCACCCAACTGCTCGATGATTTCATCGATGACACCGACGTCGGTGGCTAACACATCAAGTTCATTTGCATCCCCCACGCCAATGTGGTCGCGTGAATTTCCGCCTGTGATGGTTAGATTCCCATTGGCGTTGAACCCTGTGAGCAAAATTTGAGAAGCGCCCGGCCCGGTGGACGCCGCCGAATCACCCCCATCGATCGTCACGTTTCGAGCCGACCCACCGACGACGGCGATCCGGTCGAGGTTTAGCAGCTCATAAGTACCATCGTCATTACTGTCGACCGCGACCGGGTTGAGCCCTGCGTCGATCTTTAGGTCTACTGACGCCGCCACGGCCTTGAGCCCGATATCGTCAGCACCTGCCCCTGTGACGATCGTGACGGCACCGATGACGTTCGTCCGTTTGACCTTCACATCATCGGCCCCATTGGCTGTCGTGATCGTGAGGTTACCGCTGAACTGCAGAGGGGCATCGGCGGTTCCTTCGATCTCAACAGCGCTGCTCCCTGCGGCAGCCGTCTTGATGGCAACATCCTTCCCGACACTCCCGCCGCTTAACTTGAACGTGTCATTCGCCCCCGATCCCAAATCGACGCTGAGGCGCCCATTGATTTGGCTCCCCGTGATGCTGACCTTATCGCTGCCGGTCGTGCTCTTGATCGTAACGTTGCCGGTAATCGGGGATGAGGAGATCGTCAGGTTTCCGAACGACGCGGCGGTCAGCGTCGCGTTACCCGTGATTTCTTCGTTGTTTTGTAGCAGCACATTGATGCGT
>JBEIRZ010000592.1:0-2085 GCA_040375695.1 Planctomycetaceae bacterium
GATCGGCAAGCGAAAGGCGGCGACCAGCCCCAGCAGGACCGTGATGATCGCGATCACGTTCGCGAAGACGGGTCGATCGATAAAAAATTTGGAAAGCATCGCGACGTCGAGAGGCGGTTACCCCTTCCCCCCGCTCGCTGGGGCGGCGTTGTCCCCCGAGTTAGTTTCACCTGACTTGGCGTCCCCTGCAGTCACCCCGCTCGGGTTGGCACCACTGGTTTCGGCCGATGGTTTCGTCGCCGTCTCGGCGGCAGGGGCCGTGGTGCCGGTGGCGGGTGTCGCGCCGGGAACGGGTGTCGTGCCGGTGGCGGAGGCGAATTCCGCGGCGACCTTCGAACCCGGCCTCCCTTTTTGGATGCCGCTGACGATGATCCGGTCCGAAGCGGTGACCCCTTTGGCGATCGACAGGAAACCTCGCTTCCCCATCCCCGATTCGATTTCGACGCGGCGTTGTTCGACCGTGTCGTCCTTGTTGACGACCAGGACAAAGCGGCCGGCCTGATCGGCGGCGAGGGCCGTTTCGGGGACGAGCAATCTTGGCTTCGGCTCGCCGACGGGGACCTGGACGCGGCAAAAGAGCCCCGGTATCAACTTGCGGTCGGCGTTGGGGAGCGACCCACGGAGGTAGGCGGTCCCGGTCTCGTTATCGACCCGGTTGTCGCGAAAGCTGATCACGCCGGCGTGCGGGTATCCCGTTTCGGTTTCGAGCCCGACCGCCAACGGGGCCTGCATCAGCGACCATGAACCATCCCCCTTTTCGGCTTCCTCTTGCGCCGCCTGTTCGTAGGTGAGCAGGTCGCGTTCGGGGATATCGAACTGGACATAGATCGGGTCCATCTTGACGATCGTCGTCAGCAGGGTCGGTTCGCTGAAGCCGACGAGGTTGCCGACGGTGACCAGCGTGCGGCCGACGCGGCCCGAGATCGGCGCGTAGATCTTGGTGTAGCTGAGGCTCAGCTCTGCTTGTCGGAGCGTCGCGAGGGCCCGCTGGAGCTCGGCCTGAACGACGGCCAATTGGTTGACCTTGGCATCGAGCGTCTCTTCCGATGCGGCGTTTTGGCGGAAGAGTTCCTCCGAACGCTTCGCCTCGGAGGCGGCGAGTTTTTCTTGTTGTTCCAAGCGGTTCAGCTCGGCGCGTTTTTCCGCCACGACCGCTTCGTATTCGGTCGGATCGATCTCATACAGGAGATCCCCCTCCTGCACCTCGGCGCCGTCTCGGAATTTGACCGATTGCAGGATCCCTCGGACACGAGCCCGTACCATAACCGTCTCGACCGCTTCGAGGTGCCCCGTGTATTCGCGCGTCGCGGCGAGCATTTCCTCGGTCGGGTGGGCGACGATCACGCGGGCGGGCGGGGGTACCGGTGCGGCGGGGGGTGGCGCCTGGCGACAGCCGGAGGCAAGGCCAAACAACGCGAGCACAAACAACTCAAACGCGGCACCGGAAAAGCGACACCCGACCGAAAACGCTCCGGATGACCGGTCCGAAAGCCTAGCGGCCCGCCGAGGTGCCGTTGCCGGCACGGCGCGATCGTCGCCATCGAAAGGGAGCCGCTTGGTCATGGTCGTCACTATCCTTCCCGCAGCCGCCGCTGCAATCGCCCAGGTCCCGGCGACTGCCGAAACCTTTCCGGCCGCCTGTCTCCTCGCGTGGACCGGCCCGCCGACTCTGGACTTGGTTGTTGATCAAGGTGCGAAGGTGCTTCGATCGAAGCGACCAGTTTAATCACCCGCCGCGGCTAGGGGCGGGGCGATCGCGGGATCACAAAAACTTTTGGCATCGATCCAGGAACCGACGCTGCGGACTAGGTCAAATCGGGCAACCGATCAGGGTGCCGATTTGGTCACCCCCATCCACAGGGCGCCATCGGTCCGCCAGGGGTCACCACCGCCGTTCTTTCCTGACAATTCGCGATGGTACGCGGGGATCCGGTATGCCTCGGCGAGCCCCCCGCCTTGGGACACGGTCGACGCCACATGGTCCCGTTCCTGATCGACCATCGCCGAGATGTGATGGGTCACCTGGCCGGTCGTGTGGCTGAGCCCGACCCCTTGGTCATAACTCGCCGATCCCAACCAGATCGC
>JBEIRZ010000180.1:0-8910 GCA_040375695.1 Planctomycetaceae bacterium
GAAGCTGAAAGAGTTCGAAGGGAAGGCGATCGGCGACGGGGCGGTATCGAAATTGTCACAATCATCCGCCAATCGCGTCTGGCTCGGGTCGCCCTGGGAATTCCGTCAGCGTGGGGAGAGCGGGCTGTGGGTCAGCGATCTCTTCCCGAACATCGCGGGGGTCGCGGACAAGCTGTGCGTCGTGCGGTCGATGGTCGGGCAATTGCCGTTGCATGGTCAGCAGAATCTGTTGCTGCACACCGGCCGCATTTTGGGGCAAGCCCCTAGCCTTGGGGCGTGGGTGTCGTACGGGTTGGGGACGGAGAACGAGAATTTGCCCGGGTATGTCGTATTGAACAACGATTGGGTCCCCAACGGGGGGCTCGAAAATTTTGGCAGTTCATACTTGCCGGCTTCGTGCCAAGCGACGATGGTGCGGGCGCAGGGGAAGGCGGTCGATAACATGATCCCGGCGGGGAGTTTGCAGTCGCAGCGCCGGATGCTCGATCTGGTCAAACGACAGGACCAACGGTTTGCCAAGGGGGCGTCGGATGCGGGCGCGATCGAAGGGGCGATCGCGAATTATGAGACGGCGTTTCGGATGCAAAGCGAGATGCCCGCGGTCATCGACATCGCGGGTGAGCCGGAGCACATCCGCAAGCTGTACGGGGTCGATTCGGAAGATCAGCATCAACGGTTTTATGCGACGCAGGCGCTTCGGGCGAGGCGGTTGGTCGAAGCGGGGGTAAGGTTTGTCGAGATCACCTGCCCGAGTTTCGACGGTAACAATTCGCCGTGGGACCAGCATGGCGAATTGAAAAAGAATCACGAAAAGAACGCGCGGATCACGGAGCAATCGGTCGCGGCGTTGATCAAGGATTTGGACCAGCGCGGGTTGCTTAACGAGACGGTCGTCGTTTGGGCGGGTGAGATGGGTCGGACGCCGCACACGCCCGGCGTATCGCCCAGTTGTGGGCGGGACCATCATGTGAACGGTTACACGATCTTCCTGGCGGGCGGCGGTTTTCGCGGCGGGTATGCGTACGGCGAGACAGACGAGTTCGGGAACGCGGCGGTCCGTGACCCGGTCGACATTCATGACGTGCATGCGACATTGCTGCACCAGTTGGGGATCGACCACGAGCGGTTGACTTTTCGGCATGGCGGCCGTGACCATCGGCTGACCGATGTCCATGGGCGGGTCATGAGCGATTGGCTCGTTTGACCGAAGGGACGTTTAGGCTTTCAAGCTTTTGCGCCTGCTTCTGTTTGGTCGCGGATCGGTTGGCGATGATGCCCCTCCAGGGATGCGGATTGTGGCTCATTTGTGCCTGGGTGATCTGCGATATGATGGCGGCTTTGTGGGCGGAGGGGTGAATCACCGGGGGGCTGAGTCACCGGGGGGACTGAATCACCCCGATTCGTTCGGCCTGAGGTTAGGTTGGGAGGGGTTGCCACGTGTTGAGTTGGCGAGATCGCGTGATCGAGTTGGGGAAGTCGTTCTCCTTCATCGGGCTTGTTTTTGCGGGGATATTTTTCGCGGGATCGGTCACCCCGTCGTTGTTGCCCAGAGCGTTTGTTTTTCAGGGGTTGTTGTCGGGGTTCGCGATCGCGGTCGGGTATGGGGTGGGGGTCGCGATCGAGATGTTGTTGGGTTTTTTGGAAATCCCGCCACCGCCCGAGAAGTATCGCGGAAAGCTAAAGGTCGTCGTGTCGGTTTTGGTGGCGGCGACGTTCGTATTGTTTTTGCGTCAGATGACGATCTGGCAGAATTCGTTGCGGGCGTTGATGGAGATGGAGCCGGTCGAGAGTGCTTACCCGACCTCGACGGCGGTCGTCGCGATTTTGTTTGGGGTTGTGGCGGTGATCACCTTTCGCGCGCTCAGTTATTGTCGGGCGCGGGTGGCGGATCGGTTGCGGCAATATGTGCCGAGGCGGGTGGCGTATGGGTTGAGCGCTACGGTCGTTGGGGTGACGCTGTTTTTTATCGGCAATGGTTTGGTCGCGCGGGGGTTGCTCGCGGCGGCCGAAGCATTTTTTTTGCGGGCCGATGAGTTCATCGACGAGAAGATCGCGCAGCCCCGTTCGGCGTCGGATTGCGGGAGCGCCGAATCGCTGGTCGAGTGGGAGTCGATCGGCCGGCGGGGGAAAGATTTTTTGGTCGGCGGGGCGACGAAGGGGGAACTGGACGAGTTTTGGGGTCGCGAGACGATGGAGCCGATCCGGGTTTACGTCGGGTTGAGGACGGAGGAGTCGCGGCAGTCGCGGGCGTTGATGGCGGTGGAGGAATTGAAACGTGTGGGCGGGTTTGATCGCAAGGTCTTGATCATCGCGACGCCGACGGGGACGGGGTGGCTCGACCCGGGGGGCGTGGACACGATCGAATACATGCACGGCGGGGACACGGCGATCGTCAGCATGCAGTATTCGTACTTGCCGAGTTGGCTGACGATCCTGGTCGACCCGAAGCGATCGATCGAATCGGCGACGGCGTTGTTCGATGCGGTGCATCGGCATTGGATGACGCTTCCGGAGGAGACGCGGCCGAAGCTTTATCTGCACGGGTTGAGCTTGGGCGCGTTGGGGTCGGAGGTATCGGCGCCGTGGTATTCGATTTTGGACGACCCGCCGCAGGGAGCGGTTTGGAGCGGGCCGCCATTCCCCAGCACGAGCTGGGCGACGCTGACGCGTGGCCGCAATCGGACGTCGCCGGCGTGGTTGCCCGAGTTTCGGGACGGGTCGGTCGTGCGATTCACGTCGCAGCGGAGCACGCTGGATCGGGGTCAGCGTTGGGGTCCGCTGCGGCTGGTGTACATCCAATACGCCAGCGACCCGATGGTCTTTTTTTCGCCATCGATGCTGTATTCGAAGCCGGAGTGGCTGATCGGGCCGCGGGGTCCGGACGTATCGCCCGATTTGCATTGGTACCCGTTGGTCACGTTTTTGAAGGTGGCGTTTGACTTACCGATGGCGACGAGTATCCCGGTGGGGTACGGGCACAACTACCATGCCAGGAATTACATCGAGGCGTGGCGTGCCGTCACCGACCCGCCGGGGTGGGACGCCGCGGCATCCGAGCGGCTGATCCAGCGGTTAGCGAAGTAGCTCACTTCGAACCGATCAGTTGGCCGACGGGTGTGAAACGGAATGTGAACTGGTGTTGGTTCGGGTCAGGCACCAGATCGGTCCCACGGCAAATTTCTCCCGTTCGCGAATGCAGGGTAATGGCTTCGACATCCACATGATCTTGGTTCGGCGTGAAGCGATAAAGTCGGAGGTATCCGCTCCCGTAGTCCTGGAGCAACTCGTGGACGACATTTCCATGTTCGCCCGTTGATGAGGCTTTGATCGCTTGGGTTCGGCTTTGGTCTCCCGAGAAGACGGCGACTAGGTTCGGGTGATGTCGGTACAACTTGTCCCACATTTGTTGTGGGGTGTTCCCGCGAGTCCCATGGATCTTGGACCAAGTCATCCTACCTTTTTCCGCTTTGAAAAAGTCATCGGCAGACTTCGGTTTGTCTTTGGGCCCCCAGCCCATGTGGCTGGTGATCAAGGCTTGGCGATCGGCGTGACGGCGAAGTACTTCGTTTGCCCAATTCAAGACGTCGTCCGGCGCGTTGCATTCCAGGTGGAGAAATACGAAATCGATCCCCCCGGCCGTGAAGAGTTGGAAGCTATTGGCGTTATTGCCTGAAATCCTGGTGTCTGAACCCGTTCCCTTAAAAGTGCCGCCGTACCAGTCTGCGTCCTGGAATCGCTTGGCGGGGAAGAATTCTTGGTACAGGGTCGAATCGCCCTCACCGGTCATGTCATGATTGCCGACGGAGATCCCGTAGGGGATGTCTTTGTCATGGAGTATGTCCATGCAGTGACGGGCCACGGCCCACTGGTCATGTTGGTTTTTATCCACGATGTCACCGACGTGGCTAACGAAAACGATGTTTTGGTCATCGAGATGATCGACGATCCATGAGGCATGCGCTTCGAAAATCGGGTTGGTGACTTTGTCGGAGCTTTCGCGTTCGGACTTGGTGTCAGCGCCGCGATAGGCTTGGGTATCGGGGATCAGCACGATGCTAAACGTTCCGTCGGCGGCTGGGGTTAAGCCCTCGGCCGCAAAAGTGTCGTCGTGGGTATTGGCGATGAAGGGGATCGTGATCAGCACGAGGCAGATTCGGAGGATGGTCATGGGTAGTTTTGCGTTATCAGGAGAGATCTGAAAATGGAGTGTACGGACGGTTGGACCGAGATCGGATCGGGCGAAGAGTGCCCGGGGTCGGTAGCTTGGGGATCAAGGGATGATCTTGGCTGATTCAATCGCTCGGGCGGTCGATCAATCATTCAATTCGATGGCGATCTGGTCTGTACCGCCTTCGGGGACGGTCGCCTCCAAGCCGCTCTGTTCGGGATCGCGATAGCGTTGGGGGAGGAAAAACGTCTCCTTGAAGCCACCGCCCGGGAGGTCGACGGCCTCGAATTTCGACACGACGACCTTGTATTTGCCGACGACCGCGCCATCGCCCGGTTCGAAGGTCTGGAGTGTGAAGCGCCCCTGAGCGTCGGTTTGCCCGACAGCAGCGTGTGCGTGGTCTTGGGGCGCGAACACGACTTTAGCGCCATCGACCGGTTTGGACTTGTAGATGATTGTCCCCGATGCTGGGACGGGGGTAGGACGTCCATCGACCGGGCCTCGTCCACAACCGGCGACCGCGAGAGCCCCGATCACCAGAAGGATGAGCTTTGGGATAGGGAATTTGTTAGGCATCATTTTCGCGTCAGAGACTGAGGATAAAGTGGGATTGTCAGCGGGCCGCCACTAACACCGTCGTCGAAAGACGATCAACGAAATGTGGAAGGAGTGCGATCAGGCGGGTTTGGCTCAGAAGTCGCCGGGGACGACCTCGCCGCCCTGGATCGACCCCAGGGCGCCCCACACCCCGAAGGGGCTTAGCCCGGAACGGACATCGCGGGCTGACAGATTCCCTGTGTTGATCGTTTCGCTGACGAACCGGACGGAGGCATCGGTCATCAGGACTTGCACACCGCCTGGATGATAGCTTGCCGCGGGGGCTTGGCCGTCCGAGTGGTCATTACCGCTTTGCAGGCAGTGGGGCGAGTTCGGCGGCAGGATGGTGCTGACGCCGGTGTAGGCGGTGACCCCGTTGGCCCAACCGTTGCCACGCAAGTTCCGATTGTTGCCGGGTGTCAGGAATTTGCGATTGGTCGGATCGCGTTCGAGCAAGCACATGATGTTGTTGTTGTATGCCGGATCAGTTCCTCGGGTGTTGGCGACGCCACCGAGTACCGTGTTGGGGTCATTGCTCGTCGCGATCTCGGCCATCGCGATCGTGTTGGATGTTCCGTCGATAACGTCTCGCATGTTTCGCGGGGCTTGAAATCCGAACAAGCCGCGGCGGTCGGCGCGGACGGCTTGACGGGCGCTGACCGTTTCGGACCCGGTGATGCGGCGATTGTTATCACCCCAACTAAACGCGTAATTCGTCGGGCCACCGAGTCTGTTGACCGTAATGTCTTGCGCAGATGGGCACATCAGCGTCGGGATGCTCTGCATGAAGGGGAGGTAATCTGTACTCCCGACTCCCGGTCGAGGCCCCCAGGGAGGATAAACGATCCCGTTGTATGTTTGGGTCGATGAAATCTGGTCGTAGAGCGCTGACTGCTCGATCCTCGGCAGAAGCCCGATAAAGCCACTGGCACGATTCACATTATCCGATAAGGGCCGGATGGTACCTCCGTCGGGGTGACCCGTCCCCCCTCGGCCGTAAGGAAACACCAAAAGTGTGTCGTGGTACATGTGCAACGCGAGGCCGAGTTGCTTGAGGTTGTTACCGCAACTCATTCGCCGGGCCGCTTCACGGGCTGACTGGACCGCGGGTAGCAGCAGACCGACCATCACACCGATGATGGCGATCACGACAAGGAGTTCGACTAATGTGAAGCCGCTGTTTCTATGCAAAGGTCGCGACATGGGAGCGTTCGTCAGGAGGGGAAGGGCGATGGCGGGGGAGACGCTTGGGTGTGATGCTTATCGTGCGAAACGCGGTCCGCAGGATCGCACCATCAAGATCACGATTTTTAACGCCCGGACGTTTAGAGACGCCGAGCTTTCGATGAAGGTGCGATTAAGCTTCCGAGCCGACCCGATAACACAACGCCGATCGGTCGCGACTCTCACGCAATAAGCACATCGCGCCAGTTGAGAGGGGTCAAGGTTATAAGCGAGCGGCTAGCGATTCGGGCGAAGGGCGGTCAGCGAGTCGTAGCAAACAGATCGGACGGGATCAGTGGGGCCAAGACGGCTTGGGCGTAGAGTCGATGGCCGAAGTCGTTCGGGTGATTGAGGCCGTTTCCGGTCAGGTCGAGGTCATGTTTGGACCGGAGCAGCCGTTCCCAAACCGCGGTGACGTCGGCCAGCGCGACGCCGGGGCCGACGAGCGGTTTCAGTTGGTCGCGGTAGAGGGCGAACATGTCGCGCGGCGTGTGGATCCACTCGGCGTTGCCCAGCATCGGTGAGACGAGGATCAGTTCGAGATCGGGGTTGGCCGTGCGGGCGCGGTCGACATAGTCCTTCACCTGTTCGCCGAACCACTTGGGGTCGCGACGCCCGACGTCGTTCATCCCGAAGGCGACGATCAGGCAGTGGGGGTTTTGGGCCAGCATTTGCGATTGGTCGGACAGTCCGGTGGCGATGCTTGTTCCGGAGACGGCGCGGTTGACCAAGTTGATTTCGGAGCGGAAGTGCGATTGGAGGTGGGCGGCGACAAGGTCGGGGTAACCCGGTTGGTGAGGCGGCGCGTGGACGAGGCCGGAGGCATCGAGGCCGGTGGAGATGCTGTCGCCGGCGATGCCGAGGGTCAGCGGTTGGCCGGCGCGTAGTCGGGCGAGCGTTTTGGGGAGGAGCGTGTTTGCGGGCGTATCGGGTCGCGCGACGAGCGACTTGTCCGTGTCATCGATCTCGCTTTTGCGGCGATAGGTGATTTCGATGTCTCGGTCATGGAACCAGCGGCCGGCGTTGTAGAGGAGGTTTTGGTCGGGGTGATCGACGCGATGTCGGTAGCTGTTGGGGGCGCCTTCGGGGGGAAAGAGCTCTTGGGCGCGGATCGCAGGGACGGAGCGGGTATCGGAGAACCGGAGCGTTTGGCGGTCTTCGTCGAGCGTCACATCGCGACCGAGTTCGAAGCGATGTTGGCGATCGGCGGAGGCGATTTCGAGGATCTCGGCGGCGGGGAAGGCAAGCCTGGCGACGGGTGGCGCGTTGTCATCGGCGCGGAGCAGGATGCTGCTTTCGCGAAGCACGACGGGGGAAGCCCAGGCGGGTTCGTGCAGTTTCAGTTCTTCGATCGTTTCGAGGAGCGCTTCATGATCGGGGCGTGGGCGGTTGAGTTCTTGCCAGGCGGCGGCGAACCAGAGCTGGGCGGCGCGGCGTTGCCCGATCGGAGAGAAGTGTTTTTTGGAATCCTTGTCGCCGCGGTTTTCGCCCCCCAGGACGTCGGTATCAGGTCCGGGTCGGAAGCCGGGCAGTAGTATCAGTTGGTCGATGGCCCGGCGGATGCGGTCCTCGCCCAGCGAGTCGTTATAGACAACGGGGTGGAGGGTCGATTTGGCCAGGAGCCAGGGGGGAGCGAAACCCCAGGCATCGACGGCGGCTTGACGGATCGTGGTCAGCCGCTGGACGTATTGCTCGGACGTCGTCTTGGCGATGACATCGGATTCGCCTTGTTGCCAGAAGAGGGCGCGGAACGGGCCGAGTGTTTTGCCGACCTCGATCAAGCGATTGTGAAGCGACTCCCCGGGCATCCACTGGGTCGTCGCTGTGCCACCCCAGGCGACGTTTGCCAGCCCGACGGGGACCTGCAGGTTAGGCACGAGCAAATCGCCGAAGTGCGGCCAGATCGACCCGGACGTGCTGCCATCGGGGATCGGTTGAGGATCATTGGCGATCCGCCATTGGCCGGTCGCCAAATCGAAGGCGGCGACGCGTTGTTGGGGTTCGGTCACCTGTTGGCGTTCGTCGTTGCTGTTGGCGGCGTAAGACTGGCCGGCGACGACGAAGAGGTCGCCGACGCCGATCGGTCCGACCGCGCCTTGCGAGGCGGAGCCGTCTTCGTGTCGGATCATCACTTCTAATCGGTACCAACCGCCGGCGGGGACGCGGGCTTTGACGGTTAGCGGTGATTCGGGTTGGATGACGGCGGCATCGGACCAATCGGTATCGCGTCCGAAGGCATCGGTTTGTCGTTGGACCCGCCACCGGATGCGGTCGCTGGGTTGTATTTTCGAATCGATCCGGATGACGACATCGGCGAAGCCGCGGGCCGGGCCGCCGGGGGCATGTTCGTGGGCGCGATGCGGGACGAACCCGGTCCTTTGCAGCACTTGGTAGGGGACGGGAGTGCGGATGGCGAGTGATGCGGAGGGAGGCTTGTCGGATTGGGCGTGGCTGGTGTCGGTCGGTGTTCCGGTAGTGAAGGCGATCAGCAGCAGGAACAGCGTGATGGTGACGAGGGACGATTGATTGGGTCGGGGCATGTCGATTCCTCCGTAGCGTAGCGATGCGATTGCCGAGGCGATGCGATTGAGAGCCTTTGAAATGCGCCCCAAAAATTAACGATGTGCCCCAATATAACGATGAGCCGAAATGCAACGATGTGCCAAAAGACAACGATGTGAATGAACGTTGATCGAGCTGGCGAGTGGTTGACGTTTGGGGTGGGTCGCGAAAAGAAAAAACCCCTGCGCGAGTTTTCACGCAGGGGTTCAGGCCCCATGGGAGTGGGGGTGATTTTCGAAAGGGGCTCAGTTGTTTGGCTGGGCCTGTTCTTGCGGTTGACGTTCGCCACGTTGGGGGCGATCACCGCGCTGGGGACGACCGCCGGGACCTCCAGGGCCACCCTGGCCTCCGGGGCCACC
>JBEIRZ010000136.1:0-11227 GCA_040375695.1 Planctomycetaceae bacterium
CACCGCGACCGTCGCGTACCACACCACCGACCAGGAGGTCTTCAACAAGGTCCTTGCCAGCCGCGGCGTCTCCAAGGCGAGCTTCGCCAACCGGGCCATCGCCGTCCCCAACGAGCTGGACGATATCATCAAGGCGATCGAGCTCTACTCGTAAGCCGCTTCACGCAAGCCACTCCAGTAAGCTGCTTCTCTGAGGCAGCACCTGTTCGCGATGCTCGTAAGCCGCTTCACCGGTGCGACCCTATTAACCTACCCTGGGCGTATAACCTACCCTGGGCGTTTAACCTACCCTGGGCCCCTCAGTTCGACTTCACTTTGAACTCGCTGTCGCCGTAATGGATGTAGTTCACCCAATCGGCTTCGTTCGTTTTGTAAAGCCCTTTGCGGGCCGAACGTAACGCCTCGCCGACCGTTTTGGATTCGAGCAGGTCGCTATAAAAATGTTCGGCGAATGCCCCCGCCGCGTTATCGCCGACTTGCCAATACGTCCCGACGAAGGCCCCCACGCCACACCGCAAGAAGGCTTCGGCGAGCGACACGTTGCGATCGACCAGCGCGGCGATCGGAGCCGCTTTCCCCCCCGCCGTTTTCGATTTGGGTGACCGCGTCGGCAATTCGCCGCTGCGGACCCTCGCCGATTCACAGGCGTTGAAGACGACGAGCGATGGCAATGAATTCAAATTCGCCAGGTCGCGGCCCGACAACACTTCGTCCTTCGCGCACAAGATCCCGCTTTCCGATCGATTCTGCTCGTTGAAATACGCATGCCCGGCGTAGTGGACCAGGTCATACTTCCCCGAGGCAAACTCCTCGGACAAACGCCCTTTCGTGGCACTGATTCCCTTCACCTCGGTGACCCGGATCTCGGGGAATCTTTGCGCCATTTCCACTAGCCGTTTCCCTTCCCTCTCCGCCCCCGGCAAGTCGCCCGTCGGGTTGACGACCAGCAGCATTTCGAGCTCCTTCGCCACCCGCCTTTGGTGCAACCATTTGGCGACGGAGATGTTCGCCGTTAGGTACTTGCGGCTCAGGTTCCCATCGAGCCCCGCGTTCCACTCGCCGACGGTCAGCAATTCCCAAGGGAGCTTCGATCCCCAGAAATCATTGATCAGCGTCAACGTCTCGGGTGTCGTCGATTCGATCGCTTCGCGGATCAATTTGGGTAACAGCAGGTCCGCCAGCTCGGCCCCCAATTCCCGGGCCCGCAACAGGAGCTTGCCCCCTTGGCGGGCCGCATCGATCTTGTCGAGCAGCTTGGCGAGGTCGTTCGTCGCGACTTTGATCTCGTCGGTGATCACGGTCGCCTTGCCGGCCCTTCCCAACAGCCCGACTTCGATGTGATGGTGATTTTCGGTGTGACGTTTCGACGGGTCGCGTGTCTCTTTGACCAACAGGTAGGTGCTGGCGTTGTCCGCGGTCAGCCCCGGCCCTTTCGCCGCGTCACCGCGAGGCGCCGATGGGAGGATTTCACGCTCGAGGGTGAATTCCATGTCATCGAAGTTGTTCGCGGCCGCCAGCCTCAAGATCCCGTCATGCAGGTTGCGGAAATCCGCTTCGTTGTGCGTGATGATCCCCAGCCCGCGCAGCGATTGGCGGCCCCGCGCGTCTTTCAAACCCGCTTGAAGCCCTTCGATGATCGCCAGCGCGAGCTCTTCCATCTTGAGCCCCGAACCACCCCCCAACGGGACGGTGACCAAGTCATCGACTTGGCATCGCAGCAGCGTCCGCGTCGCGTTCTCGACGCTTGTCCGCAGCGACTTGGGGTTGAACAGCGCGAAGTTCCCCAGCCCCACCAGCACCACCATCTCCACGTTCAACCCATGCCTTGGCGTCGGCAACACGAAGAGCTCACCGACGTTGGCCGAGAACATCCGGCGGTCAACGATCTCGGCCAGGACGCCCCCCAGCTTTTCGTCGACCGCCCCCGCCGCGCCTCCGGGACGCACGTCTTTAAAAATGCCCAGCATCAGCGCCGTGCCCCGCGCTTCCGTCACGTTGCCGAAGGTCAATCGCACGTCGAGCCGTGTCTGATGCTTGCGGCCGATGACGATCGGTTGCGAACTGGTCAACAGCGCCGGCGATTCGTTCGGCTCGACCCGGCCGATATCGCCCCTAATCGGAATGCCGACCAACGGATCGAGCGCGGCCAAAAGCTCGCGGTCAGTCAGCCCCAACCCCGATCGCCCTTCGGCATTGATACGTTGAAAAAGCTCTCCCTCCGAAAGCCCCCCCTGGGACCGCCGCAGCGCCGCGGCCATCGCTTCATCGACATTGGCGTGCAACTTGGACGTCTTGCTACCCTTCAGCAGTTCGACGATCGCGCGGATCACCTCGTCATCGCTCGGCAATTTCCCATGCTGAATCGTGCAATAGCGGTGATTGGCCCCGGGTAGCTCCGCGAGTTTCAACGGGACCGTCCCGTCCCCTTGGTGGGACAGTTCGAATTCGAATCGCGCAGCGTCGCTCGCACCGCCGCTCCCTTTTGACGCGGCCGAACCGCGCCGCCCGACTCGCTCCGGTGGCTTGATCCTCACCACCGTCTCATGCCCCGTCCCGACGATCATCCAAATCCTTTTCGAACCGGCCGCGAGCTTCGCTTGTAACCCTTGGGCCTGCTTCAAGACCGGACCCCGAACCGCCCTGCCCGCCGCTGGATAAGTCGCGACGTTCAACAGGTCGATGCCAGCGGCGTGCTCAGCGTCCGGGAGCATCTCGGCGAGTCCCACGAAGGTCGAGAAGACGTCGCGGACCAATTCTCCCTTCCCGCTCACCTCGTCCAGCCTCTCGATCCAGCGGACCATCGGGTACTGGTTGGTCAACAGCATCGCCGGGGCAAAACAACCTGAATTCGGCGTCCCCAACAGGATCGTCTCGCTGACCAATTTGTCGGCGCGGTTGCCAAGCATCCGCAGCGCCGCACGGCCGACAAGGCCTCCCATCCCGTGGGCGACCATCGCGACCGGTTGGCCGCTCGCGGCAAAACGTTTGATCGTTTGAACGAGCGATCGCGCCGATTCGATGACGGACTTGCGCCAATCGAAGGGAAAGAATTCGGGTTGGTGACCGGCGATCTCTAGTCGCAGCTTGAGCTCCAGGTAGGTCGGCCAAAAGATCCCTGCGGCGCGCACCGAATCGTTCGGCTTGATCGCCAAGTCCTTCAATTTGCCGCCCGCGATTTGGTGCGGGTCGAACCACACGGTCCGCTTCCTGACCGCCAACGTCGAACCGGTCACCCCGGGGACGATCAAGACTCGCTTCGCCTCGTCCCCCGGCTCCGTTGCTTGGGCCCTGCTGGCAAGCCCCCGCAACTCATCCGCATACGCCTCCCCGACGACCCCGACGATCAAATCGCGGTTGCGTCGGTGGATCAAATCATCGATCACCTCGCTCGCGTCGCGGCTCATCCCCCGAGGCTGTTCAAGCGCGGCCGATTCGAGCCTCGTGGCCGTCGGCTCGGGGCCGTTGTCGATTCGAGGCTTCACGCGACGGATCGATCGACGCTCCGCCGGTTGGGGCGATCGTGCGGCCGATCGGCTTCGGCCAGCGGCGGAGACTTTCTTGGCCATCGAAAGGGTCCTGGCGACAAGGATGATCTGAGCTGCGGTCACCCCGCTGCACCGGGGCACAGCTGAACCAGGGCACAGCTGAACCAGGGCACAGCTGAACCAGGGCACAGCTGAACCGCGACGTCGGGCTAAGCGCCCCCGCGGTCAACCCCTCATTGTAAATCGACCCGCCCCGAAATACCGCAGAATCACCCGGCGTTCCAGCGACGCTGCCGCCAAGCGGTGACGATGATGCCGCGCTTGACGATTCGCCAGCGGTCCCAAACGGTGAAACCTATCGAAGCGGCACCGCACGAGCCCACCGGTGTTTCAACGAGCGGCAGTACCGGACGGATCGCGCCGTGCCGCTGGGGTCTGTTTCACCCGGGCCGCGTGAGACAATCAGACATTCGCTTTAAAGTTTTGCCAATCGGCGGGCGATCGCCTGCGCCGGCAAGGGGGTGATCTTCGCCGCGGCCGTCTCGTACGTCTGCAGCAACGAATCCTTGCTCGATGTCGTCGGATCGTCTTCGTACTGCACGATGTACGCCCCGATCTGCGTCCCGCCCGATTCGAAAACAGGCGGCCAGAATTCGTCGCCACGGTTGGCGAGCGTCTTGGCGAGCAGTCGCGTCGCGCGACCCGAAAAGCCGCTGAGGACCATGTCGAGCCGACCGAGCGGCTCGCGGAAGATGTAAAAGACGAGCGCCGTGTCCTTGCCGCTGCCACCGGCCCAAACCCAAGTCCCGTCGTCCTTCTCGTAATAGAATCCGGGGTGCGGGGCGTCCTCGTTCTTGCTCAATCGCGTCCCCGCCGATGCCGAATCCGGCTTGGGGTCGAGATCGCGATAACGAAGGAAGAACGGGCAGGCTCGCGCCGATGTGTCGTCGACATCGTCTTCCGTGACGTACGGCGTGCACCCGAAGGCGTCGGCAAAGACGAGCTCCACCACCGGGTTGCTCTTCACGCTGCCGATGCAAACCAACGCCCGGTCCCCTTGTGCCAAGGTGAACCCTTCAAAGACCTCTTCGGCCCGCGCACGTGATTCGGGACTCTTCCCGGGAGCGGGGCTCCAGACCAGCGTCTGTTGCAGCCGATCGGGCGAGGGGACGTCGCGGGCGACCTTCTCGACCCCCGGGGGCAACGACGCGTTTGACTTCGCATGCTTCGCCGCCCCCCCCAGCGTCGAGACGCCGTTGAGCAATTCGCCGATCAAGACCGAGTCCGAGGCGACGATCCAGGCGTGCTCGGGGTTGTTCCCCCCGTCCGCTTGCCGGACACCGACGCATATTTCGACATCCCCACGCCGCGCCAACAGCTCCCAGAAATTTTCCGCCTGGACCGAAAACAACGACCCCGGCAATTGGTCCGCCGTCGCATACCCCTGGTCGATCAGGTAATCGCAAAGCCGCGACAACGCTTCTAACGGGATGTATTTCGCTTCGTTCTTCAGCAGCGACGCGACTTGATGCCGGTCCAGCCCCGTGTGCTCGACAATCGACTTGATCGTCCCCGGCCGCTTCCGACGGTCGGGGGTGTGGCCTAGGATCTCCGCCAGGCGAAATGCGTAACGCATCGGATTTTTCCGTAGATTCGGATCGAAAAAGGGGAGCGGTGCGAAATCTTCACGCCCGCCAATGGGGCGAAACTGACCAACCGGCTTCGAACTATCAAAGGCTCGGTTTTTCACATCCGCTGATAACTACATAATCATGAACTAACGCGGTTTATCAAGTGGTTGACCGAACTTTAGCCCCTCATTGGGCGTAATGATGTCATCTTTTTCGTATTTTCTCCCGGATCTTAGCGAAAAAATAATCCCCGTTCCGTGTTAGATTTGGCGGACGGGCTGTGCGAGCTTACCGCCCCTTGGATCGTTCGGCACCCGAACAACCTCTCAAACCAGCCCCCTCACCGCAGGGTTCCGTAATTTTCCACAAGAATATGAAGGCGGATTTGGCCCTGCCCCGCAGATCCGCCCCCCAGCTCGGTCTGCTGCTCGGCCTGCTAGCTCGGTCGGGTAACCGTGGCCCATCCCACTCACCGCGGTTTGGCCCGCTATCCGCAGACTGGCCCGCAGGTAGGCACTCGCCCGCCTCCCTATCCTGATTCGTCGTGGCTTTTTGCCGCACTCGCCACTGCGGTGGGTACGACGTGACGGCTTTCATCGGTTAGATTGATGGGGTTAAGGAAACCCCCTCGAGCGAACCGGAATGCCACCCCTCCCGCCTCTACGAGCCGTTAATTTGCCTTCCCCTGCCCTGCTGTCGGTCCACCCTTGCCATGCATCTCAAGGCGGCCCCGCTCCCCAAGGCGGCTTTACCCCGTGGCGGATCTCGCGTCCCGACGGGGAATCCTCCCCTGCCCGGGTGACCGCTCGGCTGCGCCCTTTCCGCATCGCGCATGGGCTGGGGCTGATGCGGCAGGGGCTGCTGCGGTTGGGGCTGCTGCTGGTTACCCTGATCGCCGCGTGCGATTCCCCCCCGCCGATCCGCACCTACGAAATCCGCACCGACGTCCCCCCCACCCTCGCCGGGGACGAACGGATGCTGGGGCTGATGGTCCCAGAGCCCGATTCCGCCTGGTTTTTTAAGGTCGTCGGCCCGAAAGAGGCGATCCGATATGCCGAAGCTCCGATCCGCGATTTCCTCGGTAAAGTCCGCTTCGCCGAAGGGAAACCCGACCTGAAGGAATTGCCCCAAGGGTGGGTGATGGGGACCGAACGCCCGATGCGCTTCGCGACCCTGTTGATCGACACCCCGACCCGCGAGCTCGAACTGTCGATCAGCCAATTGCCCCGCTCCGAAAAATGGGACGAACAGGTCGCCCTCAACGTCAACCGCTGGCGTGGCCAAATGGGGTTAGAAGATTCGACCGAACCGATGGCCGGGGCTGAGAAATTTGCACTCACCTCGCTCGGCGAATCGGCCGACTCCCCCGCTTGGGTCGACCTCGCCGGCCGCATGAACCCCAACGCCGGTGCGATGCCGGGTGCCGGCGGGATGCCGCCGTTCGCCAGCGGCGGGCCGCCCAGTGCCGGTCCGCCCAGTGCCGGTCCGCCCAGTGCCGGTCCGTCCGGTGCCGGTCCGCCCGACCAAGCTCCTCCCAGCCAAGCTCCTCCCAACCCCGGGCCGCCTGGTGCCACCCCGACCCCGGCCGACAACGCCGGATCCCCCGCCGCGGGGCCAAAATTCGTCGCGCCGCCCGAATGGCGGGCGGGTAAAATGAGCATGATGCGGCTGGCCGCCTTCCAGATCGGACCGACCGATCGCCAAGCAGAATTGACGATCATCCAAGCCGGTGGCGACCTCCGCGGCAACGTCGATCGCTGGTTGGGCCAAGTCCTCGGAGGCCCCGCCCCCGCCGATGTCGTCGACAAGGCGCTCGCCGACGCGCAAAAGCTTTCGGTTAGCGGCCGCGAAGCCCAACGGTTCTTCCTCAGTGGTGGCGATGACAAGCCCAACGCCCAAGCGATCGACGCCACGATCGTCTCCGTCGGCGATGGGATGAGCCTCTTCATCAAGGCGACCGGCCCGGCAGAGACGCTCGGCGAAGAACGCGAACGCATCGGCAAATTCCTCGAATCGATCCGACTCGACGAATGACCGACCGATTGATACCTAACGCTCGACACTGACCTCGAGAGATCGAACTCTCGACACCGACAGCAAAACAATTCACCCGCCAACTTGGTAATCGGAACATGGCAACGGTAAGCACATCACCGCGACTGGGTAACCCCGCGCTGGGCAGCGCGGAGGCGGGGTTGGCAGCGCTGGCTCGCAACGCGTTCCAGGCGCTCGGCTCGCTCAAACTGACCGTCGCCCTCTTCGCGTTTTCGCTCGTCCTCGTCTTCGCCGGGACGCTGGCCCAGCACCACCTCAACATGTTGGAAGTCAAAGAGCGTTACTTCACCTGCTGGATCGCGATGCTGCATTTGGAGGACCTCGTCCCCAACGCCTTCTACATGCACAAAGAACCCTTGCCGGGCAAATTGCCGATCCCCGGCGGGGCGATGGTCGGCTTCATGCTGATGCTGAACCTGATCGCCGCCAAGATCACCCGCTTCCATGTCCACTCCAGCGGCGCTCGCCTGTGGGGTGGCCTCGGCGTGATCCTCGCCGGGGTCGCGCTAACCGTGGCGATCATCCTCGCCGGCCAAAACAGCGAAGGGCTGCAGGGCGAACCGCCGATGAGCTACGAGCGGTTGTGGGCGATCTGCTTGGGGACCCTCGCCGCCATCTGGATCGGTCTTGTTTCGCTGGTGATCACCGCCACGTCGAAAGGGGCGCGAATCGCGCTGGGGCTGGTCGCATTGGCCCTCGCCGCCTACCTCGTCTTCGCACTCACGACCGGTTCGCGGATCGGTGACCCGGGGCTGCGGATCGTTTGGCAATTGGCCAAAGGTTTAGGTGCAGGCTTCGTCCTGTTGCTCGGGTGCCTGATGGTCTTCAAACAACAAGGGGGCAACGTCCTGTTGCACTTCGGCGTCGGGCTGTTGATGTTCGGCCAATTCATGTTCGGCGACCGACAAACCGAACAACGTTTGACGCTGATCGAAGGGCAATCGGCCAGCGCCTTCGTCAACCTCGATCAGGTCGAGATGACGTTCCAGCGCCAAGTCGGCGACCAACAGCAGGTCGTCGCGATCCCCTCCCAACGCCTGCGGGCCGCGGCCGAATCGGGCGAAAAGATCAGCGACCCGACCCTCCCGATGGACGTCAAGGTCCTCGCCTATTACCCCAACTCGCGGCTCAAGAACGCCGACCAAGGAAAATTCACCGCCGATCGCGGGTTGGGGCTGCAAGTCGCGGCCGTCGATACCCCCGGTGCCGGCGGCACCAGCGGCGACGTGAACCTCGCTTCGGCCTATGTCGAATTGATCGATCGCGCCTCAGGCTCCGTGACCGGTCGGCACCTGATTTCGCAGTGGTTTTCTGACCGCGAAACGCTCGCGCCCGGAGGTGGCGGCGGCGACGAATACGATTCCGTGAAGGTCGGCGAAGACGATTACCAAGTCGGCTTGCGCTTCGCCCGCGCCCCCAAAGATTTTTGGGTCCACCTCAGCGACGTTCGCCGTGTCGATTACAGCGGTACCGATACCCCACGCGATTACCGCTCGTTCGTCCGCATCGTCGACCCGGTGACGGGCGAAGATCGTCGCGAACAGATCTGGATGAACAACCCGCTCCGCTTCCGCGGCGAAACCTATTACCAATCGAACTACACCCGGCTCCCCAGCGGCGCGGAGATGACCGGGTTGCAGATCGTCCGCAACAGCGGCTGGTTGATCCCCTACGTCGCTTGCAGCATCACGGCGCTGGGGATGTGCGTCCACTTCGCCGGGACGCTCCGCCGCTTCGTCCGCCGCCGCAGCCAAGAACGGCGGTTGGCGATGGAGCGCGAAGGTGACTCCGAAACCAAACCGGTCGGATCCCCGTGGCCCGTCTACCTCGGGGTCGGTGCCGCGGCGTTGTTCGGGCTCCTGGCCCTCGTCCCCTGGTCTGCCGTCCGTGACCGGATGCGACCGGCGCAGCGTGATTTGCACTTCGACCTTTACCGCGCCGGTCAAATCCCCGTGCAATTCGGCGGCCGCGTCATGCCGCTCGCCTCATACGCCAGCCAAACGCTCAAGGCGATCAGCAACCGCACGTCGCTCAGCCTCGATGACGCGCCGACCGCCTTCCGCGATCGGGCCGATGGCAAGTCGAAACTGTCGGCGATGGCGTGGCTGATGGAAGTCGCCATCGACGACGAACGGATCGAAGACCTCCCGATGTTCCGCGTCGACGCCAGCGAAGTGCGTGACGAGTTGGGGCTGCAGCGGCGTAAGAGCAAGCTCTTCACGCTCAGCGAAATCCGCAAGGAATTGCAACGCTTCACCGAATTGACCGAAGCGGCGGCGAAGAAAGAGAGCCGCGACCAGACGTTCAAAGACAAGAAGATGATGGAACTCGATCGCCGCACCCGCGCCTTCACGATGGCGGCCGCCGCGTTCCGGCTCCCTGTCCCCCAAGAAATCCCCAAGGAATTTTTGCCCCCGGGGACGACCGAACAGGAGGCACGCGTCTTCGCCGTTCGCGAGATGCGGAACCGGATGGAAGCGATCGAACGGATGACCTCGCCGGGGCTGATCCCGCCCCCGACCGATACGCTCAGCGTTTCGGCCGACGCCCCGAAATGGTCGGCGTTTTCCTCCGCGTTTTTCAACAACGCCCTCGACAGCGTCACCGACAAAACGGTCCAAAGGCTCGGCGTCGACACCTTCGGCGAATTGATCAAGGCCTATGGCGATAAGGACCCGCAGGCCTTCAACGCCGCCGTCGACAAACATTTGGCGACGCTCGAAGCGATCGATTCGACGAGCGTCAAGAGTTCGGGATACACCCCCTGGAAGGTCGCGCTGGAACGGTGGGACGATGCCAACGGCCCGACCCACATCGCCATGGCGCTGTACATCTTGGCCCTCTGCCTGGGGTGCCTCTACCTGATAGTCGACATGCCCCGGCTCCGCACCGCGGTGTGGGGGATTTTGATCGTGGCGCTGGTGATCCATACGCTCGTGCTGTTGTCGCGGATCGTCATCACCGGCCGCGCGCCGGTGATCAACCTCTATTCATCGGCCGTCTTCATCGGTTGGGCCGGCGTGATTTATGGGGTGATCCAAGAACGGATCTTCCGTTACGGCGAAGGAAATTTGCTGGCCGCCGGCAGCGGCGTGTTGGCGCTGTTGGTAGCGTATGGGCTCGGGCTGAACACCGGCGACACGATGCCGGTGTTGCAGGCGGTGCTCGATACGCAGTTCTGGCTCGGCACGCACGTCATCACGGTGACGCTCGGTTATTCGGCGACGATGGTCGCGGGGCTATTGGGGATTCGGTACCTGATCGCCGGATGGCTCGGCAAAGGCCCCGATTCGCTGCGTCAGATCTACCGATCGATCTATGGCGCGACCTGCTTTGGGATCCTCTTCAGCTTCGTCGGTACGGTCCTGGGTGGGCTGTGGGCCGACGACAGTTGGGGCCGGTTCTGGGGGTGGGACCCGAAGGAGAATGGGGCGTTATTGATCGTGATTTGGAACGCGATGATGTTGCACGCCCGTTGGGACGGGATGGCGGGGGCGCGAGGCTTTTCGATCCTCGCGATCGGCGGCAACATCGTGACGTCCTGGAGCTATTTCGGGACGAACGAGCTTGGGTTGGGGCTGCACAGTTACGGATTCACGGAGGGGGTGTTGTGGTGGCTCAGCGTCTTTATCGCGACGCAAATCGCGTTCATGGTCGCCGGGATCTTTTTCTCGCGGCCCATCGGCGGCGACCCGCAACCCGCGAAGTGACCTGACCCGCATCATCGAACGGACAAAAACGGCACGGCGTAAGCCGTCCGTTCCCGTCCCTCATACAAAAGCGGCACGGCGCGAGCCGTCCGGTGACTCGGTCTGTTGACACACCGGTGGGCTCGCGCCCATCCGCTAGCGTTGCCGAGCATTGCGACCGAAAACGCTTCACAGGTACAGTCCCTCCTACAAAAGCGGCACGGCGCAAGCCGTCCGGTACAGCCTAGCAAACTCACTTTAGCGGCACTGCTCAAGCCGTCCGGTGATTCTGTCAGCTCAGTCACCGGTGGTCTCGCGCCCAGCAGCTAGCGTTGCCGAGCTCTCAATAGAACGAGCACGAGCACGA
>JBEIRZ010000250.1:0-6705 GCA_040375695.1 Planctomycetaceae bacterium
CCAACGCGATCAACGGCACCGCTACCGTCGCGACCCCTTGCGAAGGTCGCGTGAGCGGCCTAAGAACCTCGCCCCCACGCTGCTGTCCCAAGGCCTGCTGTCCCAAGGTCTGCTGCCCCAAGGCCTGCTGACCCAAGGCCTGCTGACCCAAGGCCTGCTGACCCGGCGCCTGCTGGATTACCGATTGCTGCCCCAGCGTTTGCTGGACCACGGCTTGTTGACTAGGGACCGATACCTGCTCGACCGCAACGGGCCGCAGGATCGATCGCGCCTTCTCCTGGATCTTCGTCCGCGCCGCACCCGCGAATGAACCACTCCCTTCACCAGCGATCGGTGCCGCCAACTCCGGCGTCCCTTGCGCATACCGGTCGCTCGCCTTCGGCTTGTCTCGTAACAACTCTTCCGGGTTCTCGACGACCTGGTCGCTATGCACCCAGCGGAATTCGCCCGCCGGCGGCGCGACCCGGTACCACAATTGCGGCCCGTCCGGACCCTCTCGCTCCGCTCGCCCTAAGATCGTGACCGTCTCGCCAGCCGCCAATTGGACCTGCCACAAGTACTGGCGGGCCTTCCCCAAATGCGTCCCGATCCACGACAACGTCCCGTCTTCGATCACCTTGCCGATCTTGCCGCTGCGATCCAACTGGATCGCGTCAGCCGTGACCCACGAAAAACTCCCTTCCGGCGGCCGCACCCCGAGCCAACCCTTTTCCGCTTCGAGATAAACTTCTAACTTCTGGCCATGACGAAGCGGGTCGGTCCGGTAATACCCTCCCCCAGGGCCACATCGCGCGACGACCTGCTCCTGATCGACGTACACGTCGTACGGCTCGAACTGGTCGATCACCTCGCCGCCGGCTGCTACGTCGTCCTGCGGACCGGACTCCTGCTGGGCAGTCTCCTCCTGCGAATAAACCCGCGGGGATGGATCCCATCCGACAACGAACGACATGATCGCGGCCGTGATCGCCAGCAACTCACGCACGACGCTTTTGTTTTTCCGTTTCATGGGTTAACCAACGCCCGTGATGTTCGAGAACCGACCGAATCTTTCAACCGGTCGATAGCCCAAATCGACCCGCGGTGACAAGACCAAGTCACCGACCAGAAACCCTCCCATCGACCACGCCCCCAACCCCGACCGGGTCAAGGCTGCGGCGGCCGGATCGCGCCCACCCCGCGATAACTTCCCGTCCCCGTGATCCTCGGCGGCGCCGCCGATACCGGTGCCGATAACTTCGGCGCCGGCAACCAACTCATCAGCCACCCCGATTGCGTCGATGCCGGCAAACTCTCCCGGCCGTCTTGCCAAAATGTCCGCACCAACGACGCCCAACTCCGCGGCTCGCCGCCGCTTCCCACCACGCCATACCCTCCCGACGTGACGATCACCCCGGGACTCAAATACTCGAGCCCCCGCTGCTGGTGACAAATCCCGGCCAGCGTCAGCCGCGGGCCAAACAGGTCAAACCGCAGCCCGATCCGGTCGTATGCCAAATCCTTCGCGTCGGGATCCTCCGGCGATGCCACCTCAAACCCCAAATGCTCCGACGCCGCCCGCACCAACGACCATCCCAGATATCCGCTCGCCGCCGTCAACGTCCCCGAAATGTCGATCGCTTTCTTCGGGTCGAGCTGCCCACGCTGGAACGCCACCGACGCCCGACCGGTCAACCGATGCGGCACGTCTTCCATCAAATCGCTCAACTCGACTTCGTCAAATCGCGACCCGCCCAAGTCGATCGACCACCCCGCGTCGCTTACCTTCCATCGCAACGTCCCCGCAAAGGTCGCTTCCGGGCCCAACCTTTCGAGCACCGGCAAATACTCGCCAAGGGCAGAGCAGGGGAGCGTCAGGCCGCCGGTCAACAGCGTCCACTCCGTCGTCGCGAACTCGCCCCCACGGTCCCGGATCACCCGCACATGCACCGGCGCGTCGTCTCGCCTCCCCGCCGGGACGCATTGCAACGTCGCCTCCACCCGCCGCTCCTCCGGCCGCAACCACGCGTCGACATCCCGCAACGTCGTCGAGCCGCTCCGGCTGTGGATCGTCACATCATCCGCCGCAACCCGCACCGCATGCCGCGTCAATTCCGGCTGGCACAAAAACCGGTCATGGATCACCCGCCACACGTCTCGCAGCCGCTCCGACTTCACCTCCGGTTGCGATAACCGGATCACCGTCTTCGAATCGGCACGGGTCCACGTCGCCAACCGCACACGACCCACCTCCAAACCCGTCTCGGGCTCGGTCAACACCAACCCGACAAGCCGGATCATTCCCGGCGCCGGCTTCTCGATCGCTTCGATCTCGACCCCGACCCCGATCCGCGCCGATAACTCACGCTCGAACCGATGCCGCTGATAATCGCCATACCAAGGGGTCACACTGATCAAGATCGCGACCAACGTGAGGCTCGTGGGGCAAGCGCATAGCAACACGAAGAGCGCCCTGGCGACCGCCCGCTCCGTCCTTTCGTGCATGCTCGTCCCCTCCGTGAAACCGCCTCGAACCGAAATCCCGCTCGGCCCTTTCCCTTAATCCGCGACCCAAATGGCTCGTCCCATTCGAAGCCGGTGCTTCAGCGTCCCGCTGCCGTTCAACCTTCCTGCGATTTAAACCTTCTTGGCCTTTAAACCTTTCTGGCCATCTCCAAGTAAAGGTCGTATCTCCCTTTCATCTCCGCGACACTGTCCCCGCCAAACTTATCAACCAGCGCCGCCGCCACCTCAAAGGCGACGACCGCTTCGATGATGACGCTCGCCGCCGGGACCGCACAAACGTCACTCCGCTCGTACTGCGCCTTCTGCGTCTCTTTCGTTTCCCAATTGATCGATTCGAGCGGCTTGCGGAGCGTCGCGATCGGCTTCTTCGCCGCCCGAATGACCAAGGGCTGCCCGTTGGTCATCCCCCCTTCCAAACCCCCGGCATTGTTCGTCGGCCGCACATATCCGAGCGACGGCTCGCCGACCCGCGACGGGTCATGCCGGATCGGGTCATGCACCCGGCTCCCAGGTAACCGCGCCGCCTCGAACCCCATCCCGATCTCGACCCCTTTGATCGCTTGCACCGCCATCACGGCCTGCGCCAATCGCCCGTCGAGCTTCCGGTCCCACTGCGCGTGCGTCCCCAACCCGATCGGCAACCCCTCGACCCGGACCTCGATCACCCCGCCTAACGTGTCCCCTTCATCCCCCGTCCGGTCGATCAGCTCGACGAATTTGTCGTTCCACTCCGGGGCCAAACAGTAAATCACCGACTGGTCGCGCAGCGCCCGATGCTCCGCCAAACTCCCCGGCGGCGTCGGGATCTTTTCCCCACCCAACTCCGAGACATAGCCGATCGTGTCGATGCCGAACTGTGCGAGCAATTGCTTGGCCAACATCCCCGCCGCCACCCGCGCCGCCGTCTCACGCGCCGAAGCCCGCTCCAACACCCCGCGGATGCTCCCCAAATGCTTGACCGCCCCCGTCAAATCGGCATGCCCCGGCCGGGGTCGCTCTAAATCCTTGAGCCGCTCTAACTTGTAATCGCGGTTGATGACCTGCAGCGCGATCGGGCTGCCGATCGTCACCCCCTGCCAAACACCGCTCAACACGTCGACATTGTCGACCTCAAGCTGCTGACGCTTACCCCGCCCATATCCCCCCTGACGCCGGATCAATTCGTGATTGATCGCCCCCTCGTCGACGGAAAGTCCGGCGGGAAATCCGTCGACCAGGGCCAACAGAGCTTTACCGTGCGATTCCCCGGCGGTCCAATATCTGAGCATGTCGAGCGAACGTGATGATGGGTTGCTTGCGTCAAATGCGGCACCAGGACGATACCATCCCCGCTCCGAGATCTTAGTTTCCTCCTTTTTTTGCCGATAGGGCGTTTGGATAAACCGGGAAATGTGGGGCGTTATTTCTCGGCAATGGTTTCTGATCGCGCTGGTCGCGAGCTTGGCGATCGGGTTCGGGCTCACCGATGCGGTCCGCCCCTTCGCCGATGACCCCTCGATCCGCTCGCTGATCACCGCTGGCGTCCTTTTTCTGATGGGGCTGACCCTCCCTGCCGAATCGATCCGGCACAACGTCCGCTACCCAGGACCGGCCCTGCTAGCGATCGCGGTCAACACCTTTCTCGTCCCGCTCCTTGCCCTCCCCACGATGTGGCTCCTTTCCAACGAGATGGCAGGGGGCCTGATCGTCACCGCTCTCGTCCCCAGCACCCTCGCCTCCGCGGCCGTCTGGACCCGCAAGGCGGGTGGCGACGACGCCACCGCGATGGTCGTCTCCGTGATCACGAACCTCGCTTGCTTCCTGGTCGTCCCCGCCGGACTCTGGCTGATCCTCGGCCGCAGCACCGAAATTTCCCCCATGGACCAAGTCCGATCGCTCCTGCTGTGGGTCGTGATCCCGCTGCTGCTCGGCCAAGCGGTCCGCCGATTCACCTCCCCTCGCTGGGTGACAAGGCACCGAACCAAACTCTCCAACGCCGCCCAAGTCGGCATTTTACTGATGGTCTGCTTCGGCTCCGTCGCCTCCGCCGATCGGCTTGCGACCAACCCCTCGGCCGGCGGCTGGATCGAAATCATCGCCGCCGGGTCCCTGGCGATCGCCATCCACCTCGCCGCCTTTTACCTCGGCATCCAGGCCGCCCGGGCGATCGGCGCCACACCCCCCTCCCAGATCGCTGTCGGGATCTCCGGCAGCCAAAAAACCCTCATGGTGGGGCTCCAAATCGGCCTCGATTTTGGCGTCAGCATCCTGCCGATGATCATCTACCACGTCAGCCAATTGATGATCGATACCCTCCTGGTCGACCGCTGGGCCAAGGCCCATCCCCAAACCAACCCGCAAGTCGCCCCCCCAACCGCTCCTCCGCTCAATTCCGCACCGAAAGGCGAAAATCCCGACCCGAAGCCCCCCGGCCAGCCTTGAAGAAACCGCCCGTCTCCGCGTAGACTGCTGCTCTCGCCGGTGTACCAAGCCACCGGCTTCCCTTGGCTTCTGTCCCTCTGTTGACCCCATGAAAAGCGGCATTCACCCCAAATATCAGCTCACGACCGTCACTTGCGGTTGCGGAGCCTCGTTCCAAACCCGCAGCGTCCGACCCGAACTTAAGGTCGACATTTGCAGCGAATGCCACCCGTTCTTCACCGGCAAGCTGAAGTTCGTCGACACCGCCGGCCGGATCGATAAGTTCCAAAAGAAGTTCGCCGCCGGTACCTACGCGAGCCTCGCGACCAAACCCGCCAAGAAAAAGCCGGTCAAGAAGTGAGCAGTCGTGGGGCGACCCTCCTCGCCCCCACGCACTAATCGCGAATCCCTATGAGTGGCTCGATCCGTCAAACCCTCGAAGAAAAGTACGCACGCTTCGAGCAACTCGAACGCGAAATGTCCGACCCCGCCGTCCTCGCCGATGGGACCCGGATGGCGTCGATCATGCGCGAACACGGCGGCCTCTCTCGCCTCGCCGTCCGCTACCGCGAATTCAAGAAACTCTGCGAAGACATCCGCGGCTGCCAGGAAATGGCCCAAGCCGCTGACTCCGCCGAAGAACGTGACCTCGCAGAAGCCGAACTCGTCGAGCTCCGCCAAAGACGCGAAGCCGTCTGGGACGAACTTCTCACCATGACCGTCGGGGGCGAAGATGCCCTTCGCACCCGCTGCATCATGGAAATCCGCGCCGGCACCGGCGGCGAAGAAGCCGCCCTCTTCGCCCGTGACCTCTACGAAATGTACAGGCGCTATGCCGATATCAAAGGTTGGCGGACCGAAATCATGGACCACAGCGCCTCCGAAATGGGGGGCTTCAAAGAAATCACCCTCACCCTCGAAGGCGAAAACGTCTACCGCGACCTGCAATACGAAAGCGGCGGGCACCGCGTCCAACGCGTCCCCGAGACCGAAACCCAAGGCCGCATCCACACCTCCGCTGCCACCATCGCCGTCATGCCCGAACCGGAAGACGTCGAAGTCAACTTGCGGACCGAAGATTACCGGATCGACAAATTCTGCGCCTCCGGCCCCGGCGGACAACACGTCAACAAAACCGAATCGGCGATCCGCCTAACCCACTTCGAAACCGGCATCGTCGTCCAGTGCCAGGACGAAAAGAGCCAACACAAAAACCTCGCCAAAGCACTCCGCGTCCTCAAAACCCGCATTTATGAAAAGAAACGGGAAGAGGAAATGAGCAAACGGGCCGAAACACGCCAAGGGCTGATCGGCTCCGGCGACCGCAGCCAACGGATCCGCACCTACAACTTCCCCCAAAACCGACTCACCGACCACCGCATCAACCTCACCCTCTACAAACTCGATTCGATCATGGCGGGGAACGTCTCCCCCGTCACCGATGCGATGATCGAATACGACCGCGATCAACTCCGCGGCCAAATGGACGAGATCTAACCTCTCCCCCCAAAAAACCACCCACCCCGTCTCTCTCCTCGCGCCCACACCCACCACCTCTCCACACCCACAACCCCTCCTCGCGCTCTTCGTCTCCTTCGCGAGCTCAACTCCTACCCAACATTAACATCCCCAAAACCACGAATCCCGGGTATGGCACCGCGCGCCACTCTCCCCCAATCCCCTTCGTGACCTCGGTGTACTTCGTGGTGAACCCCAAGCCCCCCAATCCTTCTTAGCGTCTTTGCGCCTTTGCGAGAAACCCGGCGCGCGCCAACCCCAATCCCGGGTATGGCACCGCGC
>JBEIRZ010000090.1:0-15041 GCA_040375695.1 Planctomycetaceae bacterium
CGGCCCAGACGGGGGTGGATCAACCGGGCGCCAGGCGGCTAAGTTGACACGGCATCGGTCAGCGGTTCGCTGCGCCGATCGAGCCCACCCGAAGCGAAGCTGGCCGAAGCCAATTTGCCCGGTCAAAGGGTGATCCGTCAAAGCCTGCTCGGCCCAGCCCCGATCCGTCCCGACCGCCATCAAGCCAACCGCAAGCAAACGTTTCACGCTCAGCAGCGAACGCCCCAACGTATCGATCTACCCCAGCCCGAACACGAGGACCGCTCCCATCATGACCATCCGCGTCGGAATCATCGGTGCCACCGGCTACACCGCGCTCGAAACGCTCCGCATTTTGCTCCGGCACCCCGACGCGAAGGTGACCGTCGCCACCAGCCGTGGGGAGGCGGGCCAGCCGATCGCGGCGGTCCACCCGATCCTCGCCGGACGCATGGATTTGACGATCACCGAATTCGACCCAAGCGCGGTCGCCAAGCATTGCGACGTGGCGATGTGTTGCTTGCCGCACGGGGCATCGGCCGAAACGGTCAAGCAATTGGTGTCACTCGGCGTGCGTGTGATCGATTTCAGCGCCGACTTTCGGCTCTCGCGCTGCGACGAGTACTCGAAGCACTACGGGATCGAGCACCCCTGGCCCGAGCGTGTCGGTAAGACGGTCTATGGTTTACCGGAATGGTTCGGCGACCAAATCGCCGGGGCCGACCTCGTCGCCAACCCGGGGTGCTATCCGACCTCGGCGATCCTCCCTTTGGGGCCGCTCTTGGCCGAAGGGTTGATCTTGGCGGACGACATCATCGTCGACTCCAAGAGCGGCATCAGCGGGGCGGGGCGCACGCCGAAGCTGAATTTCATGTACTGCGAAGCGGCCGAATCGATCTCGGCTTATGGCGTCGGGAACCATCGTCACCAACCCGAAATGGTCGACCTGCTGGAACGCTTCAGCGGCAAGAAACCGGAGCTGATTTTCACCCCGCACCTGACGCCGATGGAACGTGGGATCTTGTCGACGATCTACGTCCACCCCGCCAAGGGTTACACGGCCGAAGACCCGGCACCGGTGATGGAACTTTGGAAAAACGTCTACGGTGCAGGCCCCTTCGTGACCCCGGTCGATCACCTGCCGGCGACCAAACACGTGACCTTCACCAACCAGGTGCAACTGACGGCACGCCGATCAGGCAAGCGATGGGTGTTGATCGCGGCGATCGACAACCTGATCAAAGGCGCCAGCGGCGCCGCGGTCCAAAACATGAACGTGATGTTCGGCGTCGATCCCCGGTTAGGGTTACAATAGTATCCGCGCGAGAACGATCGTTCCTACCCAAGACCCGACAATGCGACCGACCGACCCTAGCCCTGGCAGCTTGAACCCATACTCACCGGGCGATGGCGGCGTCACGCCGGTCGATCGTTTTTCCGATGAAGCCGCGGTCGCCGTACGAGCCGACGGGCCAAACACCGCACGTCACCCCGGGCCGACCCTTTCCGATACCTACCACATCCCCGAAGGTGTCCCGAACGATCCGCGATGGACCTTCGCCGATCACGCCGGGCCGGTCGCTGCATCGCGGGGTCACGGTCTTGATCCGGGCACGGACGCTGGGGGCCGATCTTGGGACTCTGCCGGCCAATCCTGGGATAGCGAAGGCCCGTCTCATCCCCGCAGCAGGCTCGACCGCGTGAATCGGGTCTGGCCGATCCCGCCCGTCGTCGGGGCCTCGTTCGTCGCCTTTTTGATCACTTCGATCATCGCGGCGATGATCGCGATCGCCGCGGTCAAGGGGCCAGCGGCCTTGCGTGAGGCTAGCGACACGAGCGTCATGGCCGAAGTCGCCGGTTCGCCGGTCGGCTTGTCGATCACGGTGGTGTTGCCGCAGATCGCGCTGATGCTCCCGGCGATCATCGCGGCCTTGCTATCGCCACTGGGTCTGGGCCGGAGGTTAGCCCTAGGCCGCGGGAGTTGGCCGGTGTGGCTTTGGGTCATCGCGGCGATGGGGGCGCCGATCGTCGGCCTGATCTCGTCGACGTTGATCACATCGCTGATGGGCGAGAGCGATTCGCTCAACGACATGGCGGGGATCTTCAAGTCTTTGGGCGGGGCCGGTTACGCGATCCCGCTTGCGATTTTGGTCGGGCTGATGCCCGGGATTTGCGAAGAGATCCTCTTTCGCGGTTACATGCAGACGCGATTGACGCGGGCCTGGGGCCCCGTGGTCGGGATCGCCCTGTCATCGATCGTCTTCGCGATCTTTCATCTCGATCCGGTCCATTCGGCGGCGGTGCTGGCGCTGGGGTTTTATCTGGGATGGATCGCTTGGGCGAGCGGCTCGACCTTGCCGGCGATGTTGGCCCACTTCGTGAATAATTTCCTCAGCGTCTTAGCGGTGACCCTGCTGCCAGAAGCGGCAACCGAAGCGCCGACTTTGGCGGAAGCGGATCTCCCCGCCGCCCAGGCCGCCGTCGTCGGGCTGGTCTTCTTGACGAGCCTCGGCTGTTTCCTACTGACCCTGCGTGCCTCCAAGGCCTACCGCCCCACGGTATCGATCGCCAATCCGGTTGCCATGGCCACGCCGGTTGCGGGTAATCAGTAGCGGTTGGGGAATGCCCCGATCCGTATCGCTAGCGGCTCTTTCGGGGCGAATCTTTCCCTCGCACGGCCGCGATCAAAGCGCCGTTGATTCGCGCCGTTGACTCCCCTACCATGGCACTCAGGATTATTGGCTTGTCCGGGCAATTGCTCACGGGCCGCTGGGACGTTCCCGTCCGGTCTCGGCTTACGGCCGCCTACCGATCGGTGTGTTCTGGTGTGTCGATTTGGCCCGCTCGGGCGGTGCCAGGGGACGGGACAGTGCCGGCTCTATCCTTGGTCATTTAACCCTCCAGAAGGCATTTAGCATGCGAGTTCTAGGTCGTTGGTCAGGCCGTCGGGGAGTTCTGTTGTTTGTCATCGCGGCCTTCGCACTGGTCGCACTGGCCCCGCCAACGACCGCCCAGGACAAGGGCCCCGCGGCTGCTGTCGCCCCGCCCGAATTGAAGCCCGGCGACCAAGATAGCTTGGTCTCGCGGCTGATCATGCAGCTTTTACCCAAACGTCACATCTCCGGTCGCAAGGTCGACGACGAGATCAGCGGTCGGGCACTCGATAATTACATCAAGGCCCTCGACCCGATGAAGCTCTACTTCCAACAGTCCGATATCGATGAGTTCGAAAAGTACCGAGCCCAACTCGATGACCTGACCCTTCGCGGCGACCTTAGCCCCGCTTACCAAATCTTCTCCCGGTTCCTCGTCCGCGTGAACGACCGACTGATCCTCGCCCAGGAATTGCTGGGCAAGGATTTCGATTTCGCCGCCCCCGACGCGATCATCACCGACCCCAAGACGACGACCTATGCGAAAACGGACGAAGAGATCCGTAACCGCTGGAACCAACAACTGAAATTCAACCTCCTCGACTTGAAGGATGAAGGGAAGACGGTCGAAGAGGCCCGCGACCAATTACAAAAGCGGTACGCACGCTACGCCCGCCGCTGGGCCCAAACGACCTCCGACGAGATCCTCGAACTGTACCTCTCGTCGATCACGATGGGTTATGACCCGCACACGACTTACATGTCGGCCAGCTCACTGAACGATTTCACGATCCAAATGCGTTTGAACCTGGAAGGGATCGGCGCGGCACTCCGCGAGAAAGACGGCAGCACCGTCGTCAGCAGCGTCATCCCCGGTGGCGCGGCCGACAAAGATGGCCGGCTCAAGGAAGATGACGCGATCGTCAGCGTCGGCCAAGCCGATGGCGACATGGTCGATATCGTCGAGATGCCTCTGAAACAGGTCGTCAGCCTGATCCGCGGCAAGGCGGGGACCGTTGTCCGCCTGGGGGTCAAAAAGGGCGGCGTCGGCGAGAGCGAAACCTACGAGATCACCCGGGCCCAAGTCCAACTCGAAGATAGCGCCGCCCGTGGCAAGGTGATCGAACACGCCATCCCCGGGACCGATCAGAAACTGAAGATCGGCTACATCAACCTGCCGAGCTTTTACCTCGACATGGAAGGGGCTCGCCAAAACACCGCCGACTTCCGCAGCAGCACCCGCGACGTCCGCAAACTGCTCGATGGCTTCCGTACCAGCGGCGTCGATGGCGTCGTCCTCGACCTCAGCCGCAACGGCGGCGGGTCGCTGACCGAAGCGATCAGCCTCACCGGGCTCTTCATCGACCGCGGCCCAGTCGTCCAAGTCAAAAACAGCAACGGCTCCGTCCAGGATTACGCCGATGACGAAGCTGGCGTCGCTTGGGACGGCCCCCTGGTGGTGATGACCAGTAAGCTGTCGGCCAGCGCCAGCGAAATCCTCGCAGGTGCCATCAAGGATTACCGCCGCGGGATCATCGTCGGTGACCCCGCCACCCACGGCAAAGGGACCGTTCAAACCCTGATGGACTTGGGCCGCGAAATGTTCCGCAACGACCGCACCAACTTCGGGGCGCTCAAGGTCACCCTGCAACAGTTTTACCTCCCCGATGGTGACAGCACCCAACTCAACGGCGTCGCCGCCGATGTGATCCTGCCGTCGATCATCCAAGAGATGGATATCAGCGAATCCGACCTCGATTACGCGCTCCCGCACGACCGAGTCCCGGTCGCCCGCCACCAAGTGTACAACATGGTCCCGGCAAATCTGTTGGAATCGATCCGCCAGCGTTCGACCGCCCGGGTCGGTGAAGACAAGGAATTCCTCGACCTCCTCCGACGCCGCGATCTCTACGTCCAACAGAAGAAAGAGACGACGATGTCACTCGTCGAAGCCGATTTCGTCATGCGACGCAAGGAACTCGATGCCCAGAAGGAAGAGGAGAAAGAAGGGCTGGCCGCGGAGGAATCAGCCGAAGAGGTCTATCGGGATTACTTCTATAATCGAGAAGTGCTGAACATCTCCAGCGATTACGTCCAAGGCCTCAAGGAACAGAACTTGGCCACCGCCGCCGTCGTGCGGTAAAGCCACTGACTTTTCCCCAGGCCCCCCCCGAGACCATTCCAACGATGGCCATAGCGGACCACCTCTACGTATCCCATGGCGTTTACACCCACCATGGGATCGACCTCGGTGACGGGACCGTCGCACACCTCAGCCGCGCCTGCGGCCGCGTCTCCCGCGACTCCCTCGCCGACTTCGCCTCCGGGCGCGAAGTCAGGGTCATGAGGTGCCAACCGTCCGATCCCCCCGACGTCGTTGTCGCCCGAGCGGTCGCGTGCGTCGGCAAGCTCCAGTACTCGCTGTTCCACGGTAACTGCGAACATTTCGCTTCGTGGTGCCAAACCGGCCAGGCCCAAAGCCGACAGGTCGATCGGGTGCGAACCAAACTCGCGGCCGTCAGCGGCCGTGCGATGACTAGGCATCTGACCAAAGGGGTCGCATCGATCACCGGCAAGGCGGCCCTCAAGGGTTTGAACCCGGCTCTGCTGGTCGTCGATGTCGCCCAACTCGGTACCGAACTGCTGATGCATCACCGCGGTCACGATCCGGACAAAGCGGCCGATCTGGGGACGCGGGTCGGGATGGTCGGGTCGGTGGCAGTCGGTGCGGCCGTCGCCGGGCCGGTCGGCGCTTGCCTTAGCCTCGGCGTCTGGGCCGCCGGCGAATTACTCGGTCGAAGGGTCTCGAAGCTGACCCCGCCATCAACGCCCCCCGCGAGCTTTTGACCGAGTGGGGCGTTTGACCGAGTGGGGCGTTTGACACAGCGATCACGGGACACGCTTCGCTGGTCCTGACTTTGAGGATCGCGATTTTGCAGGGGTCGGTTTCGAAGGGGTCGAGCTTGACCCCGTCCGATTCACGTTCCGCATGAATGCCTCGAAGTCATCACGATACTTCATCGGGGGCGGGATCCTGCCCGGGTCCATCAGCCCCTCCACTTTGCGGGCTTCGGCGGTCGTTCCCCCGATCGGTCCGCGGGTGGGTTTCCGCAAACCGAGGCTCTTGAGCGTCGCTTCCAACTCCTTCGGATCACCACCCGAAGCGGGCTGTTTTTTCAACGTCTCCTCCCAACGGTTGCGGAAGTCGGCCAACTCCTCGGGGGTCCATTTGAGCCGCTCCAGCAGCTTGGGGTCGGGGGTGTCGCGCGTCTGCTCCAGGTACTCCAGAACCAGATCAGTCGCCTCCCTGGCGTAGTCGACATCAACCGGATCAGGAGGTCGGTCATCGCTCAACGGGGCCTGCCCCGCATCACCACTACCGGAACCGACACCCCCATTCCCCCCGGCCGCACCGCCAGATGGATTCGGCGAGCCAGGCATCCCTTCACCCTTCGGGTTTGATGACGGGTCTTGGTTACCCTTCCCACCTTGGCCACCCTCGGGCAAGCCACTGCCAGCAGGCGACTGTTCGCCGGGGTCGCCCGCGGCATCCGACGCAGCGGGATCTGCAGGTGCATCGGGCTTAACCTTTCCGTTTGGCCCCTTTTCACCTAGCCCCTTTTCACCGCGCGACGAATCAGCCCCCTGGGAATTGCCACCCGGGCTATCGGCATCGGCTGGCGATCCCCCGTTATCGTTCGAATCGCCGCCATTCTTTCCGGGCTCACCCTTCGCTTTCGGGTCGCCGTTGGGCTTGCCCCCTTCTTGTGCCGCCGACTGACCCGGCCTGGGCTCGCCGGCCTGCGGCTCTTGCCCTTGGGGCTGTCCCGATTTCGGGTCGGCCGCCGAAGCCCCGTCCTTTTGCCCTTGCCCCTGCGACTCTCCTTGCCCCTGCGACATCGAAGGATCGGAGGGTGCGTTACCTTGATTCGCCCCCTTGGGACCATTCTCCCTAGAACCGTTTTGATCGCCACCATTTTGCGAAGCGGCATCGTTACCACTAGGAGTCTGCTTTGAACCGGGAGGGCCGTTAGCAGGGTCGGATTTCGACACCCCTTGGCCCGCCGAACCGGCCGATTCACCAGCACCCTGTCCCGATGACCCTTCCCGCTGACCTAACTCGGCACGTTTCTGTTCGAGGAAATCGCGAATCCTTTCGAACGCGTCCCCGTCGTGCGAAGGGGGCTCGGGGGAGCGCGACGCATCGTTGCCAGCGCCCCCTTCGGACTCGGACGCATCCTCGGGCTGACCGGCCCCTTGGTCTTTACCCTGGGCGTCTTTCCCCTGGGCACCTTTTTCACCCCCGGTCGACGAACCGTTCTGCTCGGACGAATCGCCAGCCGTTTGCGAAGGGTCGGTCTGACCCGGCTGATCGGACGATGGTTCGCCCATCGCGTTGGGGTCATCCGGTCGGGACGCGGAAGGATCGGCGTTGTCACCCCCCTCGGCGTTTCCTTCGCCGGGCTGATTCCCGTCTTTCGACCCTTGGCCTGAACCGTCTTCACCATCCGGGGGCGCCTGCGAACCGTCCTGACCCTCGCCACCACCTTTGGCCCCCGTCCGATTTTCGGCCTGGGCATCTTCGGCATCCTGCGCGTCCCCTTGAGAACCACCGGAACCGTCGTTGCCGGGTTGCTGCGATTCCTTTTTGCCGGGCTCACCCTGCGAACCTTCTTGATCACCGTTGGGGATCCCATCCGGTTGGCTCAAGCCCGCTTCGGGCGCCGTTGGCGGTGGCAGGGCCGCTGGGGAAACGATTTTCAATTCGATCGGCTTGGTGACCGTCCGATTCGGCTCGGGCTGGCCGTCGACACCTTCGCGGTTATCGAATGCCGCCGCCGCGACCTGGATCGTATCGCCGGCGCGAAAACCGAGCTCCGCGGGTCGCAGCCGGTACTCGATCGTCTGGCTTTCGGTCACCCCGTTTTCGACCGACCAGATCACCTTCGACGTCGGCGGCTCGACGCCGCGGCGCATCAGCCATTCGATCCGCTTCAAACCGTGATCGGGGTCGACCGCGACGATTTCGAAAAGGAGCTGTCCGTTGATCGGAACCTCGCGCGACGTCTCGACCGGCGAAGCGAAACGGACTTCGGGGGCGAGGTCCGGATCGATCCGGATCGGGTAGACCACCGCATCGTAATTCTCGTTCCCTTCGGCATCCCAAGCGACGATGCGATACGAATCGATCTTGGCCCCAGCCCCTTCGGACCTCGGGATCCGGGTCTGAAACGCGACGCTCCCTGTCATCCCATCGGGGGCAAGCTTCAGATCGATCACCCCGGCGTTGGCCGGCCCCTGAGCGGCCTCCGTTTGGTTGGCGGCATTCTTCACCCGTGGGTTGAATTCGAGTTTGGCCCGAACGATCGGACGGTTCGCCTCGACGCTCAACTCCACTTGCGAGTTTTCCATCGCCAAGATCGGCCCTCCTGTGCTCGTCTCGGCGGGGAGCCCCGTGTAGGGCGGAGGCGTGACCGTCTTCGATCGGATCGAAACGACAGGGATCACATCCACCGTGATGCGGTACGACTCGCTCTGGGCATCACCGGCGACGATGCGATAATCGGTCGAGTCATCGATGGTGATCGAACCGCCGTAAAAGCCTGTCGCGGGGTCGAGGGTCATCGGCTCGCTCATCGCCCCTCTGGAACTAAAGACGATCAGCGGTTGGTCCTCGGAACGCAAACCTTCGACCTTCGCGCGGATTTCGACCGCCTTGACCGGGACCGTCCGGCAATCGCCGGGGGTGACATCGCTGATCGCGACCCGGGTCGGCGGCGCGATGCGAGCCATCGGCAACAGCAACCGCTGCGCCGAACGCAGCGTGCTCTTGGGAGAAAACAACATGTAACCCAGCACGACGACGAGCGACGCCGCTAGCACCATCCACCACCGCAGGATGCTGTCCGCCTCCGATGGCGTTTCGACCCGTTGCCGCTTGATCTCACCGGCGGCGCGGGCCCCGATCGTCCGCAACACCGCGGCACGGACGCCATCCGCGTTCCCCGTTTCGCGCAGCGCCACGTAACTCGACAGCGAATGCCGAAGCTCCGGCAGGTCTTCCTCAAGGCTCTGGGCGGCGTAATCGGGCCGCACGCGACTCCGCAACAACCTGACGATCCGGGTCCAAAACCACCAGATGGCCACCGCCGCGATCACGCCCAAGGATAACGTCCGGCCGATCACCCCCAACGGCCAAAGCCACTGGTCGACGACGAACCATCCGAGCAAAATCCCCATCCCGCCGATCAACCCCTTGAGCAACCGCTGGGAAAGCTCGGCACGCCATAGCGCCGCTTGGGTCTGCGAAATCGCCTGAACGATGATTTCTTCGCTCCCCACGCGAGGGGCGGCCTGATCCGCGGACGGTTGCGATTGAACAGGGGCGGCGATAGTCATGGCGTGACAACAAGCCGATACGATGGGTGCGTTAAAATCATCCGGTCGGGAAATCCTTCCCGATTATACCCGCGGTGCCGGCCGCTCGATGGACAGCAGGGCCGTTTTCCGTAAACTGCCGCAGGGCAACTTGCTCTTGATCGTCGCACCGGCGGCCTACCTTGAGGACAGATCTTCGAATGTTCCATTACGATTCCGGCGGGGCTCTCCTGAGGACCAACCTTCCGTTTCCCAGACGCAGTGGCAAGGTTCGAGACGTCTACGACCTCGGCGATCGACTGATGATCGTCAGCACCGATCGCATCAGCGCCTTCGATCACGTCTTGCCCAACGGGATCCCTGACAAAGGGCGTGTCCTGACCGCGACGAGCGAATTCTGGTTCGGCCATTTGCGGGGCATCCGACACCATTGGTTGACCGACGAACTCCCCCCCAACATCCTCCCCGACTTCATCGACCCCAGGCCGCTGGTCGGCCGCACGATGCTGGTCCGCAAAGCCCAGGTCGTCCCCTACGAATGCGTGGTCCGCGGCTACCTCGAAGGGAGCGGGCTCAAAGAATACCGCGAAACCGGGTCGGTCTGCGGGATCCCCTTGCCGCCGGGGCTGAAACAATGCGACCGCTTGCCCGAACCGATCTTCACCCCCGCGACAAAGGCCGAGACCGGGCATGACATGAACGTCTCCTGGGATCACATGGCCAAAGAGATCGGCACCATGCTGGCCCAGCGGCTCCGCGACCTGAGCCTCGATATCTTTCGCCAGGCTTCCCAGTATGCCGAAACACGCGGCATCCTGATCGCCGATACGAAATTCGAATTCGGCTTGGCCGACGACGAATTGATCCTGGTCGACGAGGTGTTGACCCCCGACAGCTCGCGCTTCTGGCCCGCCGAACATTACTCCCCCGGACACCCCCAACCCTCGTTCGACAAACAGTTCGTCCGCGAATGGCTGATGGCCAGCGGTTGGGACCGTGAAAGCGCACCCCCAACCCTGCCGATCGACGTCGTCTTACGGACCCGCGAAAAATACCTCGAGGCCTACCAACTCCTTACCGGCCGAACCGTCCCGTCGATCCCGTCCGCCAGGGCTTAAACACGAACGTGGGCGTAAACATGAACATGGGCGTAAGCGTGCAAAGATGCATGAGATGAACAGGGGCGTGGGCACGCACCGCAACCTTTTCCCCGCTCGAAAACCCATGGCGGTTTTCGTCGCCGCGATCGCGATCGTCCTGGCACAGCTCGTGACCGACGAATCCAACGCCCACGGCGACGCCCCCTCGAGACGGCCCAACGTCATCGTGATCCTTGCCGATGACCTCGGCTGGACCGATTTGCGCTGCTACGGTAGCGACCTGCACGACACGCCGCGTCTCGATCGGCTCGCCGCAGAGGGGATCCGTTTCACACAGAATTATTCCGCCTGCACCGTCTGCTCCCCGACCCGCGCGGCGCTGCTGACCGGAAAATACCCCGCGCGGCTGCACATCACCGATTGGATCCCAGGCCTGATGCCGGACAATCCCAAGCTCCTCGTCCCCGATTGGACGAAGCACCTCCCGGCCGATGAGGTGACGCTGGGATCGCTCTTCAAATCGGCCGGCTACCGCACCGCGACGATCGGCAAGTGGCACCTCGGCGGACCCGAACATTACCCCGATCGGCATGGCTTCGACGTCAACATCGCCGGCACCGACAAGGCGGCCCCACCATCCTTCATCGCCCCCTGGGGGATCCCGAACCTCCCCGAAGGTAAACCCGGCGAATACCTGACCGATCGGCTCGGCGAAGAAGCGGCCCAGTTCGTGCGCGATTCCCGCGATCGACCCTTTTTTCTTTACCTCCCACACTTCGCCGTCCACACCCCGATCCAAGGGCGTGAAGACCTCGTCAAAAAATATCGCGCCCGCGACCGTTCCAAGCTGCGACACCGCAACGCCCATTACGCCGCGATGACCGAAAGCCTCGATGCCGCGGTCGGCAGGGTCCTCGATGCCGTCGACCAGTGCGGCCTCACCGACAACACCGTCGTGATCTTCACGTCGGACAACGGCGGCCGGATCACCAAACAAACGACGACCAACGCGCCGCTCCGTTACGGCAAGGCCTCGGCTTACGAAGGGGGCGTCCGCGTCCCGCTGATCATCCGGTGGCCCGGAAAGGCGCGCACCGGCAGCGTCTGTACTACACCTGTAGTCACGATGGATCTCTTCCCGACCCTCGTCGAAATCGCCGCGCTCGCTCCCCCACACTCGACATCACCGACCGGCCCCCCAGGCCGCGACGGCATCAGCCTCGTCCCCCTCTTGCTCGGCACAACGCCCACTTCGCGACAAGAACTCTTTTGGCACTACCCCCATCACCAACACTACCAACTCGGCGGGACGATGCCCTACGGCGCGATCCGCTCGGGTGACTTCAAGCTGATCGAGTTCTACGACGAAATGCGGGTCGAACTCTATGATTTGAAAAACGACATCGGCGAACAAAACGACCTCGCGGCGGCCCAACCCGATCGCGCCATCGCGCTGCGGGCCAGACTCCATGCCTGGCGATCGGAGGTCGGCGCCCAAATGCCTACCCCCAACCCCGCTTACGACCCGGCCCAACCCCAAGCCGCCCAACCCCAAGCCGCCCAAACCCAATGACCGAAATTTGATCGGCGCCGAAGCTTTTTTCTAACCGGGGCTTTTCGCAGTTGGCATAGCCGCCGGTCATGGCAGGGTTAGAATGACAACATGCCTCGCCGTTCGGTGTCGATGGGTGATCACCGGTAACCAGCGGCAAGCACCCTCTTCCTGGCCGATCCGCCCCGTCGTCCGACACCGAAGGACGGGACGAAAGTGTCGGGGTATGATCCCCGACCCCAGCGTCGGTTCATCGCTTGCCCGGGTGTCGGAGTCGGAGATTCACGCATGTCGAAACTACTCCCCCTGGCCGCTTTGGCTGTCCTCGCCGGCGGGGCCGGGCTCTACCTCTACCAACAAAAGCTGCAGCTCCAAAACGCCTTGCCACCGGGGATCGCTTCGGGGAACGGCCGCGTCGAGGCGAAACAGGTCGACATCGCCGCCCGCGAAGCGCTGCGGGTAAAAGAAATCCTGGTCAATGAAGGGGACCTCGTCCAAAAGGGACAAGTCCTCGTGAAGATGGACACCTCCACCCTCGAATCGCAACGGCTCGAAGCCGAAGCGAGCGTCGCCGCTTCCGAAGAACGCGTCGCCGTCGCCAAGGCATCGATCGCCCGCCAAAAGACCCTCGTCGCTAGCGCCAAAATCGAAGAAGAACGGACCCGAAAGCTGGTCGAACAGAACGCCGCTTCCGACCAGGAATACGAACAACGCAAAACCCAACTCGACGCGTCTCTGGCTGGCCTCGGTGAAGAAGAAGCGAAACTCAAGACGGCCCAGCAAGAGGTCCTCGTCGCCAAAGCCAACGTCAACACCATCCTTACCCGGATCGACGACGCCACCCTCGTCGCACCGGTCCAAGGCCGCGTCCTCTACCGCCTCGCCGAAAACGGTGAAGTCCTCGCGGCCGGCGGCAAGGCACTGACACTGGTTAACCTCGAAGACGTCTACATGGAAATCTTCCTCCCGGCCCCCGCGGCCGGCAAGCTCAAGGTCGGTTCCGAAGCACGTTTGACCGCCGACCACACCCCCGATCGCTGCGTCGCCGGCCGCGTCTCGTTCGTCTCCCCCGAAGCCCAATTCACCCCCAAACAGGTCGAGACGAAGAGCGAACGTGACAAGCTGATGTTTCGCGTCAAAATCCAAGTCCCCGAAGAACTGGTCAAGGCCTACCTCGAACGGGTCAAAACCGGCGTCCGTGGCGTCGGCTATGTCAAAGTCGATGACACCGCCCAGTGGCCCGATTGGCTCGCCTCTCCCGTCGGCCCCCCGCCGGAACTGTCCCCACCATCGGCCCAAGACGCCGCCACCCCTGCACCCACGGCCGCAAACCCACCAGCCGCCACCGATGCAAACAGCATCGCACCAAACGTCAACGCGCCGAAGGTTGACGCGCCGAAGGTTGACGCACCAAGCGGTAACGTTCCGGCCGCCGGCACCGTGAGCCCGACGAAGTGACCGCCGGCCTTCCCCGGCATCCGCCAAGCCCCCCGCGAGAGCACTGAGTCAGCACCCCATGGCACCCGATCACGCCGCCGCGGATGGCGATCCGAACCCCGTCGTCTCGGTCCGATCCGTGACCCATCGTTACGGCAAGGCGGTGGCGCTCAACGACATCTCGATCGACATCCCCCCGGGCAAAATGATCGGGATCATCGGCCCCGACGGCGTCGGCAAATCGACGCTGCTGGGCCTGATCGCCGGGGCCAAAAAAATGCAATCCGGGTCGATCCGCGTCCTCGCCGGTGACATCGCCGATCCCGGACATCGCCGACGCGCCTGCCCCCAAATCGCCTACATGCCGCAAGGGCTAGGCAAAAACCTCTACCTCGAACTGAGCGTTCACGACAACGTCGACTTCATGGCCCGGCTCTTCGGCCTCTCGGCGTCACAGCGGTCAGCAAAGGTCAAAGAACTGCTCGAAGCGACCGGCCTTGGCCCCTTCGCCGCTCGCCCGGCAGGCAAACTCTCCGGCGGGATGAAACAAAAGGTCGGCCTGTGCGGTGCCCTGGTGCACGAACCCGACCTGTTGATCCTCGACGAACCGACGACCGGGGTCGACCCCCTCTCACGCCGCCAATTCTGGTCGCTGATCGAAGACATCCGGCATGGGCGACCCGAGATGAGCGTCTTGATCTCGACGGCTTACATGGACGAAGCCCAACAGTGGGATTGGATCGTCGCGATGGATGCCGGAAAGGTGCTGGCGACCGGGACCCCAAGCGAACTGATGACCCAGACCGGGACCGCCGATCTGGAACGCTGCTTCGTCAAACTGCTCCCCGAAGAAAAGACCTCCGGGCATCAGGAATTGACGATCCCGCCCCGCGACCCCAACTCGGAAATCGCGATCGAGTCCCAAGGCCTGACCCGCCGCTTCGGCGATTTCGTCGCCGTCGACCACGTGACCCTCTCCATCCAACGGGGCGAAATCTTCGGCTTCCTCGGCTCCAACGGCTGCGGCAAGTCGACGACGATGAAAATGCTGACCGGGCTGCTCCCGCCGACCGAAGGGACCGCGCGGATCTTCGGCAAAAGCGTCGAGGCCGGGAGCATGGAGGTTCGCGAAAACCTCGGCTACATGACGCAAGCCTTTTCGCTCTACGGCGAATTGACCGTCCGCCAAAATCTCGTCCTCGACGCAAGGCTCTACCACATCCCCGCCGACCAAGCCAAAACGAGGATCGATGGGCTCGTCGAAAGGTTCGGCCTCGAACCCTACCTCGACGCCCTCGCCGATGACCTCCCGATGGGGCTCAAACAACGCCTGTCTCTCGCCGTCGCCGTGCTGCACGAACCCGAAATCCTGATCCTCGATGAACCCACGTCGGGGGTCGACCCCGTCGCCCGCGACAGCTTCTGGGAATTGCTGATCGACCTCTCCCGCCGACAAGGGGTCACGATCTTCGTCACCACCCCCTTCATGAACGAAGGGATGCGCTGCGACCGGATCTCGCTGATGCACGCCGGACGCGTCTTGGCTTGCGACGCCCCCCAAAAACTGATCGATTCCCGCGGTGCCGCTAACCTCGAAGACGCCTTCATCGGCTACATGGAAGACGCGATCGCTCAGGCCCAACCGCAACCGTCCCAAACCTCAACGCCTCCACCCCAACCGACACACGCGCCAACCTCAATCCCGGGCCTGACCCCAATCCC
>JBEIRZ010000116.1:0-12481 GCA_040375695.1 Planctomycetaceae bacterium
CGCCCACCGGGTGCGGTTCGAGGGCTTGGTGCCGGGTAAGGAGTACCGGTATGAAGTGAAGCAAGGGGCGGCCGTTTACTCGGCGGCCTTTCGCACTGCCCCACCAGAGGATCAACCGGTGCGGCTGATCGCCTATGCGGACTCGGAAGCCGAACCGGAGTCGTCGGAACTTCCCGCGGTCGATTGGGCGGCTACCCAAGGGAGCGGCCGTCCGGAAACGGTGAAGCAATACCTCGTGAATCAGACCGAAGGTTATCGCGCGAACCTGGACATCATCGCCCAGCGCCGCCCTAACCTGATCCTGGTCGCGGGCGATCTGGTAGAGACCGGTGGTGAGCAGCGGGATTGGGACGAGTTTTGGCGACACAACGCCGGCGAGTATGGTGCGATCGCCAGTACGATCCCGCTGGTCACGGCGCTCGGGAACCACGAAAATTTTGCCGGCCCTGGGGGAGGATACACGGCGGAAGGTGCGAACTTTGCGACGGAGAAATTCCGCACCTATTTCGAATTTCCTGACAACGGCGCTGGCGAAGCGAAGCACCGCGGCCGGTTCTATCGGATCGATTACGGTCCGTTAACGATCGTGACGCTCGATTCGAGCGACGGGCTTCCGGCCGGTACCGCCAGCGACACCAACCACAACTTGAGCGACAGCGACGCCCCCGATTTCAACCCAGGGTCGGAACAACACCGCTGGTTCGAGGCACAATTGGCGGATGCGCAAAAGCGATCGAAATTCACGATCGTCCAATTCCATCACACGATGCACGGGTCGGGCCCGCACAGCATCCCGTTTGGCCAAAGCGGTTTTTCGGGGCAATCGGGGATCGCGATGCAGCTCTTGATCCCGATGCTGCATCGCTACGGCGTGGACCTTGTCGTGTCAGGGCACAACGAGATTTTCGAGCGGTCGGAGATCCCTGGGGAAGAGCTTCTCTCTGACGGCAAAGTCCGACCGCGGGTGCTGCAAGCTTATGACGTGGGGGTCGGGGGTGATGGGTTAAGGTCACCTTCGACCGGGGCGGTCAACCCATTTCGAAAGTTCATCCCGCATTTCGATTCGCCGGAGGTCTGGGAGGGCGGCAGGCTCCGGTCCGGCGGCAAGCATTACGGGCATCTCGAAATCGATGCGGTCCGAGGAGACGATGGGCGTTGGGCTTTGGAATTGACCCCGGTTTATTGCTTGCCCGTGCTCGGCGAAGACGGGGCGGTCGCCAAGTGGGAACGGATGACCTATCCCGATCCGGTTCGCATCGAGGAGTGACGCGGCATTGGCGTGACGGGGGAAGGGCCATCGGAACGGGCCATCGGAAGCGGGCTTTTACGGCGGATCGATCGGCGACATTGGCATTTTCGGCCCGGTTTTTTCGAAAAGTGGGGTGAACTCCATCGAGAAACGTTGTTGGTGGGGTTCATTGTTCGATAGAATAAAAGCGGCAGTCGTTAAAGCTGCCGCCTACCCGCCTATCCCTGAAACCGCCCCCGAAGCCAAAGGCTCCCGCCCGTGTTTCAGCTCTCGACAATCCGAGTCACGTCCGCTTCGAAATCGTTCCCGTTTTCGGGCGTTGGGCTCCTCGCCGGTTTGATCGCGCTGTCGGTCGTCAATGATCGAGTCGCCAGTCGGTGTCTTGCGGCCGACGATGCGAAATTGCAGGCCGATCTGCAATTCTTCGAAGCGAAAATTCGTCCGCTGCTGATCGAGAAATGCGTCGATTGCCACGGGCCGGAAAAACAGGAATCAGACCTGAGGCTCGACAAGTACGCGGCGATGCTCAGCGGCGGTGTATCCGGTCCGGCGATCGTCCCTGGCAAGGCGGACGAAAGCCTGATGATCGCGGCGATTCATTACAAAGACGCGGCGCTTCAGATGCCACCCGACGGGAAGCTCGCCGATGCCGAAATCGAGCTCCTGAAGGATTGGGTCAATCGCGGTGCGCCGCATCCTGAGGCGAGCGATACGGCCCCGTCTGTGGCACCGCGTCGCACCCCGATCGATCTCGAAGAGGCCCGCAAGTTTTGGGCCTTCCGAAGCTTGACCCGTCCGGCGCTCCCCGTGGTGCAAGACGACCAGTGGGTTCAGACCCCGATCGATGCCTTCATCTTGGCGACGCTCCAGTCGCAGGGTCTTCGTCCGAACCGCCCGGCGGACAAGGTGACCTTAATTCGCAGGATGACGTATGACATGACGGGGTTGCCCCCCAGCCCCGAGGAGGTCGCCGAATTCCTCGCCGATGATTCCCCTGGCGCGGTCGCGCGGCTTGTCGATCGGTTGTTGGAATCGAAGGAGTATGGCGAGCATTGGGGTAGGCATTGGCTCGACATCGCCCGTTACGCCGATTCGAACGGGCTGGACGAGAACGTCGCCCATGGGAATGCGTGGCGATATCGCGACTATGTCGTCAGGTCGTTGAACCAAGACAAACCGTTGGACCGGTTCATCATCGAACAGATCGCCGGCGATTTGCTGGCCAAGCAAGAGCTCGCATCGGCAGGTGTGCCGGCCGAAGCCGACCCGTCGACGGTCGCCGTTTCGCCCGAAGTCGCCGACCTGAGGATCGCCACCGGGTTTTTGGCATTGGGCCCGAAGGTCCTCGCCGAAGCCGACAAGGTGAAGATGCGGATGGACATCATCGACGAGCAGATCGACACGATCGGTAAGGCGTTCATGGGGTTGACCATCGGGTGTGCCCGTTGCCATGACCACAAGTTCGACCCGATCTCGACCGCCGATTACTACGCGCTGGCGGGGATCCTGGGGAGCACCCAGACGATGGAGACGTTCAAGACGGTGGCGAAGTGGCACGAGAATCCGATCGCCAGCGAAGGGCTGATCGCGTCGCGTGCGTCGCACCAAAAGCGGATCGATGCCCAGAAGGCGAAGATCGACGCGCGATTCACGGCCGCCGTTGCGGTGCTGCGTGCCGAGCAGGCGGCGACGAAAGCCGCCGAAGCGAAAGCGGCGGCCGATGCCGCCAAGGATGCGGCCGATAAAGCCGCCGCGGCCCAACAAGCCGCCGACAAAGCGGCTGCCGAAGCGGCGAAGGCGAACGGCGTTGCTAACCCGCAAGCCGCGGCCAGCGATGCCCCGGGCAACGCACAAGCGGCCGCGGCGCAAGAAGTGCCAGCGGCCAATCAGCAAAATGCACAGACCGCTGCTGCCGCCCCGCCGCAAGAGAAACCGGAAGAGCTCGAAGCGAAGTTCCCCGAAGCGGTGCGCAGCGAGCTCAAAGGGCTGCGCGATGAGTTGGCCGCGCTCGAAAAAGCGATGCCTCCCTTGCCGACGGCTATGGGCGTCAAGGACGAAGCGGAAATTACGGATCAGAAGATACATGTCCGAGGGAGCCATTTGACGCTGGGGGCTTCGGTGCCGCGCGGCGTCCCTGTTGTCCTGACGCCTGGTGAACCGATCGCGATGCCGCCAGCATCCAGCGGCAGGTTGGAACTTGCCAAATGGCTCGTTTCGCCCGATAACCCGCTGACCCCGCGCGTCCTGGTCAACCGTGTTTGGCGTTGGCACTTCGGACGCGGGCTTGTCCCCAGCGTCGACAACTTCGGGTTGCTCGGCGAAGCGCCGACGCACCCCGAATTGCTCGAATGGCTCGCTTCGGAATTACCGCGATGCGGTTGGTCGCTCAAGTCGCTGCACCGGCTGATCCTGCTGTCGAGCACCTACCAGATGAGCAGCGAGCCGGATGAGGCGAGCGTCGCGATCGACCAGGACAACCGCTATTGGTGGCGTGCCGACATACGACGGCTCGAAGCCGAATCGATCCGCGATGGGTTGCTCGCCGCCAGCGGCCGGCTTGACCGTTCGACGGGAGGGTCGATGCTGCATGTCGGCAACCACGAATTCATCTTCAACCACACGTCGAAGGACGAAACGAATTACGACACCACCCGCAGGTCGCTCTATCTGCCGGTGATTCGAAACAACCTTTACGACGGCTTCACGCTGTTCGATTACAGCACCGCCGATGTCGTTAATGGCGACCGCCAGGCATCGACGGTCGCACCGCAAGCGCTCTTCATGCTCAACAGCGAGATCGTCCTGAGCAGCGCCGAAGCGCTCGCCGATCGGTTGCTGCGGGAAGAGGCCGTGGACGACCAACAACGGGTCGACAGGCTGTATGCGATGACGTTGTCGCGGTACCCGGAGACGGAAGAGTCGACCGCGGTGCTCGATTTCCTCGCCAAGTTCCAAGCGGAGCAACCCGCACCGCCAACGCCAGCAGAGGTAACGCCAGCAGAGGTGACGCCTGATGCGCCGGCGCCAGCCGCCTCGCAACCCGGTCAGGGATCGGCACCGGCTGGCGAGGGCACCGCCAAGGAAGCAGCGGCCGCGAAGGCCCCTGTCGACCCGCGGCGAGAGGCGTGGGTAGCGATCTGCCAAGGGTTATTGATCAGCAACGAGTTTTATTACCTGCACTGATTACCTTTACTGATTACCGGCACTGAGCGTCGTGGCGTTTGAAGTTTAAAGATTCATTTCGGTTCGGTTCGGTTCGGTTCGGTTAACGGGTTCGCTAAACGGGTTCGGTCCCAGTCATCACCTCGCGAGACATCCCATGATTCATCGTCGTCGCATGCTGCAGGGCTCTGCGGTCGGGTTCGGCCATTTGGCGCTCACCGCGATGTTGCACGCGGATGCGGCCCGGGCCAATGACGTGAAACGGCCCGAGGCGTCGCCGAAGTATCATTTCCCGCCGCGGGCGAAGCGGATCATTTTTCTTTTCATGAAAGGTGGTCCGTCGCACGTCGACACGTTTGATTACAAGCCGAAGCTGCAGGCGGATGACGGCAAGGATTTGCCGTTCGAAAAGCCGAGCGTCCAGTTCGCGGCGACCGGCAAGCTGTTGGCATCGCCATGGAAGTTCGACCCGTATGGCGAAAACGGGATCATGGTCAGCACGTTGTTCCCCAATGTCGCCCGCTGTGTCGATGACATCTGTTTCCTGCATTCGGTTCACGGGACGAACGCGGCCCACGGCGGTGCGCTCTTGAAGCTGCACACCGGGAGCGACAATTTCGTCCGCCCCAGCATGGGGGCGTGGGTCCATTATGGGCTGGGGACCGACAACGAGAACCTGCCGGGCTTCATCACCATCTGCCCGACGCTGGCGCATGGCGGCGTGAAGAATTGGGGCTCGGCCTTCCTGCCGGCCAAGCATCAGGGGGTACCGCTTGGGGTGGCCAGCAAGCCGTCGACGGAGGCCAATGTCAAATTCATCCACAACCCTCGTTGGACGCCGGCCCAACAGCGGATGCAGCTTGACCTTGTCAATCAGATCAACCGCCAGCACCTGACCGATCACCCGGTCGAGCCTTCGCTCGAAGCCCGCATCGCGTCGCTGGAACTCGCCTTCCGCATGCAAGCCGACATGCCCGAGGCACAGGACTTGTCGCAAGAGACCGAAGAGACGAAACAGCTCTACGGCCTCGACGTGAAAGAGACCCAAGATTTCGGCCGCCAATGCCTGTTGGCCCGCCGCTTCGCGGAGCGTGGGGTGCGATTCATTCAGGTGACCCACAGCGACACCAACGTGCAGTGGGACCAGCACGGCGACCTGAAGAACGGTCACGAGAAGAACGCGAAGGAGGTCGACAAGCCGATCGCGGGGCTACTGATGGACCTGAAACGCCGCGGGTTGCTCGACGATACCTTGGTGATGTGGGGGGGCGAATTCGGGCGGACGCCTGTGGCCCAAGGGACCAATGGCCGCGACCACAACCCCGAGGGGTTCACGATGTGGTTGGCCGGCGGCGGTGTGCGGGGCGGGTTCCGTTACGGTGCGACCGACGAATACGGGTACTACGCCGTCGAAAACAAAATGCACATTCACGATCTCCACGCCACGATCCTGCATCTGCTCGGGCTTGACCATCTGAAGCTGACCTATCGCCATGCGGGGCGTGACTTCCGGTTGACCGACGTTGCCGGAAACGTCCACAAAGAGATCATGGCTTAGCGTCGTGGTTTGGGGCGGGCGTATGGGCCGAGCGTATAGGCCGAGCGTATGGGCCGAGCGTATGGGTCGGGCGACGGTCACGGCTCACGCGTCGCCCCGCTGATCGCGACCGAGCCGAGTTGGCCAAATCGATCTGAAAACGGGAGATTTGGCCCCGGTCAAGTTGGCCCAGATCAAGTTGGCCCCAGTCAAGTTGGCCAAATCGGGTCTTAATCTGAGGGATTTGGCCCGATCGGATCCGAATCGTATGGTTTGACGAGACCCTGGCGGGGGAATTAGGCTTGCCTGTAGCGTGATCCGCAACCGTTTGACCCGAACGGGTCGATCCCTTTTCCTTCAACCTTAGTCGCTCGCATCCCATGGCCGATAAAGAAATACCGCTATCCCCCGCCGAAATGCTCGAAAAAGCGAAGGAGCTCGCCCAGCTCTACCGGGTCAAAGACGGCAAAGGGTTCAAGCTCAAGGATTTCGACCCCGGCAACACGGCGTGGTTGAAAGACGAGCAGAAGCAGCGATCGAAAGAGGTCTTGCAGCATGGGATCGCGCATTTGGCGAAGCTGCAGGAATTGCTTTATGCCCAGGATCGATGTTCGGTGTTGTTGATCTTCCAGGCGATGGATGCCGCGGGGAAAGACGGCGCGATCGCCCACGTCATGTCCGGGGTCAACCCGCAAGGGTGCCAGGTCTTTTCGTTCAAGGCCCCGACCAGCACCGACCTGGATCATGACTTCATGTGGCGATGCATGAATTGCCTGCCGGAGCGGGGACGGATCGGGATTTTCAATCGGTCCTACTACGAAGAGACGCTCGTCGTTCGCGTCCATCCCGAATGGCTCGATAAGCAAAGGTTGCCGCCGAAACTCGTCACCAAGAACATCTGGGACGAACGCTTCGAAGACATCCGGAACATCGAAAAGTACCTAACTCGAAACGGGACGACGGTCATCAAATTCTTTTTGAACGTTTCGAAGGCGGAACAGAAAAAGCGATTCATCAGCCGGATCGACGAGACGGAAAAGAACTGGAAGTTTTCGGTGAACGATGTGAAGGAGCGTCAGCATTGGGACGCCTACATGCACGCCTACGAGGAGACGATCCGGAACACGGCGACGAAAGAGGCCCCGTGGTACGTCGTCCCTGCTGACAACAAGTGGTTCACACGGATTGTCGTTGCCGCCGTCGTGATCGCGACGATCCACAAACTGGACCTCAGCGTCCCGACCGTCGATGACGCGAAGCGGGCCGAGCTCAAGGAGATCAAACGGATGTTACAGAGCGAGCCGAACGAGCGATGATGGCCCCAAGCACCCAAGGCAGGAGCTCGCCGCTGGGGGCAACGGTGATCAACGGCGGTGTGAACTTCAGCCTCTATTCTCGCGGCGCTCAGAGCGTCGAGCTGCTGTTGTTCGATCACAGCGAATCGGCCGTCCCGTCTCGCGTGATCATGATCGAACCGTCGACGCAGCGGACTTACCACTATTGGCACGCCTTCGTCCCCGAGATCGGTGCGGGCCAAATCTATGCCTACCGCGTGCACGGCACATCGGACCCCGCCCAAGGGTTACGCTTCGACGCGGAAAAGGCGCTGTTGGACCCCTATGGACGCGGGGTCGTCGTGCCGAAGGCGTATTCGCGGGCTGCCGCCTGTTTTCCTGGTGACAACACGGCGGTGGCGATGAAGAGCGTCGTCGTCGACCCGAGCGATTATGACTGGGAGGATGACAGTCCGCCACGGATCCCGTCGGCCCGAACGATCATCTACGAGATGCACCTGCGGGGCTTCACCTGTCACCCCAATTCCGGGGTCACGCCGGCGCGTCGGGGGACGTATGCGGGGCTGATCGAAAAGATCCCGTACCTGCAGCGGCTCGGGATCACCGCGGTGGAATTGCTGCCGATCTTTCAATTCGACCCTCAGGACGCGCCACCGGGCAAGGTCAATTATTGGGGCTATTCCCCCGTCAGTTTTTTCGCACCGCATTACGATTATTGTTCGTGCCACGGCCCGCTGGGGGCGGTCAACGAATTTCGTGACATGGTCAAGGCGTTGCACCGCGCGGGGATCGAAGTGATCCTTGACGTCGTTTTCAACCACACGGCGGAGGGGAACGAGAACGGCCCGATGCTCGGGTTTCGCGGGATCGATAACCCCACCTATTACATCCTCGAAGAGGACCGTTCGAAATACGCGAATTACTCGGGTTGCGGCAACACGTTCAACGCCAACCACCCGATCGCACAGCGGATGATCATCGACAGCCTGCGGTATTGGGTCGAGGAGATGCACGTCGACGGGTTTCGTTTCGACCTCGCATCGATCCTGTCGCGGGACGTTCACGGCCGGCCGTTGCAACAACCTCCGGTGCTGTGGGAAATCGAATCGGACCCCGCCTTAGCGGGCGTGAAGCTTTTCGCCGAGGCGTGGGATGCCGCGGGGCTCTACCAGGTCGGCAACTTTGTCGGCGATGCCTGGAACGAATGGAACGGCCGCTTCCGGGACGACGTCCGCGATTTCCTCCGGGGCAAACCGGGGGTGGTTCGAACCGTCACCGATCGGTTGGTGGGGAGCCCCGAAATCTTCGGCCACGAGAATCGGGAGCTGGAACAGAGTATCAATTTCGTCACCTGCCACGACGGCTTCACCCTCAACGACCTCGTTTCGTACGACTTCAAACACAACGAGGCCAACGGCGAAGGGAACCGCGACGGTTCAGATGACAACCGGAGTTGGAATTGCGGCGTCGAAGGGCCGACCGACAACCCGGCGATCGAATCGATCCGCGAACGCCAAATCCGCAACTTCCTGACGCTGACGCTGATGTCGCTGGGAACCCCGATGTTGACCATGGGTGACGAGGTGCGTCGCACGCAATTGGGCAACAACAACGCTTATTGTCAGGACAACGAGATCAGTTGGTTCGACTGGGACCTCGTCGACCGTAGCGCTGCGCTGTTGCGATTCGTCACGCTGCTCAACCAGCGACGCAGGTTAAGGGGCTATGAGCGGGATCGGGGTCGGGTCAGTTTGAGCCAGGTATTGAGCCAGGTGAATCAGGCCTGGCATGGGGTGAAATTGAACCAACCCGATTGGGGCGACCAATCGCATACGGTCGCCTTCACGCTGCAGTATCGTTTCGAGAAGGTCTTCTTGCACTTCATCTTGAACGCGTATTGGGAGCCGTTGGATTTTGAGCTGCCTGAGCCGGCGGTCAAACGTCCTGGTGACATCGAAAGCCGGGGTGTCGCGCCGTGGCGGATCTGGATCGACACCGCGAATCCGTCGCCGGCGGACATTTGGGAATGGGGCAACGCCCCGGAATATTCGGGGCTCAGCTACCGCGCCCAGCCGCGTAGCGTCGTGGTGCTGTTCGCGCCCTATAGCGATTGATTGCTCGCGATGGAAAACAGTTCGCAAGGGCGAATGCGAATCTGTCAAGCTCCAAGGTGCTCGCCGCCGGCCTTAGCAAGCATGTGACTACAAGTGTAGTAATATCAACGCAAACGACCCACCCCTATCCAAGCCGCCAATCGCGGTTTCAGTACGACCCAAAACTCGTACTCGTACTCAGCGCAGCGGTACTCGTACTCGTACTCGAATCGCGCGCATCGAGCACGAGTACGAGCACGAGCACGAGCACGAGCACGCGAAATACAATTCATTCCCTGCCATTCGACCCGAACCGTCGCTTATTTTGCGATCTGCTGGGCGAGGGCGGTGATGGTTTGCATCGGGATCGTGTGCGGGCCGTGGAACGGGATGAAGGTGTGAGATTTGCAGAAGGGGCGGATCAGATCACGGAGCGTTTCGGCGCTGCTGAACGGCAGGATTTGGTCCGCAGTGCCGTGCGATTGCACGACATCGGTCCCCTTCAACATCCCCGCTTCGAGCGACGCTTGCCAGACCGAACGGCAAATCAGCGTCCCTGACATTTGGACAAGCGTGTCGGGCGGAGGGACTCGGCCCGAAAGCGCGACGTGGGTCGTCAGCATCGAACCTTGCGAAAAGCCACCCAGGAGATAACGCGGGTTCGCGGCGGGCTGGCGATCAAGCCCCGACAAGACTTCCTGCACACAGCGGACGAGCCCATCGGCGGCACGGTCGAGCCCCGGCGGGACGCTGTCATGCAACTGGTCAAAGGATTTGGCGGCCGAAGCTTCCATCAACGCCGCCATGTTGATGTTCCACCACGCGCGGCCGCCATAGGGTGCCATTTCGGGCGGTTGCAAGATCGCGGCGGGGAAGACGAAACGGAGCTGGTGATCGCCGGCGGGAAGGAGCCGGATCAACTCGTCACCGATCATCACCAAGTCATCACCCGGGGCGCCGTAACCATGGCAAAGGATAACGGCGGTGGTGGGGCGAGCCCCCAGATCGATGACGCGGCACTCGAGACCTCCGATCGTTTCGTAGCGTCGTTTCAAAGTTTGCATGGAAAAGTCGTTTCGCGTCGACGGGTGATTGCTTGTGGGGCCAAACGGCGTTCAATCGTACGACGATCCGGCGGGGGTCGCCATCCCCGAGGCGGTCCGGATCTGCACGAGCGGCGCTGCGGTGCAGTCGCGATCAGGCATGTGTCGGATCAGGCGCGTGTTGGGTCGGGCCAACGCGCGAATTGGCTGTTGCCGATGGGGCGGATCCGCATCGATTCATCGAGCCCCTGACGGGTCGCGAATTGGTAAGCGAAAGCGAGTTCAGAAGTGTCGCCGTCAGGCTTGGTGAAGGCCCTCACGACGATCCGGTCGTATTGGTTGAGCAACCCGGGTTGGTTCGTCTCTTCGACCTCGTCCAGGACCCGGCACGTCTCTTCGACATCGGCGGCGTCGAGGGTCCAGACTTCTCCTTCGACCCAATCGGAATCATCATCGAAGGCGCCATCGGTGTCGGTATCACCGCACCACAGGGCTGGGTACGGTCCCAAGTCGAACAGTTTGGCTCGCACGAACGCGACGCTGACGTCGCGCGGCGTGCGGGGCCAATGGATCGCGCGGCATTCGCCACGCTTCAAGGTCCCGTAGACAAAAAAACGGCAAATCATCGAAACGGTCTCGCGGCGACCAACGGGCGAGCGGCGGGCGGGTGGGGCTTGATCAATCGCGTGCCTTGGGGGTGACCTCGACCTCGATTTTCTTCCCTTCACGCATCAGGACGACCTTGACCGGTTGACCGATCTTGAGCGACTCGATGGCGAAGGTGTAGTCGTAAACGTTCTCGATCTTGCGGCCGGCGAGTTCGGTGATGACATCGCCGCCGCGGATCCCGGCTTTGGCGGCGGGCCCTTCGCCGGCGACGCCGGAAAGTTTCATCCCCTTCACTTCGCCGGGGACGTAATCGGGGATCGTCCCGAGGTAGGCGGTGAGGTTCGCCCGGGGGGCTTCGTCACGTTGGGCCTCTTCGCTCAGTTCGAAGACGGGGGGTTCGTCGGTGGTCACCAACCCGCGGGCGATCAGGCCGAAGAGGTTCGCGATCTTAGCGGCCCCTTCGTAATTCAGCTTGTCGGGGGTATCACGCGGGGTGTGGTAATCTTCGTGGGCACCGGTGAAGGCCGCCAGGATGGGGACTTCGCGGGGGACGAAGGCGGCGGCATCGGTCGGGAGCCTGGTGGCGGTCTTGTCGAGTTGCAATTCCAAGCCGACGGGGACGTTGCGGCGTTGGACCTCTTCGGCCCAAGTCGGCGACGACCCGACCCCTTGGATGACGAGTTTATCGCGAAGCCTTCCGACCATATCGAGGTTCAGGTAACCGGTGACGGCTGCGGTCAGCGGTTCTTCGTCCATCGTCATCCCGTGGGCGGCGGCGATCGCAGCGGCTTGGGGGTCATTCTTGACGTCGCCGAAAGGGTTGGGGGTTCGGGGTGCGTCGGGGAAGAGGTCGAAGAAGGATTTGGTGAAGGCCTGCGAGCCGAAGAGGCCGAGCTCTTCGCCGCTCCATGCCGCGATCAACACATCACGTTTGCTGTCGAGGCGACCGAGCTTCTGTTCGCGGGCGAGGTATTGGGCGATTTCGAGCATCGCCGCGACACCGCTGGCGTTGTCATCGGCACCGACGTGAACTTCGTCGCGTTCTTCGTCGCGGGCCAGAGAGCTCGCGCCGCCCCCGACCCCAAGGTGATCGATGTGGGCACCGATGATCACCATCGACCGCCCGGCAGGTTTTTCATCGACAGTGTTCTCATCGCCAGTGTTCTCATCGGCAGCGTTTTCATCGGCAGCGTTTTCATCGGCAGGCTTTTCATCGGCAGCGTTCTCATCGGCAGCGTTCTCATCGGCAGGTTTCGCATCCGTGACTGTACCCGTCTTCGCGATCGCGTTTTCGGCCGCATTGCTTACCGTATCGGCAACGGGTGCGGGGGCGGTGCGGAGTCTGGCGAGGACGTTGCGGCCGGTGCCGGTCTTGCGTTCGATGCGAACGCTGGCGGCGAATTTGACCCCATCAATCGCGTAACCCATCGCCGGTTCGCCGTGATCGAGCGCCTTTTGTTCGTCGGCGAGTTTTTTGCCGGCGGCGGCGAGGA
>JBEIRZ010000585.1:0-2165 GCA_040375695.1 Planctomycetaceae bacterium
GACCACCCCAAGTATTACGACCTCGTTTTCGGCGCCGACTGCGCCGCGGAGCTGAAATACATCCGCGCTTGCGGTGACGAGTACGTCTCGGGGAAGGTCCAACGCATGTTCGAACCGGCCTGCGGCACAGGACGGCTCCTCGTCCCGCTGGCTAAGAAAGGGTTCGATGTCGCCGGGATCGACCTGAACCCCAAGGCGATCGAATTCTGCAACCAGCGGTTGGAACGGGCCGGCTTTCGCCCCACCGCTTGGGTCGCCGACATGTCCGACTTCGACGCCCCCAAGAAAAAATACGACGTCGCCTTCAACACCATCAACAGCTTCCGACACCTGCACACCGAGCGCCAATCGATCGGCCACCTCCGCGCGATGGGGCGGGCGATCCGCAAGGGCGGGATCTACCTGCTCGGGGTCCACCTCACCCCGACCAAGGCCCCGGCCAGCGAAACCGAATCGTGGTCCGCCCGCCGCGGCAACCTCGCCGTCAACACCCACATGTGGACGATCGATCGAAACCGCAAAACCCGGATCGAAAAGTTCGGGATCCGCTTCGACATCCACACCCCCAAGAAGTCCTGGCGGATCGACGACATGCTGGTCTTGCGGAGCTACACCGCGCCGCAAATGGCGAAGCTGATCCGCGACTGCGGCGATTGGGATTGGATCGCCTCGCACGATTTCCACTACCAAATCGATGAGCCCACCGTCGTCGATGCGACTTCCGAAGACGTGGTCTATGTCCTTCGCAGACGCTGAGCAGCGGCCCGATCGCGGCCCAGCGGTGAGGCCCCACCTGCGACCCAGCTGCGGCCCCAACCGTTACCCCTCAGCGACCGTCGATCGCGTTTTCGACGTCGATGTCGCCGCCGAAACTTGAGCCAATCCGCATCGCACTCGCCGCTTTTGGCAAAAAGCGAACGGATTTTTCGGCGAAACCCGTCTGTAGGGGGTGTTAGTTTGGGGGGACTTTGCGGGGGATAACGGTTCTTCTGATCGTTCGGATTGTGCCAGGCCGATTAGGAGAGTGCTCGTGGGGTAGGTATCCCACGGGTCCACCCGCCTCATATTCATTCGGTTCGACCCACCAAGCAGGAAGCTTGCCAATGACTCTCAGGAAACCCAATCACAAGGCGATTCGTAGGGCTTCGCGGGCGATGGTCGTGATGGCGGTGGTTGCCGCCGTTCAAAGCGACGCAAACGCCGGCAACGGCCGTAAGGGTTTCCTGATGTCGACCCGCAATCCCCTCTACCAAACGCTCGATGCCGTCGCCGGTGGGTTGGATGCGATCGTGTCGAAGTCGGTTTCATCGAGCCAGCGGCTCGCCAGAAAGCTGACGGGCCAGCCCGAGTCGCTGTGCGACGAAGTCCCCTGCGACGCGCTGCTGGCTGATGAGGCGCACGCCGGGAACATCTACAGCGGCGTCGATCCCGAGGGCGATGTCCCCTGGCAACTCGTGCCATACGAAGAAGAACCGATCTGCGACCCCAACTCGCTCAACCCGATGCAACTGCAGGGCCCAACCGTCCTGCCACAAGTGCCGAGCGATCGCCACGGAGAATCGGTCACCACGCCCTGGCCAGTCCCCGGCCCCTCGACCCTTGCCGAGCCCCCTGCCCCACGCGGCGAAACGGAACAACTCTCCCCGTCCGATGTGAAGCGGAATGGGACCGGCAAGAAGGGTGGCGAACAAGTCAAGGATTACTTCGAGGACGCGAAGCCGGCACAGCCGATCGCCCCCGCCGTGCCGACCCCTCCCAAACCGCCGGCCCCACAACCCCAAGCGGTGCCCAGCGCCGATACGCCGAAAGCCGCCGAGCCCAAAGCCGCCGAGCCCGGTGTCGAGACGCCTCCCGTCGCAGAGGCCCCGAACCTCGACCTCGACCAGCCGGCACCCCCGGCAACGCCGCCCACCCCCGCCGCTCCGGTGAAACCCGCCTCGCCCCAGCCGCCGTTGGTCCCGCCGTTCGAAGACCCCTTCAAGGACGACAGGCCCGACCCGGCTCCGGCACCGGGGGCTTCACCGGATGGGACCAGCCGCACGACGCTGCCGGCCGTTACCCCGGTCCAAGGGAACCGTGCCAAACCGTCCGGCAAGACGCTCGGCAAAGCCAAGCCCCAACCCAAACGGTTCTTCGGGATCTTGCAGACTTCAGGGAAATAGCCC
>JBEIRZ010000261.1:0-6524 GCA_040375695.1 Planctomycetaceae bacterium
CCCGGTGTCGAAGGGAGCCACCTGCGAAAGACGACCCTGACGCCCGAATCGCGTCGGGGCGGGGTGATGACGCAAGCGAGCATCCTGAAAGTGACGGCGGATGGCACCCGAACCTCGCCGGTGCTCCGCGGCGCCTGGGTGCTCGATCGGATCCTCGGCCAACCCCCATCCCCTCCGCCGCCCGACATCCCGCCGATCGAACCGGATATCCGCGGCGCGACGACGATCCGCCAACAGCTCGAACTGCACCGCGATACCCCCGCCTGCGCGACGTGCCACAACCACATCGACCCGCCAGGCTTCGCGCTGGAATGCTTCGACCCGATCGGGAATTATCGCGACTTTTATCGGGTGACGACCCGCACCCCCGCCGGCCAAGTGGAACTCCCGTATGGCTCCGGCCGCCCCGTCTATCGCGGCCCCGACGTCGAACAAGGGGGCCAGACCGCCGACGGCCGCCCCTTCAAAGATACCGCCGAATTCAAACGCATGCTGGCCGAACAGCAGGACCAGATCGCACGCAACCTGACCCGAAAGATGATGATCTATGCGACCGGTGCCGACCTCCAATTCGCCGACCGCGAAGTCGTCGAAGGGATCGTCAACAAACTTCGCGAGAATAATTACGGCTTCAGGACGCTGGTGCACGAAATCGTTCAAAGTCGAGTCTTCCTTTCGAAGTAATCCGATCGAAACAGAAATTGCTTGACCCAACCCCCTGAATCATCCCCCTGAATCATCCCCCTGAATCAATCTGACACCAACCATGACCAGACAACGCCTCGACCGCCGCACGCTCCTTCGTGCCTCCGGAGTTGCCATCGGTTTGCCGTTCCTCGAAGCGATGGTTCCGGCCAGCGCCTCCGAGGCGAAACAAGCCCTCGGTGGGCACCGCCGCATGGTCCTGGTCGGCCAACCGCTTGGCCTTTACGGGCCGAATTTTTTTCCCGATAAGGCGGGCCGCGATTACACCCCCAGCCGTTACCTGAAACTGCTCGAACCCCATCGCGAAGATTTCACCGTCTTCTCGGGGATGTCCCACCGCTACCCCTCGGGCCACTTCGCCGAAGTCGGCCTCTTCACCGGGGTCGCTCCCGAATTCGTTCGTGAAAAAGCGATCAAAAACGGCATCTCGCTCGACCAAGAAGCGGCCTCGCACATCGGGAACCAAACCCGATTCCCCTCGCTGGTCCTCGGCGGTGGCGACGTCGCCTGGAACCGCCGCGGCGTGCGACTCCCCTCCGAAAGCCGCGCGACCCAAGTCTTTCGCAAACTCTTCATCGCCGGCACACCCGAAGAACAAGCCCGCGAACTGCAACGCGTCCGCGACGGCCAAAGCATCCTCGATGACGTCGGGCAACAGATCAAATCGCTCAACCGCAACGTCGGCCCCGCCGACCGCGATCGGCTCGACCTGTTCCTCTCGTCGCTACGTGAAGCCGAACAATCGCTACAGCAAGACGAACACTGGAGCACCACCCCCAAGCCACAAGTCGAATTCGATACCCCAAACACCGATTTCTCCGGCCCACAACTGATCGAACGCTCGCGGCAATGGTACGGCATCGTCCACCTCGCCCTGCAAACCGACTCGACCCGCGTCGTGTCGCTGTGGCTCGGGACGCAAGAACGCCCCGAAATCGCCGGGGTTAACCTCGGCCATCATGACGCGTCCCACCACGGCCAAGATCCCGCGAAACTCGAACAGCTCGCGCTGATCGAGGAAGCCGAAATCAAGGTCTTCGGCGAATTCATCGAAAAGCTGAAACAGACCAACGACGGCGACCGACCGCTGCTCGATCGCACCGCCGTCCTCTACGCCAGCAACCTCGGCAACTCCTCTTCGCACGACAATAACAACCTCCCGATCCTCCTCGCGGGCGGAACCTTCCAACACCAAGGGCACCTCGCCTTTGACACCAAGGAAAACACGCTCCTTTCGAACCTCTACGTCCGGATGCTGCGGCACCTCGATATCGAGTCCGAGCGTTTCGGGGCGAGCACCGGCGCGATCAGCGATATTTGATCCGACAGCACCCTCCCCAAGGACGCGTCATGGATAAGCTTTACTTCCCGCTGCTGGTCACCGTCACCTTCAGCCTGATCGGGATCGTCGGCGACTATTTCCTGAAACTCGCCAGTGATCAAAAACACCCGCTAACCAGCGGCTGGTTCTACATCGGCTTCACCCTCTACGCCTCGACCGCGTTCGGGTGGGTCTTCGTGATGCGGTACCTGAAATTGTCGACGATCGGCGCCGTCTATTCCGTTTCGATGATCCTCGCGCTGACGCTCATCGGCGCGACCTTTTTTGGCGAAAAATTATCGACCCAAGAGATCCTCGGTGTGATCCTCGCGATCTGTTCGCTCTTCCTGCTGATGCGATTCGCCTGATCGGCAACGCCAACCCCGCATCAGCGGCAACGCCAACCCGTATCAGCGGCAACGCCGCCCAACCGCAAGCTATCCCAACAGCCCGATCGGTTCGTATTTGGCCCCTAAGATCTCTTGGCTGGGGACGCCGAACCAACGCTCGATGACGGTCGCGTACAACTGCCTAAAATCGATGGCATGCTTCAAATCCCCATCGTCCAAATCGGTCAGGCTCGGCAGGTTGCCGATCACCCCTTGGGCCAACGACGGGCCACAGAAAAAGACCGGCGCGGCGGCGCCATGGTCGGTCCCTTGGCTCGCATTCTCCGCAACCCGACGCCCGAATTCGCTGAACGTCATCACCAACACACGCTCCCTTTGGCCCGCTTCCCCCAAGCTCTCGACAAAGGCGGCGACGGCGTCGGACCATTGACGCAGCAGCGCCGCGTGAGCCGCCGGCTGCTGGGCATGGGTGTCGAACCCATCGAGCGTGACGTAATAAACCCGCGTCGAAAGCCCGGCCCGGATCAGCCTCGATACGACCCCCAATTTTTCACCCAAGCCGGTTGCAGGAAACTCACCCCCACCCCCAACGCCAGCCGGGGCCGATCGGAGCGCAGCGTCCAACCGGGCGCTCGCCGCGACCGCCACCTCGGTGCTCGATTCGAGGAAATCGAGCAGCGGGTCACCACCCGTCTTCGACGCCGCAGCCGCAGGCATCACCGCCGCACCCGAGCCATCCGCCGAACCCGAGCCATCCGCCGCACCCGAGCCATCCGCCGAACCGCCGTCACCACCTTGGGTCCCTTTCAAACGGAACTGGTCGACCGATGCGATCGATGGCACCTGAACGCCACGGGCAACCATCGCCAACGGTTGCTGCTCGCGCCCCAAATGCAAACCCAACGAATCGGCCGAATCCCCCGACCCGGTCGAAGCGATCCATCGCCCCAACCAACCTTCTCCCACGCGTCCCTCTTTCCGCTGGCACGTATGCCAAATGTCCATCGATTCGAAATGGGACCGATTGGGACGCTCATACCCGACCCCTTGGACGATCGAAAATCGCCCCGATTCCAACAGCTTCGCGACGCCACGCAGCGAAGGGTGAAAACCGAGCTGGTCGTTGATCTTCAAGACCTGATCGGCGGCGATCCCGAGCTGCGGTCGTGCCTTGCGATAGGCCTCGTCGCTGTAGGGAACGACCGTGTTCAACCCGTCGTTGCCGCCAGACATCTGGATCACCACCAGGATCCGATCGTCGCCCTTCGAACCTTCGGCCCAGGCCCGCATCCATGGGCTCGGTATCCCCGCCCCGACCGCGACCACACCGCCGACCGCCGAGGCCTTCAAAAATTCACGCCGATCGAATCGCTTCATCATCCCCAACACCTCTCGCCTCAAGTCCAACACCCTCGGATCACCCGTTTTCAAATCACGTGACATGGAACTGGGGCAATGTCGCCAACCGCCCCATCACGTCCGCCAAATTTTTCGCCGGGCCATCACCGAGCAATCGCTGACGCTGCTCCTGCGACAGGGGCACCGCCAAATAAAGCTTCGTCATTCGGTCGATAAGTCCCGCGCCACCATCGACCCCGTCACCGGATAGCCACTCTGTAAATCCCTTGCCGCCGAACCTGACCTTCGGGTCATGAACAAGGTCGTGAATCAGGTTCGCGCGGCCGACAAGGGTCGACGAATTGATCCAAGCCCGTCCGCCATCCCACCCCTTAACGTTGGGGGGAAAAAAGAGCGCCTGGCCGATCGACGCGAGCCTCTCCGATAGTCGATTCAAATCGGTCGTCGCCTCGCACGCCCGCATCAAACCGATCGCCATCTCGATCGGCGAACGGACCTTACGCCCCAGCGACCAATCGGACATCGCCAACCGGCTGCCGATCAACATCCGCATCATCCCGCCGATCTTTAGCCCATCCGCGACGAATCGCTGTGCCAGCGGTTCGATCAACGCGTCCGGGGCTTCAGGCTCGTCACAGACAAAAAACCGAAACGCCTTCCGCGCGATGAACCGCGGGACCTGGGGCTGATCAAGCACCCGATCGATCGCCTCTTCTCCCGAACGGACCTCCCCCCCCAAGAGCCGTTTGACCATGTCGTCATGCTGGTACGGGTTGAACCGGAATTGCCGCCTGCGGATCTCCCACCCGGTAAAACACCTCGCCAACTCCTGCACGTCCGCTTCGGTGTAATGCCCCTCGCCCAGACAAAAGAGCTCCATCAATTCGCGAGCGAAATTCTCGTTCGCGTGCGCCTTGCGGTTGGTCGCGCTGTCGAGGTAAATCAACATCGCCGGGTCCTTCGCGACGCCATGCACCAACTTGCGAAAATCGCCCAGCGACGATTCACGCAGCATCACGTTCTGGCGGTACATCATCTCGATGTCGCGAACCTTCTCGCCCCCGGTGGCGAAATGGCCGTGCCAAAAGAGCGTCATCTTTTCGACCAGCGGCCGCGGCGTGTTGAGCATCCGGTGCAACCACCACGTCGACAACCGCGCGACATCCCCCCCGGATCGGACAGCCGATGCGATCAGCTCCGACTCCGATTCGAACGCCCCGATCGCTGCCGCCTCGCTTTCGGTAGGCTCGAACAAGCTAGCGATCACCTCGACCGCAGGTCGCGACACAGCGTCACGCAGCGTCGACTCCGAGGCCCCGAACCCGGCGCGACGATACAGCATCGCCGCCCGCCGAATATCCCAGGGCTCCGCCGCCGAAGGCCCCCACGCCTTCCAAGCGACCGCCGGATCGATCTGGTCAAGCGTCATCCCGCGTTCAATCGTTTGCATCGAAGGTGACCCTCATCCCGATCTCTGCCTGTCGGTCAAATCGGAGCGACATCCCGAACCCTTCCAATTCGTCGACGATCGACATCAACATCCCGATCTCACGCTCCGCCGCTTCCTTGCCATGCCCCTTTTCCAACATGTTCTGGGCGACCAAGAACCCGCGATTCAGTTCGAGCATCTCTTTCACCACATCGGCGCGAACCTGAAGGACCGTATTCGCATCCAGCCTCTCATCATCGCTCGTAACCAACTTCGCTTCGCTCGATTCCACTACCGCCTGCTTTCCCTGGTCTCCTTGCGGAGCCGGGACCGCGGCGCCCGATGCGACCTGCGCGGCGATCTCTTTGGCAAGCTTTGTGGTGCTGGCCAAGATCATCCGGTCACCGACGAAACCGAGCGTCGGTCGGAAATTGAATTGGATCGGGACCTTTTCCCCTTCGGGCCGATCGGCATCGAGCAGATAGTTCGCCGTGTAAAAAGTCTCGTCGCCGACTTTTTCCGAATCAAGGTCCAATTGTGGCTGACCGTTCATCGCGCCGGTGATGTTGAGGAACCCGACTAGGCTTTGAAAGATCCGCTTGTATTCGCCCCGCATCGTCTGCGGGTCACGGAGCTGCGAAACGAGCGCGAAGGACGGCAGCTTGATCTCCGGGACAGGTCCCCCTTCGGCGGGCTCGTGCTTGGCCGAGACGAGTCGGACTTGAGGAGCAAGCCCACCGAGGATCTCGGTCCCGAAGTCGTGCCCCGAAAAGAGCGTCGTCAACGTCGCGTCGGCTGCGGCTATCTGGTCCTGGACCTGTTCGTCAAACAAATCACCGGCCCTCAGCCACAGCGCCGCGACGTCACGGTAACTGCTGAGGCTCGCCAACGTCCCCGGGACTTCGATCAAGGGTGCGGCAATCCCCGGCTTCGCAACCCCTTGTTCCTCTTGACCCATCGGCCCGAAGAAAAATTCCCGCGGCTCGCCACCCCACGCCTTGTCGAACGGGGTGGTGAGCTTCAGCGTCACGTCACGCTGGCCCATCGACAGCGCGGCCGTCGCCACCGGGGTCTGGCGCAGGATCGCCAAAACGCCACCCAACATCAGCTCCGCGTTGAACGAATTCTTGGGCTCGCGATAAATCCCCTTCGGCACGTTCGCCTGACGCAACACCGCGACGTCGAAATAACCCCAAGCCGCATTTTTTTCCCCACCCTCGGCTTCGCCTTGCATCGCCCAAGCCGACTTGAACGCGTCGCTAGCGGCGAGCCCACCGGTGGCCCCGTCAAGCAGCCGATCGACAATCACCTTACCGAGCTCCGGCTTGTTCACAACGACCAACGTCCCGTCGATCGCCGC
>JBEIRZ010000633.1:0-1771 GCA_040375695.1 Planctomycetaceae bacterium
CACCGACGCCCGGTCGCGGCGACGGTAAATCGACACGCCGGATCGCGTCGATCCCGCCGTTGGTCTGCACTTGATACGCCTTCATCTCGAAACCCTCGCCTTGATTTTCGATAAAAAACAGCCGCTAGAATCGACTCCGATTGTGCCAAAGCCTCCGCCCCGGTCAACGGGCCAACCGGGTTCAACCCGGCAAGGTAAACGCATGGTGATCGCAAAAAACCGACGCACAACGCGATTCGTTTCTACCCTATGATAGGAATAAATCTAACCATCGACCCATCCACTCCTGCGGTACGACCGATGAAACATCCTTCACACCGTGTCGTCTTTCTCACGTGCGGCATTGTAGCATTTGCTACATTCGCGACGTCGCTTCATGCCCAAGACGATCGAGCGTCCGCGGTCGCGACGGGTGACGCCGTCACGCGCTTTCAGGTCACGGTCGATCGCGGGGCCGACATCGGCCAGCACTTCGGGTCACTCTTCGAAGCGCAAAGCGTCGACGGTTCGGTTACGATCGGCGCGGGGTTTCAGAACGGTTACAACACTCGGCTGCGGGCCGACCGGCATGCGGTCCAATTCTTCGTCCGCGTCGCCGGTGCGACGTTTGGAGCCACGGCAGAGGCGTTACCCCGTCCCAATGACATCTGCGGCACGTATCTCTTCAGCCGAGACGACACGGTCTATTCGACGTACGAAGGGCTCAAACGTTGGGATAATCAGTCGCAGCGTTGGGAAGAGGCCCAAACGATCGGCGGGACCGAAGAATCGATGCGGGTCGGCGCGGGGTTGATGGAATTCGGCGATGGCACGGTGCGTTACGATGGCCGCACGATCCTCGATCGACCCGCGGTCGGCAATTACCACCTGTTTTATTACGTCGATGGTTACCTCTGCTTTTATCACATCGATCGACGCGAAGGGGGATATCGCCCTTACGCTAACGATGCCGACGGTTTCAGCAGACTGATCGCTTGCCCATGGAGCTCGGACCAAGCGAAGGTTGACCTGTCGAAGGCGATCGTCTTGACGCTCCCGATCGTCGGCGAAACGACCTTCGCCTGGGGGCAACTCGGTAACCAAATCGTGACGGGGTCGAACGTCGGCGGTTTTTACATCCTGGAAGGCGGCAAGTGGCGGCAATTGTTGAAACCGAACCTAGCGGTCAGCTATCAGCTCTATTCGTCGCTCGCCTTTCAGGACCGGTTGTTGATGGGGCAATACCCGACGGGTCGATTGTTCGAATACGACGGCAAAACGATCACCGATCGTGCCGGATGGCCGCCGTTGCCCGATAACGTCAGCGCTTCGGCCCGCGAGGCCCAGACGACGGCCATCTGCGGCGGTGAGCTCTTTGTCGGCGTCTGGCCGTGGGGCGAGCTCTGGCGTGAGCTCGGTGCTGCCGATAAGCGCCCCGTCGTGAACGAGCCGCATCTCGTCGTTGGTCACGACGAATTCGAAACGGGTCGGCCCGTCGGTCCATCGGGCCGGTGCCCCGAGGTGGCCGGGGATCTTGATCCGATAGACCGCGCCGTAGGATTTCCACTTGTCGTTCGCCAAGAAAGGGAATTGCACGGCGTCCCAAGGGCAGGGGTCTTTCGCCGAGGTCGAGACGTAAAGGCTGTCGCCGCTGGTGACGAGGCTCGTCACCCGTTGCCCCCATTGGTTGCTGACTTTGTTACCTTTGTTTTCGACGTCGTAGGGATGGACGATCTCCTTCGATGTCTCGGGATGCGAAAACATCCGCTGTTGAAAACGCCATTTGTCTTGC
>JBEIRZ010000506.1:0-2920 GCA_040375695.1 Planctomycetaceae bacterium
AGGTTAGCCGTTGGTGATCGACCCCGAGGAGGTGCAGGATCGTGGCGTGCAGGTCGTTGAGGTGGACGCGGTTGACGGCGGCCTTGTAACCGATCTCGTCCGATTCGCCGTAACTGACGCCCCCTTTGACGCCGCCACCGGCGAACCAGGCGGAGAAGCAGTGTGGGTTATGGTCACGTCCCGGGGCAGCGCCGGTTTGGGCGATCGGCAACCTGCCGAATTCGCCGCACCAGATCACCAGCGTCTCGTCGAGCAACCCCCGCTGCGCCAAATCGGTCAACAGCCCGGCGACGGGGCGGTCGGTCTCGTCAGCGAATTGTTGGTGATTCCCCTTGATGTCGTTGTGCCCGTCCCATGACCGTTGGTTTTCCATCCCGCCCGAGTAGATCTGGACGAAACGGACGCCCCGTTCGACGAGCCTGCGGGCCATGAGGCATTGGCGGGCGAAGTGATCGCACTTTTCGTCACCGATCCCGTAGAGCTTTTGGATGTGTTCGGGTTCGGTGGCGAGGTCGAGCGTTTCGGGGGCGGCCTGCTGCATGCGGTAAGCGAGTTCAAAGCTTTCGATCCGCGCCGCGAGGTCGGACTCGGCGGCATAGGCGTCGCGGTGCGGTTGGTTCAAACGGCTCAGCAGGTCGAGCTGTCGGCGCTGCGAATCGCCGCTGATCGAAGCGGGGCGGCTGAGGTTATCGATCGCCTCGCCCGTCGGTCGCAGGTGCGTCCCTTGATAGACGCCCGGCAGGAAGCCGGCCGACCAGTTGGCCGCATGACCCTTGGGCAAGCCGCGTCCCTTGGGGTCGCTCATCACGACGAAGGCGGGCAAGTCGCGGCTTTCGCTCCCCAACCCGTACGTGACCCATGACCCGACACACGGGAAGCCCATCCGCGCGAGACCGGTGTTCATCGCGAAGAGCGCGGGGGAATGGTTGTTCGATTCGGTGTAACCCGAATGGATGAAGGCCATCTTGTCGACGTGTTCCCCGAGGTGGGGGAAGATCGACGAGACCATCTTGCCGCACTGGCCGCGGGGGGTGAATTGGAAAGGGGATTGCATCAGGTTGCCGACGGCGTCTTTGAAAAAGCCGGTCGTGTTGCTGAATTCGGGGGCGAACTCCTTGATCGATTTGCCATCCCACTTCGTCAGCTCGGGGCGATAATCCCACGTATCGACTTGGCTCGGCCCGCCGTTGACGAAGACCCAGATCACCCGTTTGGCCTTGGCCGGGAAGTGGGGCGGTTGAGGGGCGAGCGGGTTGGTGGCCCGCGCCCCAAGCCCCTCGGCCATCGCCGTGTCAAGGATCCCTTCGTCCTTAAGGAGCGACGCCAAGCCGAGCAACCCGAAGCCGCAACCGGCCTTGGCGAGCAAATGACGGCGGGAGAGCGGGGTCTGCGATCGCGTGATGTCGCTTGAAGTCTTCATCGTTGGTTGCCCTGGTTGTTGGCCCCGGTTAGCGGCCCTGGTGGGTGGCGTGCGCTGCGTGTGCGTGTTGTTGCGTGATTGGTGCGTGCGGCTCAATCGATATAGACGAATTCGTTCATGCTCATCAGCATTTGGCAAAGGTCGGCGACGGCGACGCGGCGGGCCGCATCACCCGAGCCATTGGTCGGGTCGACGCGGTGCGTTTCGGTCTGTTGGTCGATGAAGCCGCGGGCGAGCCCGATTTCGGTATCGTTGGGGAAACGCCCGAAGGCTTCGAGGTAGGCCCGACGCGCGACCTGTTCGGTCGGCAGTTCCTGCAACTTGGCGGCCCACGCGTCGGCATAGCTACGGACTTGAGGGCTGTTCATGAAGAAGAGCGCCTGCGGTGCCGTGGTGGTGCTCGATCGTTGGCCGATGCTGACGAGATGTTCGGGCCAATCGAAGAGCATCATCATCGGGATCAATTGGCTCCGCTTGATGAAGAAATAGACGCTGCGGCGGCGCATGTTTTGGTCGAGGGTCCCGGGGCCGAAGGGGGTCGGGTCGAGCACCACGGAAACGCTCAGCATGGCGTCACGGATCGCTTCGGCTTCGACCCGCCGCGGGACGCGTCGCCACAGATAGCGGTTCTCGGGATCGAGCTCGCCGCGGGCCTGATCGAAATCGGATGATTGCATGTAGACGCTGCTGGTCATGATCAGCTTGTGCAAACGCTTGAGCTTCCAGCCGCCATCGATCAGGTCATCGGCCAACCAATCGAGCAGGGCAGGGTGCGACGGGGGCTCGCCCGAACCGCCGAAATCGTTGGGGTTGGCGACCAGCCCGACGCCGAAGTGGTGTTGCCAAAGGCGATTGGCCATGACCCGCGCGGCGAGGTGGCCCGCGCCGTGCGACGGGTCGGTGATCCAGCGTGCGAGCGACGCGCGGCGATAGCTCACCGGCGAATCGGCCGACGGGGGATCGACCTTCCAATGCGATTCGTCACGTCCGTCGCGCAAGAGCACCTGCAAGAAGCCGGGAGAAACGACTTCGACCTTTTGGTTCACGTCGCCGCGGCGGAGCAGGTGTGTTTGGGGATAGAAATGGGGAAAGCCGCGTCCGTCGGCGTGATGCGACATCGGCTTGAGCCCTTCGCTGGTGACCATCACCGTCGCCAATTGCGGCTGAGGGCCTTTCTGTTGGTGGTCGGTTAGGGCCTTTTGCAAATCGCGCCACGCGGGGAGGGTCCCTTTCAACCAACCCAATGCGATCGGCCAATCCGCCGACGCCTCGTCGGGATTGGCCTTTAAACGGTCGATCGCTTCGACCAGCTTCGGGTCGGGGCCGATGTTGCCGATCGTCGGTTCGGTCTGATCGCCCGACGTGATCGAGAGTCGCAACCTGCCCGCGATGTGTCGCTGGTTGGGGTGTTCGAATCGCAGCGTCACGACGAGCTCGTCATCCGCGGCGATGTCGAACGGTTGCTCGGGATAGAAGACGGCGGCGGCGTCTTTGCCGATC
>JBEIRZ010000255.1:0-6630 GCA_040375695.1 Planctomycetaceae bacterium
CGGCTTGCATGACCTGAAGCGTGAAAAGGCCGATGCCGCAGGAAAAGCCGTCGCCTCGGAGGACCCCAACGACCCGCGGCAATCGGAACCCGCGGCCTATCGCGAAAACCTGACCAAAATCATCGAGCAGCTCCAGGCGACCGGGGCCAAGCTCTTCTTCGTCACCACCACCCCCGTCCCGCCGGGTGGCGTCAAACCGCACCGCGACCTGGGCGACCCGCTCCTGTACAACGGCATCGCCCGCCAAATCGTCGAGCCCCGCGGGATCGAAGTGATCGACCTCTGGAGCGTCGCGGCGGAGAAGCCCGAATGGATGCGGCCGGCCAATGTCCATTTCACCCCCGACGGGTCCGCGGGGCTCGCCGCCGCGATCGCCACCCCGCTCAAACGCGCCCTCGCCGATCTCGCTGCCGCCAAACGGGGCCAAACGCTGCCGGCCGATGCGAAGCCGTGGGAGGCTGACCCGCAACTGGTCGAAAGGCTCAGCAAGGATCGCCCGTTCCTCTACCGCGAAGCCGACGTCCCGACCTACGAACTCCCCAACCCCGTGGCGACCGACAACGGCCAAGGCGCCTACCGCAAGCTTTGGGAAGATTCGCTGCGGGCCAAAACGCTGCAAACCTTCCGCGATCATGTCTATGGCAACGTCCCCGCCGAAGCGGCCTCGCCGCAGGTGACTTACAAAACGGTCGACCAATACCAAGGGACCAACGTCGTCGGTTCGCGGGTCGAAGCCCGCGTCTCGGCCGGCGGCGGCGAATTCACCTTCCCGTTCCTGCTCTATCTGCCCAAGGAATTGGGATCGGCGAGCGTCGCTACCGGGGACGCCTCAAAAGCCAAGCCGGTCCCGGCGATCGTGCTGATCCATAACCGCGAATTCCCCGACCTCGTGGGGGCGATCGAGCGTCCTTCGGCGTTCGTCCCGGTCGAAGCGATCGTGAAGCGGGGTTATGCGATCGCGATCTTCCACACCAGCGACGTCGACCCCGATCGCAAGGACGGTTTCAAAGCAGGGATCCGCGGTTTTTACGCCCGGGCCAAACATGGCGAGGGTGCGGACGAATCCGTTCGCGGACTGACCGATTGGGGGTCGCTCTGTGCCTGGGCGTGGGGTGCCAGCCGCGTGATGGATCACATGCAAACGGTCCCCCAAATCGACACCCGCCGCGTCGCCGTGATCGGCCATTCACGCGGCGGCAAAACGGCCGCTTGGGCCGCCGCCAGCGACACCCGCTTCGCCGCGGCGCTGGTCAACGAAAGCGGCTGTGGCGGCGCCGCGATCTCACGCCGACGCTACGGCGAAACGATCGCCCGCATCACCTCGTCGTTCCCCCACTGGTTCTGCAAGCGGCTCAACGATTACGCCGACGCCGAAGAGAAGATGCCGGTCGACCAACACCAACTGATGGGGCTGATCGCCCCACGCGCGGTCGTCGTTGGCAGCGCCGCCGAAGACCTCTGGGCCGACCCCAAGGGGGAATACCTGTCGCTGGTCCACGCCGCACCTGTCTTTAAACTCTTCGGGCTCGATACGATCACCGAACCGACGATGCCTCCCCTTTCTCAACCCCGCTTCGTCGGCCAAACCGGTTACTTCATCCGCCCCGGCGCCCACGCGCTCCACGAAGGGGATTGGATGGGGTACCTCGATTTCCTCGATGACCGGATGTGATGCGATGACCGGATGTGATGCGGTGACGGGATGTGATGCGATGACGGGATGTTCCGGGATGCGATTCGATAGAACAGGACACAAAACGTGACGGATGACGCGACCAGCAGCTCCGACCCTGTGGCCAGCGTCACGATTGACGCCCAAGCCGCCCGCAAGCTGCTCGAACACTTCGCGCGGATCGGGATCGCGTGCCTCCCCAAATCGATGCCGCTCCCGGCAATCCCGGGTATGACCCCAACGGGCAAGGCAATCCCGGGCATGACCCCAACCGGGATCGCACCCCCGGTCGCACCCGAATCGATGCCACAAGGGCCAGACGTGCCCAACCCCGTTCCGTCCAACCCCGTTCCGTCCAACCCCGTTCCGTCCAACCCCGTTCCGTCCAGGCCCGTTCCGTCCAGGCCTCCCGGCCCACCCAGCCCGCTCGGGCAAACCCCCGTCGCCTCCGCCCCGACCGCACCGCCAGCCCCCACCGCGCCGCGAGCGCCGACCGCGACCCCGCACCCGCCGATGACCGATCGGTTCCTGCCGTTGCATTACGAAGGGCCGTCGTTGCCAGTGGCAGACCGAATCGCGAAGCTCGAAGCGCTCGCGGCGGAAGTCGCCTCGTGCCAGCGTTGCCCGCAATTGGCCTGCTCCCGCCGTACGACCGTCTTCGGCGAAGGGAAACCCGACGCCAAAATCTGCTTTTTTGGCGAAGCCCCCGGCCAAGAAGAAGACGCGACGGGCCGACCGTTCGTCGGGGCCTCGGGCCAGCTCCTGACCCGCATGATCGAGGCCTGCACCCTCAAACGCGAAGACGTCTATATCCTCAACACCCTCAAGTGCCGACCCCCGAACAACCGCACCCCGGACCTGACCGAACGGGAAAATTGCAGGCCATTTTACGAGGAGCAATTACGCGTGATCCGCCCCGATTACATCGTTTGCCTCGGGCTGGTCGCGGCCCAAACGCTGTTATCAACGCCCCTTTCTGTCGGTCGATTACGGAAGCAGTTTTATCGCTACCACGACAGCAAGGTCCTCGTCACCTATCACCCCTCGTACCTACTCCGTACCCCCGCGGCCAAAGCCGAGGCCTGGGCGGACCTCAAAATGCTGATGGCGGATATGGGGATCGATTTGAATAGGCGATGAACCCGAGTTTCTGGTACACTGCTGCGGCGGAGATCCCTCCTTCGAGGGCGGATCGAAGCGTCATCTCCCTCCCCTAACCCCCGTTCCAACCCTTCCCGTCCCGTTGCCCCTACCCATCCCGTCGGCCCGGGCCGTTCGCCGGCCGGCCTTTTTCGGTTCCCTTCCCGTCCCTTCAACACGCGGTCCGAGCTGCCTCATGCAACGCTTCTTCGCCATCGCTTTTACCCTTGCGACCCTTGTCGGCGCCTTGGGCGCCACCCTCCCCGTCGCGGCCCAAGCCCCGAAGTTTCAACTGAATCGTGACGACTGCGTCGCGATCATCGGCAACACGTTGGCCGATCGGATGCAGCACGACGCGTGGCTCGAAACCTACATCTATGCCCTCCACCCGGAACACGACCTCGTCTTCCGCAACTTGGGATACCCCGGGGACGAACTCAAGGAACGGGTCCGCGAAGAGAGTTTCGGCTCGCCCGACGAATGGCTGACCAAGGTCAAGGCCGACGTCGTCTTTTGCTTCTTTGGCTACAACGAGGCCCTCAAGGGGGACGCCGGGCTAGATGGGTTCCGCAAGGACCTCGCCGAAGTCATCGACGGGATGTTGGCCCAAAAGTACAACGGCGAGTCGGCCCCGCGGCTCGTTTTCTTCTCGCCGATCGCTCACGAAAACGTCAAGTCACCCCACCTCCCGGACGGCTCGGCGAATAACGCGAGCTTGGCGAAATACACCGCCGCGATGCGTGAAATCTGCCAAGCCAAGTCGATCCCCTTCGTCGACCTCTTTACCCCCACCCAGCGGCTTTACGAAACGGCCAAAGCCCCGCTGACGATCAACGGCATCCACCTCTCCGAAGACGGCGGTCGCGAGCTCGCTCGTGTCGTCGCCGCGGAACTCTTCGGATCCGCCGAACCGAAACTCGCCGCCGATCAGCTCGCCAAGCTCCGTGACGCGATCCAGCAGCGTAATTACGAATGGTTCAGCCGTTATCGCGTCGTCGACGGGTACAACGTCTTCGGGGGCCGCTCGAAGCTCGCTTGGTTCGGGCAATCGAACGCCGACGTCATGATGCGCGAAATGGAGATCTTCGACGTCAAGACGGCGAACCGCGACCGCCTCGTGTGGGCCACCGCCCGCGGCAGCGAACACATCGTCAAGGACGATAACCTGCCCGCTGAATTGGCGGTCCAAACGAACAAGCCGGGGGACCGCGCCGACGGCAGCTTCACCTACCTCGGTGGCGAAGCGGCGATCTCGAAGATGAAGGTCGGCACCGGGATGAAGATCAACCTCTTCGCCTCCGAAGAGATGTTCCCCGAACTGATCAAGCCGGTCCAAATGGCCGTCGGCCCCGATGGGCACCTCTACGCGTCGGTCTGGCCGAGCTACCCGCACTGGAACCCGACCAAACCCCGCACCGACCGCATCATTTCGCTGCGTGACGACAACGGTGACGGCGTCGCCGACAAGTGCGTGATCTTCGCCGACGAACTGAACAGCGTCACCGGCTTCGAATTTTGGGGTGGCGGGATGATCGTCGCGGCCCTCCCCGAACTCTGGTTCCTCAAGGACACCGACGGCGACGGCAAGGCCGATTACCGCGTGCGGATGTTGCAAGGGATGTCGAGCGCCGACTCGCACCACAGCGCCAACGCGATGTTGCTCGGACCCGACGGCTGGATCTATTGGTCGCGAGGGATCTTCAATATCGCCGCGATCGAAACGCCAACCAAAACCTTCCGTTCGGGTGCCAGCGGCGTCCACCGCTTCAACCCGCGGACCTTCGAAATGGAATTCCACTTCCCGATCGGCCCCAACCCCCACGGCGACGTCTTCGACCAATGGGGTTATCAGTTCGCCAACGACGGGACGAGCGGCACCGGTTCCTACGTCAACATCGGCAAGGGGATCGCGAACAAACAGTGGTTCGAAAAACGGGTCCGCCCCGTCGCCGCGACAGGCCTCCTTTCGAGCAGCCATTTCCCCCCCGAAAACCAAGGGAATTTCCTGATCTGCAACACGATCGGCGTGTTGGGCGTGCTGCAGCACAAGATCGAATACAACGGCGCCGATATCGTGGCGAAAGAGATCGAGCCGATCGTGTTGTCGGACGACCCGAATTTCCGTCCCAGCGATGTCGAGATCGGTGCCGACGGCGCGCTCTACATCTCCGATTGGCAGAACGCGATCATCGGCCACATGCAACACAACATGCGTGACCCGAACCGTGACGACAAGCACGGCCGGATCTATCGCGTGACCTACCCCGGCCGGCCGCTGGTCGAACCGGTTCGCTTCGTCGGCAAGTCGATCCAAGAAGTCTGCAACGGCTTCTACGCCAAGGAAAATGCGACCCGCTATCGCGCCCGCATCGAACTGAGCGGCCGCAAGAGCGAAGATGTCCTCCGCGAAGTAAACGCCTGGGCCGCACGCTGTGACGTTTCGAAACCGGATGACGCACAGGCTTTGCTGGAATGCCTCTGGGTGATGGAAGAGCACCGGATGCCCCAGCCCGAATTGCTGGCGACCGTCTTCAAGGCGGCCGAACCGCGGGTCCGCGCCGCCGCGATCCGCACCCTCGGGCATTGGTCCAAGTCGGTCCCGCAGTGGCGTCAACTCCTGCTCGCCGCAGCCGCTGACGATTCGCCTTTGGTTCGCGCCGAAGCGGTCAAGTCGGCGGTCGAATTCCCCGCTGACGAGGCGGCCGAAGCGATCTTCGTCGCCGCGACCCGACCGACCGACCCCGAGCTCGATGCCGTCCTGAAGTTCGCGTCGAACCAAATGTCGATCCCGCAACAGCTCGAAAAACTCGTCGCCAGCGGCAAGGCACTCTCCCCCGCCGCGACGTCGTATGCGGTCAAGAACGGGTCCCCCGAGGTGCTGAAAAACCTTCCGCCATCGGCCGAGGTCTTCGACGCGATCCTCAGCCGCCAAGACGTCCCCGCCGATGTCCTCGGCCGGGCCATCGACGGGATCGCGAAATTGAAAAATGCCGATGGCCTCGGGATCGCGATGCAAATGCTGGCGACCCGTGACCAAGGCGACTCGCCCGCCGCCGTCCTCGGCGTGGGTCAATGGCTCGCCTCCCGGCCCCCCGCGACGCTGGCGAAGGTCGTCAACCAAGCCGAATCGCTCGCCGCCGATGGCAAGCATGGCTCGACCCGCCAAATCGCCTTCAACCTCCTGATGACCGCGACCGATTCGGGCGACCGCGCCCTGTCGATCGCCTCGCGCAAACCCGAACGGATGCCAGAACTGCTGACTTCGATCGGGTCGGTACCCAGCGAAGGGCTGCGTGCGAAGCTCTACCCGATCATCCGGTCGATTATCAACGGCTCGGCCGCGTCCGCCGGCTCTGACCTATCGACCCAAAGCGGCTTGAACGTCGATTATTTCGAACCCGAACCGGCGAACGTCGCGATCGAAACGCTCGCCGCGCTCAAGCCGGCGATGTCGGGCGTCGTCCCCCAGGTAACGCTGGATGTGCCCAAGCGGCCCCGGACGGAACATTACGCGCTGCGACTTAGCGGCAGCATCGATGTTCCCAAGGCGGGTAATTACACCTTCTTCCTCTCGTCCGATGACGGGTCGCGGCTCTACATCGATAACAAGATGCTGATCAACCACGACGGCCCGCACGGGATGGATGCGAAGTCGGCGAAGGTCGACCTCCCCGCCGGCCGTGTTCCCTTCACGCTGACCTACATGAACATCACCGGCGGCTTCGGCTTGCAGCTCGAATGGGCCGGGCCGGGGGTAAAGCGCGAAGTCGTCCCCGCGGCGAGGTTCTTTACCGCGGGCGGCGAAGATTCGTTGCAAC
>JBEIRZ010000527.1:0-2692 GCA_040375695.1 Planctomycetaceae bacterium
CCGATTTGCCCCAACCCGGACCCTCGATCGTCGAACACCCCGCCCAACAACCGGCCGATAACAACACAAATCCCGCGGCCACGCGCCCCCGTTCGCCAAACGGCCATAAGCTCCTCGCCCCAACCGGCGTGTCTCGTTCGGCAGATCGGTTCGGAAAAAACATCGGGCGAACATCCTTGTCGCGGGTAAACCGCCCGCCTCCCCGGGAGAACAATCCGTCCCCAGCGATCACGGGCGTGATGCGGCCGAACACACCCCTCCCGGGGACGCGTTCCCAAACCGCCAATCCTGTTCTTAATGAGTTACCCAGCCGGTTGGCAACATCGATTGTGTCCGTAATGGCATCCCGAGCTGCGTCATGACATAACGGCTGACCACCCCCCTCAAGTCACGGTAATCGGGCGCCGACAACCCGCCTTCGATCGGCCGCTCGGACTCTTGGAATTGCTCGCATAATCCCAAGACCTCCCGCCGCACCGACGCCACGTCTCGCTGCCGCAGCCGACATGCCTGACAAAGGACCCCGCCCAAATGATACGCGAACGGAACCCGCGACTCCCCCGACTCGGCCGACCCGCCGCAACTGACACACCCCGACGTCGCCATCCCATGACCCAAAATCCGCAACCCCGCGAGCTCAAACCGGAGCGTCGCTAATAACGCATCCCCCCCGCCATCGATCGCCTCGATCGTTCGCACCGCCAAATCATAAAGCGGCCGACTCCCCGACCCCGAATCGGTCCAAACCCGCAACAACTCGGCCACGTAATATCCACAGTGCAGCCTGACCAACGACCGCTCCCCGGCCCGAAACCGACGCTGCAACTTCGCCTCGGTTAACAAATCCAACACGTCCGTCGACTTCGTGATCACGACGACCCGACAAATCGACAACAGATCGAGCGCCCCCTCGAACGGACCCTTGGGCCGCCGCGCACCCTTGGCGATCGCCGACACCCGCCCCAAATCCCGCCCATACAACGTGACGATCAAACTCGTCTCGCTGAACTCGACCATCCGCAAAACGATCGCTTCGGTCTGCTCCGTCGACATCAAACGCTCAAAGCTCGTCGGATTCGCCCATCTGGCCCAAAGCCGCCAAAAATTCGCTCATCTCCGCCGCCGCATGCGCATCCCCCTGACCGCGGGCCTGGTCGATCCCGTCCCTCAAAAACCCCCGCGCCCGGTCGATCTGCCCCAGATCAGCCAACTGCTTCGCCGCCATGAAAAAGGCCGGCACATACGGCGGATCGTCATGCGTTAACTCCGCCAACTTCGCGATGCTCGCGGCATGATCTCCCTCACTCCGCAACTCCATCGCAAGGCTGTACCTCAAAAACGTGTCGTGCGGCTCTTCCGCAAGCATCGCTTCGATCTTCTGACGACGACTCATCTCGATGTCTCCTCAAACACTTCGCTTCCCAAACCGAAAGCTAGCCTATCACGATCGCTTCCTACCGTTAAGGTCGCCGCCGCCTCGCGACCGCGCAACCGATCACGTCAACCGACACCCCCGTTGGGCCCGCACAACCGTTACACCCCGCTGAATCGACCGAATTCACTCAATTGACACAACCATCACGACCGATATCACCGGAGAACGACCGATTTTCGGCTCACTTTCCCCTACCAAGAGCGTCCAGAGATGGCTAGCGGTTCCCTTCGCAACACTCAGCGCGGTGAACGGGCTGCGCGAAAGACTCGCACCCGGCGGTCGATGATTTGGGGATTCATCCTGACAACAGGGCTCCCCACGGGTTTCGTCTTATCCGACTCGATCCCCGCCGCCGCACAGGCCCCGCCGTCCAAGGCCGTTGTCAACGCCGACGCCGCGGCCCAAGCCCCCGATTCGACCGGATCATCCGCCGTCTCCCGGGCCCTGGCGACCGGTGACCGCTCCGCCCCAGGCCAAGTCAGGAAGACCTCCGGCGGCCTGTTCGGCGCCCTCGGGCTCGGGGATACCGGCGGCTCCAAAGAAAAGGACGACGGCCGAAAAGCCTACCCGCTCCCTCCCCCTGACCCCTCCACGGTGAACTGGAACGGCGTCCCCTACCACAAGGGGAAACAGGGAATCCCCGTCGCTAACAACTCCGGCTCGCCACAACCGATCCGCGACGCCGGTGGCTCATCGTCCGTCGCTCGGTCTCCCCAAGCACCGGCCCCGTCCCAAACCGCCGCCGCCCCCTCGGGTATCCGCCGCGTTCCCGTCGCGAATTCCGGCAACCCCCGCATCCCAACCCCGCCTCCGCCGCTCGATGAGTCCCAGCCGACGACCATCGCCAGCCGCACGCTCGAATCGACCCCGACCACCGGCGTGACAAACTCACGTGCGACGTTGTCGCAAAACACCAGCAGCCGTCGGACCGGCCGCAAGGAAATCGAACCCCTCTCGCCAACCCCCGGCAACGTCCCCAAGTCCGAGCCCGCCGAACCGACCAAGGTCGCCGCGGCGCCAAACTCCAGGCCTCGCATCCCCGTGCCGCCACCGCCGCTCCCCGTGAGCGAACGGATCGCCGACGCCTCCGGCCCCGCACCGGCGTCGCAGCCCAAACCGACCGCAACGCCTAAGTCGCCTGCACCGACGCAGGTCGCCGCCAACCCGCCGCGCCCTTCCGTCCCCAGCGTCCCGCCCTCGCTGCAGGACCTCCCCGAGTCCGAGCCGATCGCATCGCCGGACGAATCGGTCGCCGCG
>JBEIRZ010000671.1:0-1341 GCA_040375695.1 Planctomycetaceae bacterium
CCACGCCCGATCGTCACGCACCCCGCAGGCCCTTGAACGCGACACCCGGGGGTCCCTTCGAGATCCCCCGAATCACGCACCGGCGGATAAATCCCGAGCTTGAATTGCTCCGTCATCGCGATTTCGATCTGCGTCGATTGGCGGGGTGGCCCGAGCACTCGCACCCGCTCGATCGATCCCTTCGGCCCGACCAACGTCACCGTCTCCTCGCAGGCGTATTGACCCGGTTGCGACAAGTCCCGGCGATGCACCAATTTATGCCCGAACCCGAAGAGCCGCTCGATGTCGGGCTGCGAAAGGTGGATGTGATGCGCCGAGACTTCGATCGGGAATGGGACCGCGGCCCGGCCCTCGAGCGCCGCCGTGATCTTCGATCTCCCCAGCGTCCTGGACGATTCCGCCGCGATCATCCGTTCTTCGTCCGTCGGGACGACGAGCACCGTCACTTGCGAATCGTCGGTCGACACGCGGCAGACCTCTTCAAATCCCCGCGCCGCAAGGTTCTTCGCCTCGTCGATCCGGATCCCGAGCCCCGCCAAACCTTGTAACGACAATGACCTGACCGTCGCCGAACCCTGACCGATCCCCGCGGTGAAGACCAGCACATCCAGCCCCCCCAGCGCCGTCCAATAAGCGCCGATGTACTTGCGGACTCGATAACAAAAAACGCGGATCGCGCCTTGCGCCGCCGCGTCACCCGCATCGGCAGCCCGCTGCAGGTCGCGCATGTCGGCCGATAAACCGGACAACCCCAGCAACCCGCTCGCTTTGTTCAATAACCGTTCGATCTCTTCGACCCCCATCCCCAAACGTCGCTGCATGTGCAGGACGGCCGCCGCGTCGAGGTCGCCGCACCGCGTCCCCATCACCAACCCCTCGCCTGGCGTGAACCCCATCGAAGTGTCGATCGAACGCCCGGCATCGATCGCACAGACCGAGGCCCCGTTGCCGAGGTGGCACGAGACCAACTTCATCCCTTCCAGCGGCCGCCCCAAATACCGAGCCGCCTCGCGCGAAACATACGCGTGCGAGATCCCGTGAAAGCCATAACGACGCAACCGATGTGACCGCGCGTATTCGATGGGCAACCCGTACAACGACGCGTGCGACGGCATCGTCTGATGGAAAGACGTATCAAAAACCGCCACCTGCTTCGCCGAAGGGAAGACCCGCATCGCCTCACGAATCCCCGCCGCGTTGACCGGGTTGTGCAGCGGTGCCAAAGGGGCCAACGATTCGATCTGAGCCAACGCCGCCGCATCGACCTCGACCGGTTGCCGAAACAGGTCCCCCCCATGAACGACGCGGTGCCCGACGACGACGATCTGTCCCGCGTCCCGA
>JBEIRZ010000109.1:0-12975 GCA_040375695.1 Planctomycetaceae bacterium
GACCGCGGGTTGGAAAGACGGAAAGCGAACAACAAAAAAAATTGCCGCGGCATCCGCCGGTACTGCGCAGTTCGCGCACCACGTCGCACAGCTTGGCGGCTGGCGGTTACAAAACGAACTGCTGTTAAACGAACAACCGTCGACTTCCAGTTAGGAAGCCAACGGTCGCGTTGTTAATCAGTCGTTCCGACGATCCGAGATCAGGGCGTCGCGAGCGTCACCGGGAGTGGGACGAATCGGTCTCCGCCGTTATCGTTAGTCGCGGCCCAGATCAAACCGCCGACCCCGGCCAAGCCCAAGAGCCCCCCCATACCGCCGATGCCACCGCCCATGCCCCCACCACCACCGTGGTGACCAACACCCGAACTCGGGGCGCCACAACCACCGGCGATACCGCCGCAAGTTTCACACCCTTCCTCGACCGGCATCCCGCAATCGGTGCAACCTTCCATCGGGGCCGCGAACATGTCGCCAGGGACCAAACCTGAAGGGATCGGTGCGACCGGCAGGATCGACCCTTGCGACACCGCGGCGATCAAAGTCTCAGCAGCGTTCGCCGAACGAGCGGTCGAAACGAGCGTGTACAGCGAATTTCCGGTCGTCGTGCTCTTGCTCAGTTCCGTCGTGATGTCACCCTCGACGGCGTCGAACGCGAACGCGGCATAGCCGACAACACCCGCGGCGACCAAACCGTAATGTCCGGGCTTCAGGTCTTTGACGATAAAACGCCCTGACTCGTCGGACAACGTCCGCGCCACGACTTCGCCGTCACGATGGATCAGAATGTTCGTTCCACCGACCTTCCGCGAGAAGACTTCGGGCATCAGGAGCGGGAAGATCTGCCCTTCCATCTCTCCCTGCGCGTTCAAGTTGACTTGATAGCGGTGGGTCGGGATCACCTTGCCCGTTTCGAGCAACGAACGGTTCAGGTTCTCGGCCCAATCCTTCTCCGCGAATGGCGGCAAGAACGAATTGACCGCACGGTTGACCATCCCCATCGACAATTGGAACGCGGGGATCGTGATAACCGCCGGAGCCGCGTTGTCGTCGGCCTCACCCGACTCCTCACGGACGACAAACGGGATCGCCGCATGCCCGATCGGGCTCAAGACGAAAGCCGCGTGCAAACCGGCTTTCACATCATCAACCAAAACCGACCCTTCAGGGCTCACCGCCACCCGTGCCGAGGTCCCGTCCGGACGAATCAACAAGACCGAGGTCTGAATTTGCTCACCCTCAGCCGGAGTCGGCAGACCGGTCAGCCGGAGTTCAACCTGCTTCTGAGCCTGGCTCGCGTAAACCGTCGCCTGATCCAACAAAACCGTCGGAGGCGTCTGGTTCGGCACCGGCGTCGCATCGCCAGCGGGAATCACCGTGGGGGAGTCTGCCGATTGGGCGCTCGCCGTCATGGAAGAAGAAGCCGAAGCCGCCGCAATCGCAAGAGCCAATGCAGTACGTTTGAAAAACATATCTGTTTCTCGCTGCCAACTATGTAAAAGGAAATCGATCCGTCGTGGTCGTAAGTCTTGTGCTCTGTAGTCTAGTCCCGATCCGGCGCACGGAACCCATATTTAGGAAAATTCTTCCCAAATTTTCCAAATAACCCAAAGGACCTATCTAGGGGGTTGCGGTCGGGGCTGATTGTTGGGAACGCGCAAGCTCTTCGGAACGCCGCGATACGTAAATTACCGCGGAAGTTGAGCATCCTCCCGACTATCGGCAATCCTGCAACCCTCCCGCTGCAAGGGCCGACAAAGCGTCCCATTCCAGCAGATTCCGGCCCGGATTGTATCAATTATGACATTTGATACACCGCCGCCCCGCCGCAGCGGCTCCGGGTTCCATCACCCCGGCGTCTGGATTACATCGCCGGCAAACGTCTCGAAGGGTTCGCGCCGCATCGGCTCCGGGTTCCATCACCCCGGCGTCTCAGGGCATCCCAAATCCGCCCCGGGCTCGACTGAAATCAGGCGCCGGCTCGATTCCGGCCCCGGCGAACCGGCCAAATCGCTGAAGAAATCGCCACCGTCCCGATCGGGCTGGCACAAGACCGCCCAACCCAGCGAGCCCCCCTTTGCGGTCGCAGCCCGGTGACGAGCGCTTAAGAGACACTTGGCTGAGCGGCACGAAGCTGGCGCCAATTCCACGCCAAAGGGCCGCCCTTCACTTCAGGACGGTTTCGCGGGCCGGACGCCGGGAGTCGCGATCGATCGCTAACAGAAATTCGGCGTCCGCGAGCAACGGGTCGTTCCAACGGAGCCTCAGGACGCGGTCTCGCTGCAACTTTTGGATCGCCGCACGGTGGGACTGCGTGATGTCGGCCTCGGCTTGATCGACCCGCCGCCGACTCTGGGCCCAGGTCATGACGAACATCGCGAAGACCGCGGTCGGCAGCAGCGACAACAGCAGGCTGGTCAAAATCAGTGAAAAGTCGGGCCTCGGGAAGGCGGAAAGGTCGCCCCCCAAGTCCCGCAGCGCCGAGAAACTCGCATCAAAATAGCTCCGATAGAGCGCAATGATCGGCCCCGCCATCAAACCCCAGAAGGCGACCGTCCCCAGGACACAGCACGCGAGCCCCCCGCCTTTCGAGACCGCGACCCGATCGATCTGCGTCTCGACAATTTCACGCGACGCCTCCTGGAGCGCATCGATCCCCGCCAAATCGGCGAACAGACGCTCCGGACCCCCCAAAACGTCGTCGCCGAGCAAAACGTCATCGTCGCGAATGTCGTGATCCCCCGCCGTCGCTGCCGACCCGCGCAACCGCTTAAGCTCCGCGTGAAACCTCGCCGTCGGCGGGCCGAGCCGCTGCGAGACGATCGCCGCCGCCCGTTGACGCAGAGAGTCGCGGAGCTGAAACGCCTCCCCCGATTCGTTGACCAAATTTTTGACCCCGGTCCACGCGGTGCTGATCAGCGACGGCAACGACCCGGTCAACGACAGGACGAGCCGATCCCAGGCGCCATTGGTGAGGCTCAGCAGCCCCAACACCGAACGGTAGGGGAACCAAATCGCCGAGGTATCGGCCAACAGGTTGGCACGGAGCCGCGACCGGATCGCGGCCCTCAACCCGGGGCCGCCACCCACCAGCGACTGCGCGATCTCGATCGGTAACGCCTCGGCCGTCTCGCGAAGCCGATCGACGGCCCGCGTCAAACCGGGCAAACGGTCCCCCAAGACCCCCGCGACCTGGGTGCGAAACCGCGCATCCAACGCCCCCAACCGACTCGCTTGGCGACTCTCCAGGCCTCCCGTCCGATCGATGGCCCCCCTGATCGTGTCGGACAATTCGCCGACCAGCTTGGCCGCGACTTCCGCTTCGCTTCGCGCGCCGATCGCAAAGTCGTCGACCACGATCGCCGGGGCGAGGATCGTCGTCGGCGCGGCCTGGCGGATCCGGGCGACGTATTCGTCGACGTCTGCCGGCAGGTTCGCGTCGTGCTCGCGGACCGAATTGATCACCGGGACGACGATCGAACCTTCGCTGAGCATCGCCATGTCCCCCAGCGTCCCGCTTCGCATCTGGTCGCGGCGGACAACCAGGATCAACACCGCGGCCAAAGACAACGCCTTGCGGGCGATCGACGCGATCGCGCTCCGCTCGTCCGTCGACCCGGGGGTGTCGACCAGGACGTAGGGAAAACCGAGCGTCACCTGATCTTGGGCGTCACAATAGACAAAGACCTCGTGGCGGTAATCGAGATCCGCCGGCGGGGCCGACCCGACCCACAACAGCTTTTCGGTCGCCTCGTCGAGCTGGTTGCCGCTGGGGATCGAACCCCTGACGCGGGGCGATCGGATCAATTGCCTCAATAGCCACGATTTCCCTTGCCCCGTCGGCCCGATGAACGCGATCGGCACGGCCCCCGGCGTCCGGTCCCTCACGACGCTCAACCGCGCCTCGGCATGGTTGTCGCACAGGGACATCACCACCCGCCCCACGTCGCTGTCGCCGAGCACCCCGGCCGCCGCCGTCCGAACCCGCCGCACGAAGGCGTCTTGCGGGTCTTTCATTTCGCCAGACCCCCGCAAGAGAGCGTTCTCCTTGAAATAGCCGGTCTCGCTCGGTCCGCCCATCGGATCGGAAGTCGGATCGTGAGTCGCGGATCGGTTCGATGGGGGATGATTCACGGCGGGTTCCGTCCTGATTTCCTTCCGGGCTTTGCCGACAATTCGCAGATCATAGCTTAATCGCGATAATCGAGGTACAAAGGGAGCAGCGACGCGTTAGCACGACGAGTGGGATGCGAAATCCCGACCCGCGATGCGAAATCCCGACCCGCGATCTGGCGCTTTCCTCCCACCTTTTCCCGCCCCAACCGGTTACAATTCCGGTAACTCATCCCTGACCGATCGGTTTCGTACGACCACGACGAGTCCAGCAAACGAGCCATGGCAGACTCTTTCGAAAACCTACCCGGCAATCGACCGACCTCGCCCCCAGCGGCCCCCTCCGGCCCCGGCACCAAAACCCCAATGAATCCGAACCCGGCCCAATCCGCGGCTGCCCGTTCCGCCGAGGCTGCCCGTTCCGCCGCGGCCGCGTCGTCCGCGAAAGGTGCCGACGCGGCCAGCAGCGATCCCGACACCCCGCCCGTCGCCGACCCACGCAAGGCCTTCGTTTTCTTCCAAGCGATCCCGGCTTGGGGGATCAGCCTCCTGGTCCACGTCGCGATCCTCGTCCTGCTGGGCCTCTGCACCATCGCCGACCCGGTCAAGATCATCAACGTGCTGACCGCCGCCCCGACGGGCGAAGAAGGGCCCGAGGTGACCGAGTTCGCGATCGACGAGGCGGAGCTCTCCCCCGAAATGCAAAGCGAGGAGATGCCCGAAACCGAAGTCGACGTCTCCGAATCGCTCGAGGTCTCCCCGACCCAAGTCGAAGTCCCCATGGAGGTCGCCACCAGCCCGCTCAGTGTCAGCGACCTAGTCTCCGACATGGCCCCCGCGGCCGCCACGCTCCAAACGATCTCCGCGATGAGCGTCAAGTCGATGGACAGCCGCTCCGCCGACATGAAGAAGATGCTCCTTCGCCAATACGGGGGGACCGAAAGCAGCGAAGCGGCCGTCTCCAACGCGCTCAAATGGATCGCCAAACACCAAATGCCCAACGGCGCTTGGACCTTCATGCACACCGCGGTCCGCCGCGACTCCGGGGCCAACCCCGGCGACACCGCACGGGCCCGCGCCTTCAACGCCGCCACCGCGATGGCGATCCTGCCGTTCCTGGGCTCCGGCCAAACCCACATGCAGGGCGAATACAAAGACGTCGTCCGGCGCGGGCTACTCTTCTTGGTGAGCAACGGCAAAGCGAAGGTCATCGCCGGCGCACCGACCCTCGATTTCTCCGAAGAAGGCGGCACGCTCTACTCGCACGGCCTGGCCGCGATCGCCCTCTGCGAAGCCTACGCGATGAGCCAAGACCCCGCGCTGATGGGCCCCGCCCAAGCCGCGATCAACTTCTCGGCGTATGCCCAAAACGCCGACGGCGGTTGGCGCTACGCCGCCCGTGGCACCCCGCCCAGCGATACCTCCGTCGTCGGTTGGCACCTGATGGCCCACAAGAGCGCCTACATGGCGAACCTCGCCGTCCCGCCGGTGACGATCCGCGGTGCCGTCAATTTCCTCGATTGGGTCTCGTCCGATGAAGGCTCGATGTATGGCTATGACCAACCCAGCCCCACCATCCGCCCCGCTTGCACCGCCATCGGGCTCCTCTGCCGCATGTACACCGGCTGGGATAAAAACCACCCCGGCCTAAAGAAAGGGGTCGAACACCTCGCCAAGATCGGCGTCAGCAAAGATGACGCCTACTACAACTACTACGCCGCCCAAGTCCTCCGCCAATACGGGGGCGAGGCGTGGGAAAATTTCAACGGCCAAATGCGCGACTGGCTCGTCCAGGAACAGGTCCCCGCCGACGCCGGGGGGGCCGGCGGGAGCTGGTTCTATGGCGGCGGCCACGCGACCGATTCCGGCGGACGGCTCTACGTCACCGCCATGTCGACAATGACCCTCGAAGTCTATTACCGCCACATGCCGATCTACAGCGTCGAGGCGGGCGAAGACGACTTCCCGCTCTGATACCGGCAACCCGCTCTGATACCGGCTACCGACTTCAATCTCGCGATCTTCGGGCCGATCTCCTAAGATGAGCCCATGGACATCGACGGAGCCCCTCGCCAGCCACGCCCCTTCTGGGAATCGGAACGGACCCCTCCCTGGCTCGTCAGCCTCGTCGCGCACACGCTCGTCCTGATCCTGCTCGCCCTCTGGCAACTCCCCAAAGGGGCCAGCAATTCGCTGACGATCTTCGCCCGCGGCGATGCGACCGAAGCGGCCGACGCCGTCGCGATCCGAGCCCCCCAAACCGAAAATGCCCCTTCCGCGAGCGACAACTTTTCACCCCAACCCGTCACCCCCACCAACCCCTCCGACACCGCCTCGTCACCCGACCCCGCCGACACACCCGACCCGTCAAACACGTCGCAACAATCTGAAACCCCCGCACCCCAGTCGCCACCCCCCGACGCGACCGCCATCGCCGAAACGGAGCCGCTGCGGATCGATCCCGCGATGATGCTGGCGACCGACGGGGACGCCGCCCCCAGCGACCCGATCGCGCGCGAAGCGATGGAATTGCTCGCGTCGGCCCGAGGTAGCGGGACCGATCGCCCCGGCACCCCTGCGACAGGGGGCGTCCTCGGCGTTCTTCGCATGCCCAAAGGTGGCATCTCGGATCGGACCGTCGAAAGCCGCGCGGAACTCGGCGCCCGCTACGGCGCGACCCGCCAAAGCGAAGCGGCAGTCGAAGCGGCCCTCCAGTGGCTGGCCCAACACCAAAAGCTCAACGGCTCCTGGTCGTTCCACCTCCAAGGCGACCCCTGCCGCGGCCGCTGCACCCACTCCGCCGCGATGAAGACCGGCTCGACCCCGTCGACCGCGGCGACCGGTTTGGCGCTGCTCGCGTTCATGGGCGCCGGCTACACCCATCACGAAGGGGAACACGCCGAGACGGTCCGTCGCGGGATCTATTACCTCCTCCAAGCAGGCCAAAAGGTCCGCTTCGGCCTCGATTTTCAAGAAGGGAGCATGTACGGTCACGGAATCGCGACGCTCGCCCTGACCGAAGTCCTCAACATCGATCGCAAACGTGGACGCGAAGACGCCGAAATCCGCCGCGTGGTCGAAGACGCCGTCCTCTTCACCATGAACGCCCAGCACACCGCCGGCGGCTGGCGCTACGTCCCCGGCAGCCCCGGCGACATGACCGTGTCGGGTTGGCAGATCCTCTCGCTCGTCTCCGCGCGTTATGCCGGCGTGCCGCTGCGGACCGACACCGCCCCCATGGCCCGCGCCTTCCTGCATAGCCTCGCCACCCCAGGCTCGTTCCGCTTCGGGTACACCTCGACCGCCCCCGAACCGACGACCACCGCGATCGGGCTGGCGTCGCTCCTTTACCTCGGCGAATCTCCCTTCCAAACCCCGTTCCAAATCGCCCTCTGGGACCTCGTCCACCGCGGCCCCAAGCTCGGCGATGTCTATCACGACTACTACGCCGCCCTGGCCCTGCATAACGTCCGCCACGAAGGGTGGGACCAATGGCACACCCCCCTTCGCGAATTCCTGATCCGCACCCAGGCGACCCAAGGGCACGAAAAAGGGAGCTGGCATTTCGAGGACCCCCACGGCGATGTCGGCGGCAGGCTCTACACCACCGCGATGGCCGCGCTGATCCTCGAAGTCTACTACCGCCACCTGCCGCTCTATCAAGAACAGGACGAAGACGCCTTCCCGCTCAATTGATCCGCCACGCGGGCGATGCGGATCGAACTCGTATCAGACAAGCAAGCCCAAAAAAAGCCCGGGCGTTTTCGCCCGGGACTAGATGGGATCGGGCCTCGATGGGATCTGGCCTCGATCGATGAGGTGAACTCGATGCCGTGGGTTAACGGACGATCTTGATCAGCTCGACTTCGAAGATCAACGCCTCGTTCGGGCCGATCGCCCCGCCCGGGGCACCACGCTCGCCGTACGCGAGTTGCGGCGGGATGTAGAGCATCCACTTGTCCCCTTCCTTCATTTCCTGCAGCGCTTGACGCCAACCAGGGATGACCTGGCCGACCGAAAACTCGGCCGGCTCGCCGCGATCGACCGAACTATCGAACTTCGTCCCGTCGATCAACGTCCCGGTGTAATGAACCTGAACGACGTCTTCGGCCGTCGGGCTCTTCCCCGTGCCCGCCGTCAAGACTTTGTACTGCAAGCCGCTGGCGAGCGCCTTGATCCCTTCCTTCTTGCCGTTCTCTTCCAGGAAGAGCGTGCTCTTTTCGAGGTTCGCGGCGACCTCGCGATTCCGCTCGGCCATCATCGCCCCCTGACGCTCGTTCAACATCCCCTGGATCTTCTGCACAACCGCTTGCATCTGTTCCGGGGTCAACGCCGGATCCTTCTTGGCCAGAGCATCGGCGATCCCGGCGCTCAAGCCCGCGGTGGTGAAGTCGTTCGGCTGGAACCCTTGACCACTCAATTGCTGGCCGATCGACATGCCGATGAAATAACCGACAGGATCGGTGGGAAGGCCTGCGGCCGGGGCAGCGGGTGCAGCCGGGGCGTCCGCCGGCGCTTCGGCGACCGGGGCTTCCGCCGCGGGGGCCTTCGCTGCAGGGGCGGCGGGCGCCGCCGGTTTTTCTTGAGCCGAAACGACGGCGGCACACGCCAAGGCCGTCGGGACCGCGACCAGCAGTCGGGCGAAACGGATGGGGCGAGACGATTTCATGGGAAGCAACTTCCGAGAGATTTGGAGGCGGGAAAGGTCGGTCCATCGCCGACTGCGTTTCCCTAGCCTAGCCGAAAACCCCCTCCGCTGGAAATGCCCGCCAACGACACACTCCTAACCCTTCCCCGGATCGAGCGACCTCAGGACCTCCAAATTCACCACGTCCCAATCCCGCCCCGTCTCCGGATCCGTCCCCTTCTCCGTCTCCAAATACCCAGGCAAACGCCCCAGTTTCGGGTGTTTCAGCAACCTGCGGAAGGCCTCCAACCCGATCTCGCCACGGCCGATATGCTCGTGGCGATCGACCCGGCTCCCCAACCCTTTCTTGCTGTCGTTCAGGTGCAACGCCCTCACCGCCCCCGACGGAAGCTCGCCCTCTATCACTTTGCAAAAATCCCGAAACCCCGCATCGGTGTGGATCGCATAACCCGCGGCAAAGGCATGGCAGGTGTCGAGACAAACCCCCAAAGCCGAACCGACCTCCGCGTCCGCCCCGATCGCCATCCCGAACATCTCGCCCAATTGACGCAGGTCCGATCCGAGCATCGTCCCTTGACCCGCCGTGTTCTCTAGCAACACCCGACAAACTTTGGGTCGCGTCCGCTGATACGCCTCGACCAACGCCTCGGCCACCCGCGCCACCCCGGTCGCCTCGTCCCCGGTGGTGTACGCCCCAGGGTGCAGCACCACCCCTTCCAACCCGAGCGCCTCCCCACGCTCCCACTCGATGACCAACGCGTCGATCGACTTCCGAAAGAGCACATCATCGGGCGTAGCCAGGTTGATCAAATACGACGTGTGCGCCACCGGATGCGCAAGCCCCGAACCCGCCAGCTCCGTCTTCCACTGCTCGATCGCCGCATGCTCAAGCGGCTTCGCCGCCCACGCATTCGCGTTCTTGGTGAAGATCTGGATACAGTCGCACCCGACCTCCTTCGCCCGGCGGACACCCAGGTGCAACCCACCCGCCACCGAAACGTGTGAACCGAGGCAATGCTTCATGATCGCAGTCACTTTTCAACCGAGGAGCCCTATTGATCGATTCGCAAAGGGTACGAAAAAACCCCGATCCGGCCAAGCGGCTCGAACCGGGGTTCGTCGTTCGATCGTGAATCCTTCCAAGGTGCGACTGGGTCATCGCGACCGAGGTGAACTCAACCCGAAATCGGATCAGGCATCAACGGCCGGAGCGGCAGGGGCTTCCGGAGCTGCAGGAGCAGCAGGAGCTTCCGGTGCTGCAGGGGCAGCAGGAGCTTCGGCGGCAGGAGCAGCCGGGGCTTCGGCAGCAGGAGCGGCCGGGGCTTCAGCAGCAGGAGCAGCTTCCGCGGCCGGGGCCGGCGGGGCACTGTCGCTGACGCTGGCGGCTTCGGCCGGGGCGGCTTCGCTGATCGGCGTTTCGCTGATGATGGTCTCGCCGTGAACGGCATGGCCTTCATGATGAATCACTTCGCCTTCATGATGGATCACTTCACCGCCGCAGCAGCCCGCTTCGACATGAGCATGCTCGACGTGATGGACGTGACCTTCATGCTGAACCACTTCACCGCCACAGCAAGGTGCTGGGGCCGGGGCCGGTTCGCAGCAAGGTGCTGGTGCTGGTGCCGGGGCCGGTTCGCAGCAAGGTGCTGGGGCCGGAGCCGCTTCGCAGCAGGCGTCAGCCGCCGGGGCGCTGCAACCATGCTTCTTGGCGAACAACTTGGCAAACAGACCGCCGCCACCGTGATGCTTGGCCAAAACCGGTGCACCGCCGCAGCTGTGCTTGGCAGCCAACTTGCTCAGCAAACCGCAGCCGTGATGACCCGCGTCACCGGCACATGCACGGTGAGCCTTCAGCTTGGCGAACAAGCCGCCGCCGCAATGACCCGCTTCAGCCGATTGCTCGGCAGTAAAAGCCGCGCCCACCAACAAGGTGCAAGCGACGGCGTAGCTCAAAAACTTACGCATTGTTCAAACTCTCCAGAATGTCGGACAAACCAGGTGTCGATCCTTCCACAACTCAATCTGCCCCTCATCATGGGAGCGAAGACTCTCCGCGATCCACGACACGCGGTCGCGGCGTCCTGCAATCGAAACAACGCAGTTAAGCTGGGAAAGGATTGCGGGACAACAAAGATTCTCCGATAGCGTAGCCTGGGTTGCCTTGCTGTCAATCGGGCTACAGGCGTAGAAGACGCCAAAATCCCTGCCCCTTAACGGTCGTACGGCCTTTCCTCGCCCGACGTCGGCTCCCGCTCCGATTCACCCAGCGCCGGCTATGAATCCCAGAAAAGACGGACAAAACCCCATAAAGCGGGAAATTCCGATTCGCCGCGGCGGATACCAGTGAGCACACTGCGGGCAACAAAGCTCGAAGGGACAAACACTTTTGTCTTCCCTTCCTGAAAAGTCTTCACTTCCTGAGAGAACTCGTCCCCCCAAATCGAGGGGACGAACCGGATCAATTGATCATCTTGCTCAGAACGCCTTGGCTGGCGCCGCAGGTGCCGCGGCCTCGGTCGCCCCGGCGGTCCGCACCCCAGCATCCCCGGCCGCCGGCTCCGGAGAATCGCTGCGGAAGAGCTGCGCCATCTGCTGCGCGTCTTCAAAGTCGACGATCATCGGGGGCTTCTCCGGGTCGAGCTCCATCGCCATCCCCGAAATCTTCCACCCCTGTTCGAATTGCACCGCCCAGACGACCTGATAAGTCTCTGCCGCACCCTCAGGGCTCGGCTCGCTCCATGTGCTGTGCACCAACGCCATCCCAGGATGCTCGGCGACCGCTTCCCCACGCGTGACCTTGAAGGTCGCATCGGGTGACCCGATCGGCTGAATCGTCCGGCCCAAACCTTCCAACACCTTCGCGGCCCGAGCCGTTAACAACGCATGAGCCCGATCGCTGTCGCCGCCACGCCGGATCGCGTCCAAAAACTGCGACACCGAATCGACAGCACCGCTCATGTCACCCGCTGCCGACGACATGATCCCCTGCGCCTTCGCGCCGCCGCTGGCCGAAGCGTCCGCCGTCGCGCCGCTCTCCGATTTGCCGCACCCGACCGCCAACACCACCAAACTCAACAACGTGCATCCCGCAGAAAGCGGACGAGCGAACTTCCAGTACATCTTTTCCCTTCCCTGTTTCGGTGACCAAGCTGCGATCCGTCCCATCTACAAGATCGAGGGTTTAGAACATTTTCCCCCCCAGCGTCAATGTCGAGAATCGAAGGTCGCTCCCGATCACCCGATCATCACCCCAGGCGAAACAACCATACTAGCGCCGGACAAACGTTCGCTGCTAGCATCCGCCACGCATCTCGCCGCCAAGCATTAACCAACCTCGCATCAACCGACACAAAACCGACACAAAACCGACCGGCAATTGCGCATATTGCGCAGCTTGCCTAGCTCGCGATCTGGACTACGACTTTTTGGGAATGCAAGGTCTAACAGAGAAAAAAACTTTATTTTCTTCCACTTTTTTTGCCATTTCAGGGGGTAAGTCACTGCCACCAAGGCCTGAAATCAGTACCTTACGCCGGTGATGGAATTGCAATCATCTTCGTGCTTTCCGATGAGAGGATTTTCATGCGGTCTCGCAGCCTAGGCAAAGGTACTCGTTCAGAGGTTCGACCCAACGGTCGGATGACCAGACCTTTCAGTTCGTTCGTCGCCGCTTCTGTCGCGAACCTGGCGACCTTGTTGGTTGGCTCGTCTCTGGCGATGAGCGCCGAACCGTCTCGCATCGATCCCAATCGCGACGCGAAGCTGAACGAGTCGAAGCGGCAAATCACTTCCAACGTGGTGATCGATAAGGCTGTCGCCTATGTGACTCCGACCGATTCGCAAGTCACTCTCCAGCTCTTCGATAACGACGGTTGGCCGATCAGCTCCCGTTCCGAAGCGACCATCACGCTCGTCGGACCCAAGGGCAAGCCGATCGTCGCGGAACCGGACGCTTCGGGCTTGATCACCTTCAAGGCTCGCCCCGGGATCGTCGCCGTTGTCGCGGTCGGGCCCACGGGACACGCCGCGATCCCCGTGGTGATTCGTCCCGCGACCGATGCGCCTGTCGGCACTCGGCTTAAGGACCCCGTCCCCGTGCCGACCTTCCAGATGCAACCCGTCAAGGTCCGACAGTCGTTCGCCAAGTTCGTCCCGCCCGCCTTTTCGAACCCAACCGCTTCGAACGACTCGGCGGTCGATCCTCAAATCATCAGCTC
>JBEIRZ010000178.1:0-9008 GCA_040375695.1 Planctomycetaceae bacterium
CGACATTCGGCCAACCGTTCCCTTCGGTGGTCCTGCGGGTGTTGTCGATCAACACGGTCGTCAGCGGGTCGCTTAGGGCGAATTGCCACTTGCTCTGAAAGTTGTCACTGGGTCGTAGGGTTCGTTCGATGCGAAATTGGCCGCGAAATGTCCCGGGGTTCCCCGAACCGCCTAACAACACCGTCGGGATAACGGTCGGGTCGCGAGGGGCAAAGAGGTCGGGTTGAAGCCCGGCGGAAACCCGCCATGCCTCATTCTTGATCTCACCAAAAGCGACAACGGGCAGGACCCCATACGTATCCGATGTCAAACTGCCCGCCTGCAGGAATAGCTTGATCAACCCACCCGTCTCCCAATCCGCGAGCGACGGGCCACGAAAAGCGGCTTGCAAACTGCTCTGGCGACCATGCAACTCTAAACCGTTGGTGCTGAGACCAAACGGCGACTCTGGCATCATGAAGAGCGGATTCCAAGGCACGAACGGCCGACTGGTGCTCGCCAACGCGACCAGGGAGAGGTTTCCCGAAAGGGCAATCCCGACATTGCTCGTCACCGCGGGTCCACCCAGACCGCCGGGACCCAACTCCAACCCAGGATCAGGTAGGTTCACCCAGATGTCCGGTTCGTTCGACACGCTCGGGGCGACCGTCGGGCTCGGCGACACAACCATAACGGCGGATGGGCCCTCCTCAGCAACAGGACCGGAGTTAACAACCTCAACCCTTCCGATCGCGCGGGTCGGTTCGGCGATCCCTTCTTCAAGCCCTGGTAATGGGCCTTCCTCAAGCGATGCTTGTACGATGCCAGGGGCCAGATCGGCGAGCGGATCGAAAAGCTCCCGCGCTGCCGATCGGGTGATCGCCCTGTCAGCTCTTTCGGGTAGCGTTTCCTCCCGGGGAACCATAGCGTCAGGCGGTTTTGCCCCGCGAATCAGTTCGGACAGTCCCTGCGCCGTAGGCAAACTCCCGCCGCGATCGACCTTTTCGACAGGGCCTTCGAGTTTTGAGTTGGCGGGTGCGGGGGGCTTCGCCCCGAGGATCAAATCGGCAAGCTCCTGAGCCACCGCGGTCGACATCACCATCGACGCCAAAAGTGTCGAAGCCGCGATTTGAAGTCGCCAGCGATCCATCGAGCGCGTCCCCTGGTTGGAGAGAAAAGGTTGGAATAGGTTTGCGCGAATCAATCCTTAACGGGCGTCCCAGCCCCCCGAATTGGGAAATCAGTCGGGGACTACCAGTTTTGGGCCCCCCCTGGCAAGTCGAGTTATCAACCGGTAAACACGCGTCGACATTCGTTACAATGAGAGCAACTCCGTTCGACCGAATCGCCCCTTCGGTAACCACTCCCAACCCCACCGCTCCCCTGTGAACCCGGAAGGCCCTGCACCACATCCGATCCCGCCCGCCGCGACAGCGATGCAACTCGGGACGGATATCCAATTCGTCCCGGGGGCCGGGACGGCTCGCGCCCCGTTGATGCGGCGTCTGCAGATCCACACCGCGGGGAATGCCCTGTTCTGTTTCCCGCGATCCTACGAGCACCCCGCCGAACGGATGGCGATCGACTCCCTTCGCGAAGGCCAACCGGCGTCGCTGATCGGCAGGGTTACCGAGGTCGAGCGTCACACTCGCCCGCCGGGCAAATCGATCGTCGGGGCTGTGGTCGAAAATGAGCAGGGGGCGGTGCGACTGCTCTTCTTCAACCAGCCGCATCGCGTCGAACAGCTCCGTCGTGGGAACCGTCTGCTCATCTCGGGTGTCCCGAAGCTCAATGGCCTGCGGATGGAATTCGTCCATCCGAAGGTCACCGTCTTGCAGGACGACGAGACGCTCCCGTCAGGAAAGATCTTACCGATCTATCCGTTGGTGGAGGGCTTACGTCAGTCCGACCTTCGGCGGGTCACCGCCGCCGTCACATCGGCCCTTGCCGATACGATCGAAGAGGTCCTGGACGACCGTTTGCGAGCGACCGCCGGCTCGCGGATCGAAGGGACTTTGCCAGGGATGTCTCCGCCGTTGCTCGGCATCGCAGAGGCGCTGCGCGAGATCCATCGCCCCAGCGACGCATCGACGCTGGAGGGGGCGAAACGGCGACTGATCTTCCAAGAGCTGCTCGTCTTGCAACTGGCCCTGGCGCTGCGGCGACGACGTTTAACGACGGCGCTATCGGCGCCACCTCTCCCGCCGACACCCCTGATCGATTCACGGATCCGTAACCGCTTTCCTTTCCGCCTGACGGAGGATCAACAACGGGCGATCGCGGAGGTCGGCCAGGACATGTCGAGACAATTCCCGATGAATCGCTTGGTGCAGGGGGACGTCGGTAGCGGTAAGACGGTGGTCGCGCAATACGCGATGCTGCTGGCCGTGGCCCACAGGCACCAGGCGGTGATGATGGCACCGACCGAGGTCCTAGCTCGCCAGCACCACCGCACCTTGACCCAAGCGCTCGCGCATAGCCGCGTTCGGATCGGGCTGCTCTGCGGATCGCTTTCGCCCTCGAAGCGGCGCGAGGTGTTGAGGCAGGTCGCGGAAGGAGAAATCGATGTTCTCGTCGGCACTCAAGCGCTTCTGCATGGCGAGATCCGCTTCGCGAAACTCGGGCTGTGCGTGATCGACGAACAGCACAAATTCGGCGTCTCCCAGCGGAAAGCGCTGCGCCGAGGGAACGCCGACCCCCACTACCTCGTCTTGTCAGCGACGCCGATCCCCAGGACGGTCACGATGACGCTCTTCGGCGACCTCGACGTCAGCACCCTGAGGCAAAAACCGCCCGGCCGCGGGGCGACCCGCACCTACTTGGCAGAAGACGCTTGGCGGGATCGGTGGTGGCAATTCGTCGCCCGACAACTCGATCAGGGCCGCCAGGGTTTCGTCATCACACCCCGTGTCGCGCGGGCCGAATCGGTCCCCGCCCCGCCGACCGCCGAACCGCCGTCCCTGCTTCAAGAGACGGACATCGGTTCGGAAATGAATGAGGGGTCACCCGAGGACGTCTCGTCCGCGCTCGCCACCTTCGAACAACTCATCGCGGGACCGCTGGCCGGCTACCGCATCGGGCTACTCCACGGCCGAATGTCGGCGGAAGAAAAGGGGAACGCCATGGAGAAATTCGTTCAGGGCGAAACCCAAATTTTGGTCACCACCACCGTCGTGGAGGTCGGGATCGACGTACCGAACGCTACCGTGATGACGATCCTTGGGGCGGAACGGTTCGGGATCGCGCAGCTCCATCAACTACGGGGCAGGGTGGGGCGAGGGGGCCTCGACGGACACGTCTGCCTCTTCACCGACGGCAAAGCCTCACCGGCTGACAACCAGCGGCTCAAGACCTTCGCCGAAACCCAGGATGGCTTCGCCATCGCCGAAGCCGACTTCCGGATGCGAGGGCCGGGTGACCTCTTGGGGGAACGACAAAGCGGCATGCCGCCGCTACGGATCGCCGATCTCGTCCGCGACGAAGCGATCCTTTCGGTCGCTCGCGAGATCGCCCAAGAGCTGATCGACATCGATCCCGAACTCGACGACCCATCCGCGGCAGGCCTTAAACGCCAGGTCCTGCGGCGCTATGGCGAAGTCCTCGACCTGGGCGATGTCGCCTGACACCAGTGCGGCCCGATGATCAGCCCCCCAAAAGTTCCTCGATCTTCGCTTCCAGATCCTTCGCGTTGGCCTCGCCAGAGCCGACCCGAATCATTTGGATCTTTCCTGCCTTGTCGATCAGAACCGCGTGCGGGATCCCGGTCACCCCGTAGGCCGCCTGAAAATCGCTCTGTGGCGGGGTGACAAAGAACGGGTGCTTCAAGCCGTGGGACTCCCGAAACTTCTCCAACATCGCTAACTCTTGCTCGGCAGAGGTCTCCTCCTCAACTCGGACCGCACGACCGGCCTCTTCATCCCACCGGTAACCATAGAACCGCGTCGCCCCGAGGATCACCAAGCCCTTATCGGCGTACTTCTCGTGCCATTCGATCAGATGCGGGAATGTGATGATGCAAGGCCCGCACCAGACGGCCCAAAAATCGATCAGGACGACCTTGCCGCGGAGATCGGCCAACGAGAGCGGCTCGCCGGCGACGAAGTGTTCGGCATCGATCTCGGGGGCCTCCGTCCCGATCATGGCGTTGATCTTTTTGGTCGCTGCGACCCGCGAACGAAGCTGCTGGACCGAACGTGCGTAACCATCTACCGCTCGGGCGTTTTGCTCACCGACTTTAGTCGGGGCCGATTCGAGCGCCTCTCCGAGCTCGTTAAGCAATTTCTCCGCCATATCAATATCGGTCCGGGCGAGCATGTTCGCATGACTCAAACGGAGCATGAAGAACGCGTTCATCACCAGCGGATCGACCTGCTCTGCCGCGAACGCTTCCGACGTCGCGCCCTGCGCTTCGGCCATCAATTCCGCGGCCCGCTCCGGGAAGGCCGTCCCGCCGAGCGATTGAAACGTCTGCACGGCCGTGACGAACTTCGCGATCGCCGTGGGCGACTTCCCAGCGAGATCCGCCTTCGATTCCGTGACCAACGCTTCGAGCTTGGCCAACGCCTCTTCCTTCCTGTCCGCACTGAGCAGCAACATAACGCGGCGGTTCATGGCGGTTCGCCGAGGCATCTCCAACATGGGGTTGCCACCCACCGTCTTCTCATCAAGCCGATCGAGCAGCGCCAGCTTGTCCTCCAACGACAGCGACTCGTCTCGCAGCAAGATCGATTCCGTCGCAGCGGCCAAAGCGATGACGTTGCCCACCCCCGGGTTGGGCGCTTCCCGATGACGCTGCAGGATCGAGCGGAGCATCGCCAGCGAATCGTCCGACTTGTCGTTCCCGATCGCCATCACGAGGTTGTAGTACAAGACGCCCACGGAATAGTCATTCGGACTGGCGACCAAGGCATCGTCCAAGCGCTGCAAGCCGTCGGCAAATCGCCGCTCGCGGATCATCGTGATGATCTCATCACGCGTCGGCGGTTCGGCCACGACGGCAGCCGATTCCTTTTCCTGCGCGATCGCCGGGCCTCCCCAAGAGATGACCAACGCCGACAAGCACACGACGACTGCGACAAAACCTTGGCAGAAGCAGAATAGGGGCCGGAAGGAAACGTTTGACATCTGGGACCTCGCTTTCGATCGATCTCGCAAAGCCACCGGCGGCGGCAGGTGAACTGGTGGACGGACTCGGGATCTCAGTCTACACGATTCCGCTTCGCATGACCTCATCGATGATCCGGCACACCTTGTCGACCACCCCACGGCCGACCGCCAAGACCTCGTCATGGGTCGTCGGCAGGTCAGCCGATGCTGATCCGCGTTCGGGCTTCGCTACGTTAGTCACGACCGACAACCCCAAGACGCGCAAACCCAAATCCGCGGCGACGCGGGCCTCCGGTGCGGTGCTCATGCCGACAACGTCCGCCCCAAGCCGACGCATCATCCGGTACTCGGCAGGGGTCTCATAAGTCGGCCCCAAAGTCGCCAAATAGACCCCTTCGACCGCACGAAAATCGCCAGCCCTAGCCCCCGCCAGCGCCACATCGATCAGCCCGGGATCGTACACCTCCCGACTCGGGTACCTGGGGGAATCGGTCCCGACCGACAGGTACGATCCTCGGCGGTAGGCCAAGTCGATGTGGTCGCGGATCACGACGAGATCACCCACCCGCAAAAAAGGATTCAAGCCGCCGGCGGCATTGCTGACGATCAGGATCTCGGCCCCCATCGCGGCCATCAACCTGATGGGAAGAACGATCTGCTCATCGCGATACCCTTCGTAACGATGCAACCGCCCGGCCATCATCACGGCCGGGATGTCGCCCAGCATCCCCAGGATCAACTCGCCACGGTGGCCCCGCGCCATCGGCCTGCCGAAGCCTGGCAACGAGTCATAGCCGATCGCAACCGCATCGGCCAAACGATCGGCCAAAGCCCCCAACCCACTCCCTAATACGATCGCCACCCGGGGGACTAAGGGGGTCCGAGAACTCACGTGCAGGATCGCCGATCCCAACGTCTGGTCCGTCACACCTGCTCGTGGTCGCATCATCGATCGCCTCACGCATCAACACCGGCTGCCATCCTTAACCCCTCGTCGCGGGCGCACCGAGCCTCGGCACCTCACGCTGTCACGCGATCCGCGTCATGCCGACCTCACGGACGACCTCACGGACTAGCAAGGCGAGCTTTGGCTCCGCTTCCTCCGCGACCCTGACGATCTCGCTGATCTCGGCCGGCTTGAGCGCGTCAGGCAAACACATGTCGGTGATCACCGATAGTCCGATCACTTTCAACCCGCAATGTACCGCAACGATCGTCTCGGGGACGGTACTCATCCCCACGACGTCGGCGCCAATGGTCCGCAAGAATCGGTACTCCGCACGGGTCTCCAAATTCGGGCCGGCGACCGCAACAAAGACACCCTGATGCAAATCGATCTCATGCCGCCTGGCGATCCCCCGAACCCGATCGATCCAAAACCGATCGTAGGGCTCACTCATGTCCGGAAACCTTGGCCCCAGTCGATCGTCATTGATCCCGATCAACGGGTTGTCACCGATCAGGTTGATATGATCATCGATCACCATGATGTCGCCTGACGAGAAGTAAGGGTTCATCCCCCCGCACGCGTTCGACAACACCAGCAGCTCCGCGCCGAGCGAGCGGAAGACGCGGACCGGCAGAGTGATCTGCTTGAGCGGATAGCCTTCATAGAAATGGATCCGCCCGTCCATGGCGATGACCGGCACGCCGAGCAGGGTACCGCATACCAATCTTCCGCGGTGGCTCGTCGCGGTCGAAATCGGGAAGTGAGGGATTTCGGCATAGTCAATAATCGCCTCGACCTCGATCTCGTTGACAACGCCTCCCAGGCCCGTCCCCAAAACGATCGCGACCTGAGGGCGACGGTCCCAGCGGTTGCGAATCTGCTCTCGGGCTTCCGAAACCTTGTCATATAAGTCGAGCATCGAGACCCTCAGTAGCGGGATTGCCCCGCGACCCCAAGACCCTTGGAGGGCCGCACGGCGGCATCTGTCGGATTACTTTAACGAATGTTTCTCTTCGAAAGCCGTGACCTCTCCCCCGACGCAAAACTATCGATTAGGCAAGCCACAGCGATCGAGCCGAACAAATGGACTTCGCCACATCCCTAAAGGAGGGAGAACCCGGTTTCGTCCTTTGCGACCCTTACGGAGCGGGGTAAAATGAGGGGCTGGTTTCGTCCTGCGTTAAAAGATAGATCGCAATGCCATCGCAGTCACCCCCGCCATTCCTTGCGGTTTTTTGCCAAAACCGCCGGATCACGATCACGCTCTTCTGCTCGATCCTCATCGGGCACGCGCTGCTTTCGTATCAACCCGCCCTCGGCCAAGGGCCGAAGGGGGCGAAAGAGCCTAAAGGCCCGGCTGCTCCGACAGCAGCCGCTGCCAAACCCCCAGCCCCCGCGGGTGCGAAGCCAGCGGCGCCGGCTGATCAGGTGAATGAAAAGGCGATGGCGGCCTATGCCGACGCAGCCAATTTTCAAACGAACGGGGCGATCCCGTTGGCGATCGAAGGGTGGAAACGGTTCTTGGCGGAATACCCCAAAGAACCGCTCATCCCCAAGGCATCGCATTACCTGGGGGTTTGCTACATGCAACAGGCAAATCCAGACTACGCTTTGGCCGCCGACGCGTTCGCCCGCGCCGTCACCGACCCGAACTCGGACATTCGCGAAGAGAGCTTGGTCAACCTGGGTTGGTGCCAATTCGCCGCCGCGGGGGGTGGCGAACGGCGGGACGCAAAACGACTGGAAGCGAGCCTTGCCGCCTTTGAGACGTTGATCCGTGAAAAGCCGATGAGCAAGTTTCTCGACCGCGCGTTATTCTACGGCGGCGAGGCGGCTTACGCGTTGGGTAAAACGGAAGACGCGATCAAGCTCTACGACCAACTCCTGGCTCTGGAATCGGCCAAAGAATCCCCACTTCGCTGCGAAGCGATCTTCGCTCGCGGGATCGCGCTGGAAGATGCCGGTCGTTTCGATGACGCGATGCAGGCCTATCGCGCGGTCATCGACGGTTGCCAAGACCCGCGTCTGCAGGCCGATGCCAAGGTCCGCATGGGGGATGCCAGCATCGTTCAGAAGAAGTTCGCCGAGGCGATCGGTTACTTCGAACCAATAGCCAGTGCCCCGGGGCCGCAACAAGCTTACGCTTTGCTGCGACAGGCCTTCGCCCTCGTCCAGGCCGAACGGCCCGCAGAGGCGTCCGCCATTTATGAGCGATTGATCAAAGAGTTTCCCGACTCGCCGCACGCGGGGGCCGCGATGCTCGCTTCCGCCCAGGCGACCTATCGTGCCGGCGATTTGCCAGAGGCCTCCAAGCGATTCCAGCGGGTGATGTCGCTCAAAGACCCCGCCTCATCGACCGAGTCGGCCCACTGGTTGGCGATGATCGCGCTGCGGGACGGCAAACCACAGGAAGCCGCGGCCGTCGCGAAACAGCAACTCGACGCCGGGGCGACAGGGCCCTACGCGAACACGCTCAAGCTCGACCTCGCCGAAGCGACCATGCTTTTGCCCGGAAAGGCCGCCGAAGCGATGCAGCTGTTTGCCGACCTCTACCGTGTCGCACCCCAAGCCCCCGAAGCGCCGCGGGCACTTTACAACACCGCGTTCGCAGCGTTGGACCTCGGACAGGCCGGTGCGGCCCTCGAACTCGGTTCCGAGTTCCTCGAAAAATTCCCGAACGACTCACTCGTCCCTGACGTCCGCTACATCGTTGCCGAGGCCGAACTCGCCGCGGGCGACCCCGCCAAATCGGTCGAACAGTACGCCAAGCTGCTCGACGACCCCGCCTCCAAACAAAAACCCCAGTGGCCCCTCTGGGTGATTCGCGCCGCGACGGCACGTTCGGCGGCCGGCCAACCCGACGATGGGATCAAGTTGATCGAAGCCGAACGTGCGGCGTTCTCACCGCCGCAATTGGCCGAAGCCCTCTTCGTGGCGGGACAAATCCACCTCTCCCAACGACGCGGTCCAGAAG
>JBEIRZ010000309.1:0-5525 GCA_040375695.1 Planctomycetaceae bacterium
GGCAGCCCGACCAAGTCAAAGTGAACGCGTCGGATCAATTCGCGAGCTTCGGCGGGGGGCGAAAAATCGAGGCCCGCCGTCGCGAGTTTTTCAAAGACAAACGCATCGCTCGGGTGCGTCGTGGGCGTGTCCGCATCGACTCGCGCGGTGCCCGTTTCGCTAGTGCCCGATTCGGCAGTGCCCGATTCGGCAGTGCCCGATTCGGCAGTGCCCGATTCGAGAGGGCGGATCGCGCCAGGGATCGGCGGCGAAACGAGCGGCTTGAGCGACCACCAGGGCTTGGCATCCTTCGCGAGCGGCGTGATTTCACGATCATCAAACGCCCCACGACGAACCCACTCGACGAGCGTCTCGATCTCGGCCGGATCGAGTTGCTGTTCGGGCATCTTGAGGTCGGGGTCGACATGCCGGATCGCACGGACCAGCAGGCTCTCGTCAGGCTTACCAGGAACGACCGCCGGGCCGCGGTCCCCACCTTCGACCCAACCGCTCTTCCAATCGAGCGCTAAGCCGTTTTCCATCTGACCCGCGGCGTGGGAATGGCAAGGGTAGCAATGTTCACGCAGGATCGGTTCGACCTGCTTATGAAACCGCTCGGCTTCGATTTCGCGTGAAGCCGAAGCGGGCTCATCCGCCTTCGCCCAGGTCGAAACGAACAGGGCGGCGAGACTCGCGGCAAAAGACGCGAACAACGATCGGGCATTAATCCGGGAATTCGGTCGCATCGGCGGGCCCCAAAACGGGGCTGCGATCTTCGCCCCCAAAAAACGTGCTAGGGTCAAGACCGCGGCGGCATCCAATGCCTTCGACGGTCCCGAGCGACCATTGTACCACAAATTGATTGCGATTTTATTCTACTTTACGGACAACTTTGTATCGTTGTGTAACATCAGCGAGCCGTTTGCGGGGATCGCGCTGATCGCCAGGATCAAGTCGGCCGCAGAGGCTTGATCCCCAAGTGGGCACGCCACCGATTCACCTCGGCGAGCGCCGTCGGCAAGTCGCTGAGAAATTGGATGATCCCGGAAGACGACCCGCCCCACATCGATTTGATCAGGCTCGGTTGCCCACCGCTGCGATACAGGTCATCGAGTAGTTGTGCGAGCACTGCAGGGTAGGCAGTGTGATCGGGGGAAACTCGCAACCCCTGCGGCGCACTTGGCCCCTGCAACCGATCGAGCCCTTGAGGGACAATCAACTCGGGCGACCCGGTGCTGACATCAATCGGTTGCCGATTATCGAGCGGCTCGATCGATCCGTCCCAACGGGTTCGCAGGTCGATGGCGAGCTGGATCCTCAAGCGGCGCAGCGCGACGCTTCGGTTGCGGACCTGTTCACGAAACTCGTTGCTTTGGGCTTCGACACCCGTCGGTTCGTGCACCCAACGGATCGCGGTCTGGGTCTTGTTGCGATGTTGCCCCCCCGGCCCACCCCGTTTGAATTGCGACATGCGGCATTGGTTCGTCAACAGATCGACGTCAAGCGTGGCCGGATGAGGCGGATCGACCCAGCGGACCTTGGCGAGGGAATGCACCGCAGGCCAAGATGCTTCTCGCTCGTTCACGGGATCACCCTCGTGGCAAGGAAGCGATGTCGATCTGCGGCGATTCCTCGGTCGATACATCGCGGACGAAGGTCGCGTCTTCCTTCACATCGGAATCGAAAAAGCCGCAATTCCGAAGGAAGAAATGGTCCCCTCGGGCACCGCCGGCGTAATCGAGCCGATGGCGGCCGGACCCGGTCGCGTCAATCCCGAACTTGGCTTTGGCGCAAGCGTGCCATTCCCCGTCGACGTCTCGAACCCAAACGTTGCCATAATTCCCGAGGCGACCGATGTGCCCCGATGCCGGTTCGAAGCTTTCGAGGAACGAATGAAATCCACGCAGCGTCGTGTCGGTCTTGGGACGCTTAAAACTCGCGATCAACCGCCAAGCCCCCGACTTGTCTTCGGTCTTCTCCGCGAACCAAGCGGTGTAGGTCGTGTTCCCTTCGCCATCGGGCACAACCTCGGTCAGAAAACGGTAGGTCACACCCGCTTTCCAAGGGTAAACGAGGATACTCTGGCCCCCCGATCCCTCGTTGCCGAATTCGCCGACGCGAACGCCCGGACCCTTAGCCAGCGTAACGACCCGCTGGTCAACCGGGATCTTCGTCGGGTCGTCGGTCGAGTAAGGGCTCCAAACCGAAAAGAGGATCCGACGTTCATCGGGGCCGTTGACCTGCATCCCGAAATAACCCTCGCTAAAACCATTGGCCATGAAGAACGATCCGATCGCGTCTTGGCCTTCGGGGACCGTCACTTCGGTATGAGAAAAACGGAGCTTCTTGTCTTTAGGCACGACGTAACCGAGATGCACCGATGGGCCGCGACGGCCCCAATAAAACATGTTCCCCTCGTTATCGCGGACGTAATCGACGGTCAGCCCTGGGGTGTCGGAAGCGACGATCAGGTCGTTCAATTGGGCGAAGTGGTCACCCGTCTTCTCGACCCCGCGGATCTCGACCCTTACATACCCCGGTTTTGCGATCGTCACGGTCCCGACATCGTGGCGTGACTTCGAATCCCCCTTTAGCCCGACCGTCCAAGATTCGCCCGCGCATCGCACACCGATTTTCGAGGCCCCATCGGGGACACTGGCCGATAAGGCGAGCCTCACCGTCGCCGGTCGATCGAGATGAAAATGGATCGCGAAGACGTCATCGACGCTACCCCATCGCAACCCGTCGCGCGATCGCATTCGCTCATCGCCATCACCGTCCGCTATCCGAAAAACATTCCCGGCGAATGGGATCGACCAATCGGCCCCGATTGTTAGCGAAGGGGCAAGTGCGATCAGAAATGCCGCGAAGGCCGACACTTGCAAAAACGGAGAACAACGGGTTGAGTTCCAACAAGTCATCATTGACCTTTCATGGGAAATGACACGATTCGGCACCGGTTCGCCGCGTGCGAATTCGTGCCTTTCGTTACAAATGCGCGAACTGCCGATCGACCTAACATCAACTGAAAGCGGAAATAGATCGGTCACCATAACGCGAAACGGGTTCGGCCGTAAGGCGAACGCTCGGCCCGAGCAGGCCACGAACCCGGCAGGCCACGGGCCGGAACGGGGGTAAAGCCACGAATCGGAACGGAGGGGAGCAACGGGCGCCTACCATTTCGACTCGGTGATGGGCCGATCAGATCGGCTCGCTCGTTGATCGTCAGCGGTGACAAGGAGGCGTCCTTAGCCGAGGGGCCGGTGACAGAGCGTCTTATAGTCGCCGCAGATGCGAAGCCCCTTGGTTACCCTTGGGTTAGGCTAACGCTTGAACCGACAACTGCCCCAGGCTCGATCTGCCAGGGTCGGATTTGAAACACAGAGAGACTGAGGACACAGAGAAGTTGCGCATGGCGGTTTCTCTGTGTTCTCTGTGACTCCGTGTTTTAAAAAAAGTCGCCGCTGATGCGAAGCCCCTTGGGTTACTTGTCGTCCCTGATGCTTGGGCTTCGTGTGATTCGGCGTCATTTTTCACGCCGTCGCTTTCGCCTCTCCTCGCCGCAACCGCGGGCGGTTCGGATCGTGTAATTTATTGATGAGGTCCGATTTCAGGAAGGATGTTGGGGGCAACGATCGGTAGGCGCGATGCTCATCGCTTCGATATCGATCCGAACCCGGCGGCGGTTCATCGACAAACAGAGGCAGACGCATGATTCGGCGATTCACCGGCACCATGACGCGGTATTTACTTATCGTGCTCGCGATCGCGATGTGCGTGCAGCAGCAATGCGTTTTGCGATCGGCAGAAGCGGAACCGAAAGTTTATGATGTGGTTCTGCGTGGCGGGACGATCCATCGCGGGGATGGTGGCGAGCCCCAAGTCGGCGACATCGGGATCGACGATGGGAAGATCGCTCGGATCGCGGCGGCCGGCGATGTTCAGGGTGAATTCCAGGGGGATCTTCAGGGTGAACTTAAGGGGGGGCATCAGGGAGTGCTTCAGGGGGAGCTCGAGATCGATTGCAAGGGGTTGGTCGTAGCGCCGGGTTTCATCGACTTGCACAACCACAGCGACGACCCGATCCTCGATCGCGACACCCGGTTGAACGCGAATTATTTGCTGCAGGGGTGCACCACGGTCGTCACCGGCAATTGCGGCAGCGGGCATGTCGATGTGGGTACGTTTCTCGATAAGGTCGACAAACAGCATGCGGGGACGCACGTCGCACACCTGATCCCCCAAGGGAGCCTTCGCAAGGAAGTCCTCGGATCGTCGCGGCGTGAACCGACCGAACAAGAGTTGGCCAAGATGCTCGAATTGGCCGATAAGGGGATGCGGGATGGGGCGTTCGGGATGTCGACGGGGTTGATTTACGTCCCCGGGACGTTCACCTCGACCGAAGAGCTGATCAAGCTCGCCAAGGTCGTCGCGAAGCATCAAGGGATCTACGCCAGTCACATCCGCAGCGAAGGGGCGGAGCTGCTGGAGAGCATCGACGAGGCGGTGCGGATCGGCCGCGAGGCGGGGTTGCCGGTCCATATTTCGCACCTCAAGGCGAGCGGCAAGTCGAACTGGGGATCGCTGCGGCTGGGCGTGCGTCGGATCGAAGAGGCGCGGGCGAGCGGTTTGCGGGTCACCGCCGACCAATACCCCTACACCGCGTCGAGCACGTCGCTGGAAGCGACCCTCTTTCCCGACTGGTCACGCGAAGGGGGGATCGATGAGCTGAAGAAGCGTCTCTCCGATCCCGAAGCGACGGCGAAGATCCGCAAGTCGATCGTCTCGAAGTTGGCCGATAGCGAACGGATCCAATTGGTCAGTTGCGAACACAACCGCGCGTGGATCGGCAAGTCGCTCGATGAGGTCGCGGCGTTGGAAAAGTCGGAACCGGCGGACATCGCGATCCGGATCCAACAAGACAGCGGCGCTTCGGTGATCAACTTCGGGATGAACGAGGACGACATGCGAATGGCGATGCCGATCGAGTGGGTCGCGACGGCCAGCGATGGCGGGGCCAAGGTCCCGACATCGGCGTTGCCTCACCCACGCTCGTTCGGCACCTTCCCTCGCAAGATCGGGCGTTACGCGATCGGCGAGAAGGTGTTGACGCTGGCCCAGGCGATCCGCAGCTCCAGTTCGCTGCCGGCCGATATCCTGGGGCTGACCGATCGCGGCAGGATCGCCGAAGGGTTGGTCGCGGACATCGCCGTCTTCGACCCGAAATCGTTCCAAGACCAAGCGACCTTCGAATCGCCTTACTTGCCGAACCTCGGGATCGTGCATGTGCTGGTAGGCGGACGTCCGGCCGTTTATGCGGGACAAGTCACCGGGGTGCTGAGCGGGAAAGCGCTGCGCAAGGCCCCAAGGCCCGAGCCCGCGGGTTGATCGATCAATTGCGTCTGGTGCTCAGGCGTGCCGATCGACATCGCCGATGCCGCCTGGTTCCCACGGTAAGGGCGGGGGTTCGGGGAGGACCTGCAGCGTGGCGAGCGTTTTATCATCCAGCCGGATCAGCTTGTGGTTCTCGAAGTTGACCAAGACCC
>JBEIRZ010000194.1:0-8390 GCA_040375695.1 Planctomycetaceae bacterium
ACCCCAAAGGCCCCTTCATCGGCGGCAACGTCCGCGGCCATGCCCGATCGGTCCGCGGCAACGCCATTTCCCAAACAGCGCGAACCGAAAAAAGTGTTCCAGCCGATGATCGACGAAAGGATCAGCGCCGGGTAACCGAAGGCGAGTCCGGCGATGGCGAGCGACCGGCCGTCGACGTTGGGGCGATTCTTTTTGATGTCTCGCAGCGCGACGTGACCCAAGGCGACCGCGCACAACGCGTTGGGGAATGAAATGCGAAAGATGCAAAAGGTGAGCAGCGCGAAGAGGCCGCAGATCATCGCAAAGAGTGCTTGGCGAGATAGCCTGGCCGGTGGCGCGGGATGCCCCAGGAAAGCGTCGATCGGGATGACGCTCTGACACCCCTGGCAACGGACGAAATCGGTTGATGACGAGATCGGGATGATCGGAAAGAAAAAGAACGTCATCCAGCGTCGTGTGCGAAGGTGGCTGTACGAGGCCGACCTTTTGCAGACCGGGCACTCGAATTGCCCGCTATCGACCAGCGTGTCGCGCGGGCCCCATCCGAAGATGAACATCTGTTAAACAGCTCCAAGTAAGAACCCGACGCGAGCGGTGCAAAATAATAAGGATGGCGATTAGAAGTTGATCCCCACAGCAGCGCAGGCAATCAGGCATGCGAACGTCCCGCGACCAAGAGCCGTAGATTAAATCCCTACCTGAGCCGCTCGAAGTGATCGGAACCAAGGAATCAAGTATCGCGAATCGGCTCTCGCGAAGAACATTTTACAAAGATGTCCGATACCGATTCAACAACCCAAGGAAACGGCCGCGTTTACCGCATGTACCGCGTTTTATCGGGGGTCGCCGAAGTAAATAACCTTCCACAGAAACGGCGTCAGCGATGTGGGGGAATTAGCAGGCTTAACTCGAAAACGTCTGCTGCGCGCGAATCGCCAAAGAAATTGAAATATTTCTGATCAAAAGGGGGTTTGCCGGTATCAAGCGAAGAGCATTGAAACTACACTGCCCGATCGTTTTTACGAATCGATTCGCGCACTCCCGATCGACTGGCCTGATGATGCTTAACGTTTTACGCATCGACGGGATTCGGGCGTCCATTGAACTCTGACCGGTAGTGATTGAATTGAAAAGCCTTATGAAGGTCACTTTCGCGTTGATGCTGATCAACGCATTTTCGATCTCGGGTGTCGCGTCGGGCGGGACGATCACCTACGTCAAACCGTCTAACGCACCGAATTCGAATGCCAATTGGCCCGGTGGCACTAATTTCAGCAACAATATAGGCATCGCCTTCACGACGGGGAGTTCAGGACCGTTTGACATCGATTGGGTCAAGTTGGAGTTGAACACTTCGACTAGCACAGCGGGCTCGGCATCGCTGACGGTCGCTTTGCGGGACACGACGATCTCGATCGCAGACAACGCGGCGATTGCAGGCTCGACGGAGTACGCCAGAGATACGGTAAATTTTACAAAGCCGACGACGACATCAACGGCCTTCCCCCTGAATCTGACATCGGCACAACTGACGAATATCACCTCTTATTCGTTGGCATCGAGCACCTCGTATGCCCTGATCCTTTACGCGCCAACGGTGAGTATCGGGATGGGGCGGACAACTGGATTTTTAGAGAATACAACGAATAACCAGTACACCGTCACGAACGGGTTCACGATGCTGAATACGTTTCGGAATAACTTAACATATAAAAATACCCTTACCAGCTTTCCCACTGTTGGTATTTCTTTCGGCGCCACGACGGCCGACCCGAGTGCGGTTCCAGAACCCTCGACGTTGGGCCTTGGGGCATTGGTTGCCGCTGGCGGATTGTTGCGAAGATTCCGCAAACGGTTTCGTCGCGGTTGAGAAGTCGCGAAGCACGCATCCAGTGGTTTTGAGAGACGGCAGGCAAAGAGACGTGGCGATCGCCGCGGGGTTGGCGCACGTCGGTTTTAACACGAAGCAAAGAAGGGCACGAAGGTTTTGCTCGGAGGCACAGGCCTTGGACACGGACCTTGGACACGGCACATCGGCGGACGCCTAAGTTGGGTTTCTGATCATCGATGAGCTGCAGTGTCGCTATTGTTCTGGCACGGCTACATCGTGGCACGGTGGTCCCCACCGTCATCTTCTTCATCCACGGCGGGGACCGCCGAACCACGATTTTTTGCGATCATCATTCGACGTCACCCGTCATTGCCCTGCCCCACGACTTGATGGGTGACACCTCCCAATGTGTCGCACCTAACAAATCCGCAACCCGGGGGCGTCTGGTACGATCGGTGCAGCAATCCTTCGTTTTTCGGCTATTTTCTGCATCCGATTGCACGAAGCTTGGGTCGCATTTCGCCTTCAAGGGAGCGAATTCTTCCACCCCGACTGCCCAACTTCGCGGGGGGTGGTAGACTAAGCCCCAGCGGGTCGAGCGACGGAGCGTCATCGCCGCTTTGGGTCGAAATGTTGGCGGGCGCTGAGCGAGATGACAACAACTAGCGGCAAACCGGGATCACCGTGGAACGTTCCCAATCTGTTGACGACGGTCCGGTTCGCATTAGCGATCGCGGTGATCGCATTGATCCCGGCGAAAGCGTACACGGCGGCCCTGATCGTCTTCATCGTGGCCGCGAGCACCGATTGGATGGACGGCTACTGGGCGAGGAAATATGGCCAAGTCACGAAGCTGGGGCGGATCTTTGACCCGTTCGTCGACAAGATCATCATCTGTGGCTCGTTCATCGCGCTGGTGGCGCTCCCCGAATCGGGGATCGCGGCGTGGATGGCGGTCATTGTCGTCGGCCGCGAATTGTTGGTCACAAGTCTGCGTGGGATCATCGAAGGTGCCGGCGGCGATTTCTCCGCGACCTTCTGGGGGAAGTGGAAGATGGTGGTGCAATGCTTCGCCGTCGGTTTTTCGCTGTTGGGCATGGCCCTCGCCCCACCCTCGTCGCTGTTACTGGGGCTCCGTCTCGTGGCGATCTGGGGGTCCGTTTTGATCACGATCTATTCGGGGCTTGATTACACCTTAGCGGCGGCTCGGGTGTTGCGAGGCGAGGAAAAGCAATAAGCCGATGGGGTCTGCAATTTTATACGTCATCAATGCGCTGTTTGTGTTGGCCCTTGTGGCTAGCGGCTGGTTATGGTTGGGGCCGATCCGCAAGCGGTTATCGGCCCAGTTGCCGCTTGCCGAACCGCAAGACCGCCCCGCGGCCCCATGGAACCTTTCCGAGTTCTTCCTCTGTTTCGGGCTGTGGCTCCTCTGTTCCGTTTCATTAAATGTCACGGTGCAAAAGCATTGGGGGACGGGCGAGGAGCCACGTAATTTGGAGGAGGGCATGGCGGCGATCACGAATCTTCCGCCCGAAGGGATGATCGCGATGTCTTGGGGCTCGGTCGTGGTGAGCCTGCTCGTGATCGCCTGTCTGTTGACCTATTTGGGGCTGCACCACCGCGGCGCGTTGATCGCGTTCGGGTTGTGGCCTAGCCGCAGCGACATCCGATTGGGGTTGCTCGCGTCTTTGGCATTAATCCCCCCGGTCATGTTGTTGTCGACGGTGCTTAGTTCGCTGGTCAAATACGAACACCCGGTCTTCGACACGCTTTCGGGCCAAAGCTCGTTGCTGCTGTTTATATCCATGTTCGTGGGGGTGGTCTTCGTGACGCCGGTGTTCGAGGAGTTCATGTTCCGGGGGCTGTTTCAGGGGGGCCTGGAAAAGCTGACGCGGCTCTGGAATTATCGAGACGAAGACCCGCCGCCGCTGGTGCACACGATCCGGCGCGACGAGGTGCTCCGTTGGTCCTGGATGCCGGTGATCGTGTCGAGCGTCGTTTTCGCGATGATGCATTTCGGCCAAGGGTTAGCGCCGGTGCCGCTGTTTTTCTTGTCGCTCGGGTTAGGGTACCTCTATCGCCAAACGGGACGGTTGTGGCCCTGTGTGGTGGCGCATGCGATTTTGAACCTGATTGGGATGCTCGGGTTTTGGTTGGGGTCAAACTCAGGGACGTGAATCGCCGATGACGACTTCAATCACGGTCAAAGGTGCAAGGGAGCACAACCTTCGGGATGTCGATCTGTCGTTGCCCCGCGGCAAATTGATCTGCTTCAGCGGCGTCTCCGGGAGCGGCAAGAGCTCGTTGGCCTTTGACACGCTTTATGCCGAAGGGCAAAGACGCTACGTCGAGAGCCTCAGCAATTACGCCCGGCAATTCATGGGGCAGATGCCCAAGCCCGATGTCGATTACGTCAGTGGTTTGAGCCCATCGATCTCGATCAGCCAAAAGTCGACAGGGCACAACCCGCGGAGTACTGTCGGGACGATCACCGAGATCCATGATTTTTTGCGGGTCCTCTACGCCCGCGTCGGGACGGGGTATTGCCCGACGTGTGATGTGCCGATCGCGGCCCAGACCCAAGCCTCGATCCAAGCGCGGGTGATGGCGATCGATTCGGATCAGACGCTATGGATGATGGCCCCGCTGGCCCGGAACCAAAAGGGCGAATTCCGCGACCTGTTCGAAGAGCTGCGTCGCCAGGGGTTCGCCCGCGTGCGGGTCGACGGCGAAACTTTCGCCCTTGCCCACCCACCGACGCTCGACCGCCAATACCGACATAACATCGAGGTGGTGATCGAACGGATCGACCCGGAATCACGCGACGCCGGTCGGTTGCACGAAGCGATCTCACAAGCATTAAAGCTTGGCGAAGGGACCTTGATCGTTTCGGCGACGGCCAAAGGGGAACCTTCGGCCGGGCCGCCCAAAGGGGATATCCTCTTTTCTGCGAAGTATGCCTGCGGGACTTGCGGCGAAAGTTTTCAGCCCCCTTCGCCCCAACTCTTCAGCTTCAACAGCCCCCAAGGGATGTGCCAAGGGTGCGGCGGGCTCGGCGAACTTTACACCTTCGTCCCGTCAAAACTGATCCCCGACGAATCGCTCAGTTTCAAAAAAGGGGCCGTGTCGTTGCTCGGGGCCTGGGCCGACATGAGCCGTTACGGCAAGCGGTATTACCAGGCAGTTGCCAAGGGGATCGAAGCCGATCTCGACCTTCCCGCCGGCACGATGCTCGATAAGCCCTGGCGCGACCTGCCCGAGATCGCCAAGAAGGTCTGGTTGTGGGGGGGTGACAGCGTCATCGAGATCAAGGCAAGGGCCAAGGGTCGGAGCAAAAGCACGCTGACCGAATTCGCCGGCTTGATCCCGCAATTGGTCGAGCGTTATCAGACGACCAAGAACAAGCTGCAATTACGCCAATTCGAAAAGCTGATGCAGACGCTCGATTGCGTCGATTGCCACGGGGCGCGGGTCAACCCGCAGGCACGCAGCGTCCGGCTGACGTCGGGGGCCAGCGGCTTTGCGGATAAGCCGAGCTTGTCGTTGCCCGAATTGAGCGACTTATCGATCGATCGGCTCGACGAATTTTTCAGCGACGTGCGGCTGACCGAAACGGAACAGACGATCGCCGGGGAAGCGCTCAAGGAGATCCGGGCGCGGATCGGTTTTTTGCGCGGCGTGGGGCTGGGTTACCTGACGCTGGCCCGAGGCGCACCGACGTTGTCCGGGGGCGAGTCGCAACGGATCCGCTTGGCGGGCCAAATCGGCAGCGGGCTCGTCGGGGTCCTCTACATCCTCGACGAGCCCTCGATCGGTTTGCACCCGCACGATAACGACCGGCTGATCCGGACGCTGCTGCGGCTCCGCGATGCCGGCAACACGCTGATCGTCGTCGAACATGACGAAGAGACGATGCGTGCGTCCGACCTGATCGTCGATTTCGGGCCCGGCCCCGGAGTCCGCGGCGGGCATGTCGTCGCGTCCGGCGACATCGACGCGATCCAGCGGTGTGACGAAAGCGTCACCGGACAATACCTGGCGGGGACCAAACGGATCGAGGTCCCTGAATCGGTCCGCCCTCCCGCGGACAACAAGTGGCTGGTCCTTCGCGGGGCACGCCACAACAACTTGAAAGGGATCGACGTTTCGATCCCGTTGGGGACGCTCGTCTGTTTCACCGGGATGTCCGGCAGCGGCAAAAGTTCGCTCGTCGGCGACATCCTGGAACCGCTCCTTCGCAACCGATTGAACGGGGCCGAAGCCGAGGTCGGGGCGCACGATTCGATCGAGGGTTTGGAACACCTCGACAAGACGATCGCGATCGACCAATCGCCGATCGGGCGGACCCCCAGGAGCAACCCGGCGACCTACGTCAAAGTCTTCGACGATATCCGCGAACTCTTCGCGCAAATGACCGACGCCAAGACGCGCGGCTTCACCGCGAGCCGCTTCAGTTTCAACGTCGACGGCGGCCGCTGCTCGGCGTGCGAAGGGAACGGGTCAAAGAAGCTCGAGATGGATTTCTTGGCCGATATCTGGGTGACCTGTTCGGTCTGTGCGGGAAAGCGTTACAACCGCGAAACGTTGGCGGTCAAATTCAAAGGGCATTCGATCGCCGATGTGCTCGACCTCGACATCGCCGAAGCGCTGCGGCTGTTCGAAAACGTCCCGAAGATCGCCGAGACGTTACAGACGTTGGTCGATGTGGGGCTGGAATACCTCAAGCTCGGCCAACCCTCGCCGACGCTGTCGGGGGGTGAAGCACAGCGGATCAAGTTGTCGCGAGAGCTGAGCCGCAAGGCGACCGGACGGACGCTCTACATCCTCGACGAGCCGACGACGGGGCTGCATTTCGCCGACATCGCGCTGTTGCTAAGGGTCTTGCACGGGCTGGTCGATCGCGGCAACACGGTCGTCGTCGTCGAACACAACCTCGACGTGATCAAGACGGCCGATTGGGTGATCGATTTGGGGCCGCTGGGTGGTGATGGGGGTGGCGAGATCGTCGCGATCGGACCGCCGCAATCGGTCGCCCAGGTCGGGTCGTCGTACACCGGGGTGGCGCTGGCCAAGGTCCTCGAAGCCTCGGCCCAAAGTGCCAAACGCAAAGGTGCCAAAGGGAAAGATTCCGCGAAACCGCTCAAGTCGAAAGGGGCCAAAGGAAACGCGAATGACGGTCTGCCGACCCCAGCCCACTCGGCGACACACCTGATCGTGCAGGGTGCCGCGCAGCACAATTTGAAACATGTCGACCTAACTATCCCTCGCGACGCGATGACCGTCTTCTGCGGCCCCAGCGGCAGCGGCAAAACGTCGTTGGCGATGGACACGATCTACGCCGAAGGACAACGCCGGTACGTCGAATCGCTGTCGGCCTACGCGCGGCAATTCATCGGCCAGGCGCAAAAGCCGATCGTCGAACGGATCGAAGGGTTGTCCCCCGCGGTGGCGCTGGAACAAAAGAACGTCGGGCATTCGCCGCGAAGCACCGTCGGGACGGTAACCGAGATCTACGATTACTTGCGGATCTTGATGGCCAGGCTCGGCGAGATGCATTGCCCGGGTTGCCGGATCCCGGTCGGGACGCAAACCCCCGACCAGATTATCGACAAGGTGATGGCGATGCCGAAAGGGTCGCGGATCTTGTTGATGGCCCCGGTTGAGGTCGAACCCGGTCCCGACACCAGCGACCCCTGGAGGCATCTGCGGGCGAGCGGTTACCAACGGTTGCGGATCGACGGCCGGACCTATGCGATCGACGAGGCCCCCGGTTACGACCCGCGTCGCCAGCAGCGGGTTCAGGTCGTCATCGATCGCGCGATCGTCGGTCCTGATGAACGCTCGCGGATCGGCGACAGCATCGAACAGGCGCTGTCGCTTTCGGCCGGGGTGCTCGACGTGGCCCTCGCCGATGCGGGTCGGGAAGAACCGAAATGGGACGAGGTGCGACATAGCCAACACCTCGTTTGCGTCCGCTGCAGCCGTTCGTTTCAACCGCTGACGCCGCACCACTTTTCGTTCAACAGCGCGGTCGGGTGGTGCCCACAGTGCGACGGGTTGGGGACACAGCGGGGGACGAACCCCGCGGCGCTGCTCAAGTCGCTCGCAGCGACGATGTTGGATGGGGCGTCGCTCCTTTGGCCACGGGTCGACATCCCGATCGCGAAGGGGATGTTGCGGGCGCTGTCACGAACGACAGGTGTCCCGATCGATCAGCCGTTCGAAATGTTGACGATGTCCCAGCGCCGGGTGTTGTTTCATGGGACCGGGCCGCAGTGGATCGACGTTCTGCGGTCGGACCTCGACGCCGGCGAAGAAACCGGGGCGACGAAACTCGGTTTTGCACCCGGCGCGACGCAGCTGTTTCGATACCAATTCAAAGGGTTTTATCCGGCGTTGGAAGAAGCCTCGCGGTTGATGCCGCAATTGCGCGGGAAGCTCGAACTGTATGTCGACGAAATCGCATGCTCGACCTGCGACGGTTCGCGGCTTCGTGATGACGCGGCTTCGGTGTTGTTCCGCGGCCAGACGATCGGCGATCTGGTGCAGGTCCCGCTGG